>JANXDJ010000100.1 GCA_025059545.1 Archaeoglobaceae archaeon
ACAAAAAAGTCTATGTCTTTTGGCTCAAGATTCGCGGTTTCAAATGCTTGTTTCATCGACTCCCAACATAGCTCAGGGATGTTCAACTCTCTTCTCGTCCCAAAAACGGAATGTCCTACGCCAATAACTGCCACATCGTTCATGTGAAAATATAAACTTTATACCTTTATATCCCTTTATCTTTTTTCCAACATTTTCGAAAGTGTTATATTTGGAATTTTTAACGAAAAACATGCGGGTCTCAGATTTTTACGATCTTGAAGAAATGCTCAGCGAAGAGGATCGATTGGTGAAGAATTCGATAAGAGAATTCCTTGAAAAGGAGATCAAACCACTAATTGTTGACGCTTGGCATGAAGAAGAGCCTCTTGATCTTAGAAAAATTGCGAAGAAGTTTGGAGAATTGGGGATGCTTGGAACGTTCATTCCAGAAGAATACGGTTGTCCGGGGATGAGCTACACAACTTTCGGAATTGTTTGCGAAGAGGTAGAGAGAATAGACAGTGCATTGAGAAGCTTCGTCGCTGTTACATCTGGCTTAGTCATGTTTCCCATTTGGAGCTATGGGAGTGAGGAGCAGAAGAAGAAATATTTGCCAAAGCTTGCAAGTGGAGAAATAATAGGCTGTTTTGGTTTAACGGAGCCAAATGTTGGTAGTGATCCAGCGAGTATGGAAGCTACTGCAAGAAAGAAAGGGGATGAATGGATACTGAATGGAACAAAGACTTGGATCAGCGAAGCGGGCATTGCGGATGTTGCAGTGGTATGGGCAAGAGACGTTGAAGATCGGAAGGTGAAGGGTTTCATCGTTGAAAAGGGGACTAAGGGTTTCAAGCAAGCGGTGATTAGAAAAAAAGGCTCCATGAGAGCGGGAGACGTTGGAGAACTTTATCTATCAGATTGTAGAGTTCCAGAAGAGAATAGGCTACCAAATGCGATTGGAATGAGGGCTCCTTTAAGTTGTCTTGATCAGGCAAGATATGGGATCTCATGGGGAGCCTTAGGATCTGCGATCGATTGCTATGAAACCGCTTTAAATTATGCGAAGAATAGAAAGCAATTCGGAGTTCCAATCGCTTCTTTCCAGCTCATTCAGGAAAAGCTCGTTGAAATGCTGATCGAGATCACGAAAGGACAACTTCTCAGCTTTCGCCTGGCTCAGCTGATGAATGAAAGAAAAGCGACGCCTGAGCAAATATCGATGGCAAAGAAGAACAACGTAAGAGTTGCGAGATTTTGTGCAAGAACCGCAAGAGAGATCCTTGGGGCAAATGGAATAAGCTTAGACTATTCTCCAATAAGGCACATGGCGAACATCGAGAGCGTTTACACTTACGAAGGAACCGATGACATCCATACGCTGATCCTCGGCAGAGCTATAACTGGGATCGATGCGTTCAGAGTAGAGCGAAAAAATTAAAACTTAATAGATTATTAGTTATGATTAATTATATTTAAGCCTGTTCAATATCGATAAATTCAAATATCAGTGATGTCCACTAACAAACATGGCAGTTGTGTTTCCATCTAAGGAATGGTTGGATGAGCTTAAAAAGAAGGTTAACAGCGATGAAACATATAAGAAGGTTGCAGCGAACTGGGAAGGGGATTACCTTTGTATAATTGAAGTGGATCAAGAAGCCTTGAAGGACTTTCAGAAACCCAAGGTGCTTGGTGGATTAATTTCGATGCTTGTATCTATTCCAAAGGAGAGAAGAGCTGCTTATAAAGGAACACCTACAGAGAAGATGGTCAAAAAGCTTGGGCTTGAAGTAGATCAGGATATAGACGTGTCAAAATTAAACTTGAATGAGCTTGCAAAAAAGGTAGCGGAATTGAAGTTTGAAGAAATAAAAGGCGCCTCAACTTACGTCTGGCTCGATTTTTGGCATGGAGAAATGAGGCGTGCAGAAGCTGTAGCTCCGGGAGACGTTAAAAATCCAAGGTTTGTGCTATCTGGACCATATGCAGCGTTCAAAGAGATCGTGATGGGCAAAGTGGATCCAACTACCCAGATCATGAGAGGTAAGTTGAAATTGAAAGGCGATCTCGGATATATGATGCGAAACACCGCTACGGTGAACAGATTTAGCCAGCTTATGTCTTCTCTGCCGATAGACATGGGTTAGTGGTGTTATGTGGACATTTGTATCTCCAAGATTCATCGTCTATGGAGAAGATGCTTTGACATTTCTTGAAGGTGAAAAAGCGAAAAGAGTTCTGATAGTAACAGATGAATGTATCTCTCAGCTTGGATTCGTT
>JANXDJ010000101.1 GCA_025059545.1 Archaeoglobaceae archaeon
TTCCCAAATCTGCTTAAGAAGTTAGAAAACGGTGAAATTGACCTGATGACTGCAATAGCCTATTCTGAGGAAAGAGCAAAACTTTTTAACTTCACAAATGAGACAGTTCTCTCAAATTGGGGAGTAATTGTTGCAAAACGCCAATACAATTCGATTTTAGAGCTTTCGGGGCTCAAAGTTGCTGGTGTTAGCAGAGATATATACACTGAAAGTTTCAAGAGACTTTCAAAGGATTTCGAGTTGAATTGCGAGATACTGGAGATAGAGGGAGACTATAAGCAAGTTCTCGAAGCAGTTAGGGATGGCTACGCTGAATTTGGAATCGTTTCAAGACTATATGGTTATTTTCATGCTAAGGAATACGGTTTAGAATGCACCAATATAATATTCTCGCCCATAAGCCTAAAGTTTGCTTCAAAAAACAAGGATTTGCTCTCTGTCATCGATAAACACTTGGCTGAAATGAAGGGGGACGGAAATTCGATTTACTACAAATCTTTGGATAAGTGGTTGGGTGTGAAGCCAGAATTTATTCCAAGATGGTTCTATCAGATAATAGCTATAGGTGTTATTATCCTTCTTGCTATGTTCATTGGCAATGTTTACCTCGGTAGAGAAGTCAGAAAGAGGACTGAAAAGATTGCAGAAAACGAAAGATTTTTGAGAGCCGTCTACGATGCGACTCAGGATGGAATATGTGTTATTGATCCAAAAATGAACATAATCTCAGTGAATAAAGCAGTAGAAAATTGGTTTGGAAAGGGAAAAGCGATCATAGGAAAGAAGTGTTTTGAAGTGTTTCAAAATCTCCGCTCTCCATGCGATAACTGCCCATCGATCAAGGCGATGAAAAGTGGAAAGATTGAAAGTTCGATAACTCTCGCCCCTTCCAGAGATCAGGTTATTTGGCTTGAGGTTTTCAGCTCTCCAATTTTTGATGGGAGGGGAAACATTCAGATGGTTGTCCTATTTCTCAGGGATATCACAACGAAAAAGATCGCTGAGGATAAGCTGAAAGAAGCTTATGAACTATACGATATGCTATGGGAGAATTCGAATGATCTCTTGGTATATCATAATCTCAAAGAGGGTTATGTGAAGATGAACAAGAAAGCTCGAGAGCTCTTTGGCTATGAAGTCGACAAAAGAATTGAACTATCTGAGTTATCTAATTTGGCAGATCCAAAGTATTACGAGATCGCTAAGAGAAAAATGGAAGAAGTTTTTAATACCAAAAAAGCAACGGAACCTTTTGAACTTCTATTAAGAGCTAAAGATGGGAAAGAAATTTGGCTTGAGGTTTTTATGTATCCAGTAATTAAAGAGGGGGAGATTATAGGACTCCATGTGGTTGCAAGAGATATTACAGACAGAAAGAAGTTGATAGAACAACTTGAGAAAAATACAATGCTTATAGCACACTTAGTAGACAAAATTAAAAATCCCTTAACAGTAGCCAGAGCCTTCTGCGAGCTTCACGATAAAGTTGGAGATGAAGGAATCGAGAAGGCAATTCAAGAAATGGATATCATTATAGACCTTCTAAGAGATCTCGAAAAAGCTTGGATCGAATCAGAAAGGCTTAGAGATCTGCTTTTCGGTCGAAAAACCTAATTTTTGTAGAACTTTGCTGGACTCGTTTTTGTTTCTTTAGCTTTGCCCTCCTCTTTAAGAAATCTCAGATAAGAAAGTGTTTCGAGCAGTGCAAGGAATTTATCGAAAATGTTGAGCTTCCCATAGTCTCCATGACTCCACTTAATATTTCTCGCTATCTCTTCCACAGTCATTGGACCATTCTTTATAAGTTCAAGAACCTCCAAAGTTCTCTGAGTGTAATGTTGAATCAAGAAGTCTATTCTGTCGTTTAAGTCGTAGATCTTTTTTTCATGTGCGGGATAAACAACTTCAACTTCCAATTTTTTCAGCTCTTGAAGAGCTTTTATATAATCCCTAAGACCAAAAGGAAATTCAGGATAAAAGCTTAAATTCGGCGTAGTATCGCTCAGAATTGCATCTCCTGAAAAAAGAGCATGATCTCTGTAAAAGCACAT
>JANXDJ010000102.1 GCA_025059545.1 Archaeoglobaceae archaeon
TCATTTGCATTTAGCCCCTTATACTCCGCATTTGCTTTTAAATTATTCAAAACCTTCAGAATTTCCTTTGCAGTCTTCTGTGGGTATCTGCCAGCATACCAACCCGGAATGTTCTTGTGTGCAACCTTTTTCTTGTGTTTTTTCAGTGGAACTGGCTTCTTCATTTCAACAACGTCTTCGAGAAAGCCTATCGCTTGAGGCACTTTCTTTCCCTTGAGTGCTCTGCAGATCTCCATTGCCTTCTTAAAGCTCATCGGAATCTCATAGCCCATCGCTTTCACAGCTTTCGTTTCATCCTGAGGCTTGTATGAATAGCCAATCCTCGCCATAAGCATCACTTCAGTGGAACAAACTTACTGCTTCTCGTTGCCCCTACTCCAGGACCACTGTGCTTCTCAAATCTCCTCGTCTGAGCGAATTCTCCAAGTCTGTGCCCAAGCATCTCTGGTTTTATCTCAACTCTAACGAAATCCTTGCCGTTGTGAACAAAGACAACTTTTCCAACCATTTCCGGAATTATAACCATGTCTCTACAATGAGTTCTTGCTGAGCCTTTCTTTCTAAGCTTTCTTAGCAGAATTTCTTCTTGCTCAGTAAACCCTCTTTTAAGCTTTCTTCTCTCTCTTGAAGGGATGATCTTCATGAACTCCTCGAGAGACATCTTTTGGATTTCCTCAAAGCTTAGACCGCGATATGCAAATTCTTTAGCCCTTACAACCTTGCTCTTCAAAGCCATAAAATCACCTCCTCACTCCAGCTCTTCTTGCAGCTATGCTTCCAACTTTTCTTCCTGGCGGAGCGTTTCTGCTCACGGTCTTTGGTCTTCCAACATGCTGATGCTTCCCTCCACCGAATGGATGATAAACTGCGCACATTGCAACTCCTCTAACCCTTGGCCATTTCCCAGCCTTGCTCTTCATCTTGTGGAACTTCTTTCCTGCTTTAACAAAGGGCTTGTCAACTCTTCCTCCACCCGCTACAACACCTATAGTCGCTCTGCACATTGGATGGAACCACTTAAGCTTTCCAGATGGCATTTGAACAAGAACTTTGTCTTCTTCTCTAGATAGAATTAAAGCAAAAGCTCCACTTGCTCTTACAAATCTGCCTAAATCTCCTGGTCTTGCCTCAATGTTGCAAATCGGCGTCCCTTCAGGAATATTTTTGAGATAAGTTGAATTTCCTGGTGCAATTTCCACATTTTCTCCCGCATAGATCCAGTCGCCAGTTCCAATACCTTCGATTGCTAAAACATATCTTTCGCTTCCATCGGGTAATTTCACAAGAGCTATCGGTCCATTTCTCACCGGCTCATGAACGATATCAATTACCTTCGCAGCGATCGTTTCGTCTTTGAATGGTAGATGTCTTATCTGAGCCTTGTATTTATGCGAAGGAGCCTTGTAAGTTGGACTTCCTCTTCCGCGATTTTGTGAAATTATACGTTTACCCATACCACCACCTCAGAACACCCCGAGCTTTGAAAGGATCTCTTCAGCAGAGTAATCAGGCTTAAGCTTTATGTAAGCCTTCTTTTCACCCTTCGGAGTTATTAACGTGTTCACTCTTTCAACCTCAACACCAAAGAGTTTCTCGACTTCTCTTTTAATGTCCTCTTTTTTCGCTTTTAAACTTACAATTGCGGTCAGAACATTCTTTTCAAGCTCCGCAGTTGATTTTTCTGTAACAAGAAAGTGTTTGATCAGCATAGCCTTTCACCTATAACTTTTAAAGCGGACTTAGTCCAAACTACAAGTCTTCCTGGATGAGCTCCAGGAGCGAGAAGTTCAACGTTAAGATCTTTTGCGAGCACCACATCAACACCTGGCAAGCTTTTTGCAGAACTCATAATACCTCTATCTTCACCCACTACAATCAAAATGCTCTTCTTCTTCACATATCTCCTTCCACGCATCTTTCCAACTCCAGATCTTTGTCTTTTTCTCTCCTTTGCTCTCTCAATGTCACCATAAA
>JANXDJ010000103.1 GCA_025059545.1 Archaeoglobaceae archaeon
ATCCCTCCGGACCCAGCTTAAAGCATTTTTTAGAAAAAAGCAAAGAAATTTTTGTCATTTCTTTCTTCTTTTGGACTTCTTTACTTTCTTCTTTTCCTCTTCAGGGTCGTATTCCGCAACAACGTTCAATTCTTTATCGTAAACTAACACAAAACATCCCGTTGGAACCATACTTTTTAATTTATTCAAAACACTCTCCAAGTCCTCCTTTTTTATTTCGAACAACTTTTGTGACGCTTCCTCCAACTCCTCTCAAGTATCGATCATCACAACGCTGTAATCCAACTTCTTCGGCTTCAGCTCCTCCTTAATACTCTCCCAATTTCCCATACTCCGCCCCAACAATACTTAATTTTATTTTATTTAAAATTTCTCACAAACTTCTTTAAAATCTCCATCGAACTTCGCTCTCAGCGTTGTAATTTTCAACTCTCACTTTTCTTTTATTTTCTCCATTTCGTCTTTCAATACCCGTTTTCAGGGTTCTTCGATTGCTACGATGAAATAGCGTCATGCAGAAGAGTGTTTGTTAAAACTTTCTTTCAATACCCGTTTTCAGGGTTCTTCGATTGCTACTTATAGTCATAAATTTGAGCGAAGAGGAGCGTAAAATAATCTTTCAATACCCGTTTTCAGGGTTCTTCGATTGCTACATGCTGGAGGAAATGCTCAAACCGAGGGTCGATTGGAAAACTTTCAATACCCGTTTTCAGGGTTCTTCGATTGCTACTATACTGCAGTATACTCACTAAAAAAGCCAACTCTAAACTTTCAATACCCGTTTTCAGGGTTTCGAGATTGCTACTTTTCACGTAGCTTTAGCAAAGATGAAAAGCTTTCAATCTTTCAATACCCGTTTTCAGGGTTTCGAGATTGCTACGCTTTTCAGAGTTATACGCTACGTGACGTCCGAAGGCCTTTCAATACCCGTTTTCAGGGTTTCGAGATTGCTACGGCTTTGTTAAGGGCGCTCTCGATTTACTGGGCTAACTTTCAATACCCGTTTTCAGGGTTTCGAGATTGCTACATCGCCTATCATCTTTTTCCAACATTTTAAAGAAAAACCACTTTCAATACCCGTTTTCAGGGTTTCGAGATTGCTACAGAGGCAGAAAAAGTTGTGTGGGCAATAGTGAAGAAAATCTTTCAATACCCGTTTTCAGGGTTTCGAGATTGCTACAGGGTTAAGGACGTGGACTTTGAAGTTGTGGACGTGTGCTTTCAATACCCGTTTTCAGGGTTTCGAGATTGCTACACAACATTAAGGTACCAGCGTTGTGCTTTCCAGCTAAATCTTTCAATACCCGTTTTCAGGGTTTCGAGATTGCTACGAGTTTGACTTTTAGGGTTGCAAATTGCTGGCCGTTGGCCTTTCAATACCCGTTTTCAGGGTTTCGAGATTGCTACATATTGTAATATCGTTATTGAATATCGATATTATCTTGTCTTTCAATACCCGTTTTCAGGGTTTCGAGATTGCTACGAAAAGTTTATATTTTGAACAATGATGTTCCATACACTTTCAATACCCGTTTTCAGGGTTTCGAGATTGCTACGCGTCACGCAGAATATCCAGTGCCTTTAAAACATCTACCTTTCAATACCCGTTTTCAGGGTTTCGAGATTGCTACTTACTTTTAGCCAGTAGTTCAACGAAGTTTTCTGGGCTTTCAATACCCGTTTTCAGGGTTTCGAGATTGCTACAAAAAGGAGGATTTGGATAGTGCGTTGGAAAAGGTGACTTTCAATACCCGTTTTCAGGGTTTCGAGATTGCTACTATATCCAACCACATACCGTTTGGAATAGATAAGAACCGCTTTCAATACCCGTTTTCAGGGTTTCGAGATTGCTACATAAGAACGGCATTATCGGCACAGGTGGCGAAATTGACCTTTCAATACCCGTTTTCAGGGTTTCGAGATTGCTACCCTACTTAAAAATTCTCTGAACTACAAAAATATAAGCTTT
>JANXDJ010000104.1 GCA_025059545.1 Archaeoglobaceae archaeon
CAGGGTTTTCAGATTGCTACGCATTGGTACAGTTGCTCTTAGTGCTGAAGAGGTAGACTTTCAATACCCGTTTTCAGGGTTTTCAGATTGCTACGCAGTAAGAAGTATTACACAGTGCAAACGTTGTTTACCTTTCAATACCCGTTTTCAGGGTTTTCAGATTGCTACGTAGGCTCGTAGACGCAATAGAAGTCAAGCCTGTCGTTGTCTTTCAATACCCGTTTTCAGGGTTTTCAGATTGCTACCAAGAAAGAAAGAATTCGACCCAAACGAAGTTATTAGACTTTCAATACCCGTTTTCAGGGTTTTCAGATTGCTACGAAATGGTTCTCGAGTGAGTGAAGCGATCGAGGCTCTCTTTCAATACCCGTTTTCAGGGTTTTCAGATTGCTACGGTTGGGCGGAAAGATAAAAAGTGAACGAATACCGCACTTTCAATACCCGTTTTCAGGGTTTTCAGATTGCTACGTTAGCTGATAAAATTTTACAGCTTGCCGAACAGCTAAACTTTCAATACCCGTTTTCAGGGTTTTCAGATTGCTACGCATTGGTACAGTTGCTCTTAGTGCTGAAGAGGTAGACTTTTAATACCCGTTTTCAGGGTTTCGAGATTGCTACAAACTACAATCGCAAAACTTGGAAATAGTTCCGCTATATCTTTCAATACCCGTTTTCAGGGTTTCGAGATTGCTACAAAAGAGTTATGCAAAGCGAAATCGTGTGTGTGAGAACTTTCAATACCCGTTTTCAGGGTTTCGAGATTGCTACGAGAAAGAAGAGAAGAGTAATGCGAGCGCGCAGAAAGACTTTCAATACCCGTTTTCAGGGTTTCGAGATTGCTACTCACGATTATACCACTTGCTTGCATCTTTTGTTCCACGCTTTCAATACCCGTTTTCAGGGTTTCGAGATTGCTACTGCGGGAGTGTTAAATATGAGGCTTGAGCAAGCTGAACTTTCAATACCCGTTTTCAGGGTTTCGAGATTGCTACTCACCCTCAACACTACCCCCCACCCGTGCCGTATTATGCTTTCAATACCCGTTTTCAGGGTTTCGAGATTGCTACGAAATGGGTCTAATTAAAATAAAACGAGATAGAGATCTTTCAATACCCGTTTTCAGGGTTTCGAGATTGCTACTAACAGGTGAAAATCTTTATGTATTCGAGTGGAGAAGACTTTCAATACCCGTTTTCAGGGTTTCGAGATTGCTACGAAACTCGGAAAAGCTATCGGCTTAAACTCAAAATGCCTTTCAATACCCGTTTTCAGGGTTTCGAGATTGCTACTGAGGTGAAGTAGATGAGAAGAAAAATTTTGAAAACATTCTTTCAATACCCGTTTTCAGGGTTTCGAGATTGCTACCCGTTGCACCTGTTCCACCAGCATAACAACGATTACCCTTTCAATACCCGTTTTCAGGGTTTCGAGATTGCTACAGAGTGATATTAAGGCAATAATGGAAGAATATTGCGAGCTTTCAATACCCGTTTTCAGGGTTCTTCGATTGTTACAGAAGAAGTGGAATATTGGCGCAAGGAGCTGAGAGAACTTTCAATACCCGTTTTCAGGGTTCTTCGATTGTTACGTATGGAATGATGAAAAGTTTTGTCCTCGCTTGTGCGACTTTCAATACCCGTTTTCAGGGTTCTTCGATTGTTACATATAAAGAGAAAAATCTGAATCCACTTAGGTATTTCTCTTTCAATACCCGTTTTCAGGGTTCTTCGATTGTTACCTACTTAAAAATTTTCTAAACTGCAAAAATATAAGCTTTTCGCTCTTCTTTCAGTAACACCAACTGCATCCCTAAAAATTGAGGGGGAGTTTAAAAAGGG
>JANXDJ010000105.1 GCA_025059545.1 Archaeoglobaceae archaeon
AATATATACCATCGAAGGCTTCGCAGTATGTATCTTCAACCGGAACACCATTTATCTCAAGCATGTCTCTCGAGTTGCTTGGAGATTTAAAACCTTTTTGAAGTGCTAAATTTTTTAAGTTTTGATAGAGAGTGTTGATGTGAAGGTTCGCATAGAGTTCTATGCAACTTTAAGAGAGAAGTTCGGGAAGAGCATAGAAGTCGAATGTGATGGCACACTCAGAGGAGCCTTTATATCAGCTTCAAAGATTCTCGGAGAAGATTTTCTGAAGGAAGTTTTGGATGAAAAAGGGAATTATAGAGACGACAGGATCATAACGGTGAATGGTAGAAACTTAAAGGATGAAATTATTGAGATCCTCAGAGACGGAGATAGAATCGCAGTTTTCCCTCCAGTGGCGGGCGGATGATCGAGAAGATCCAGCTTGAATTAACTACGATCTGCAATTTGAATTGTGAGTATTGTCTTAGACCCAAAAAATTTTCAAAGATCGATAAGAGTGTTGTTGAAAGAATAAATGGGCTTGCTAAGAAGTTTGTGCTATATGGATATGGTGAACCTTTGCTTCATGAAGACGTATTAAAGATCGTGAGCTCCTTAGATGGTAAAATAGCAATAAGCACGAATGGAATGGTAGATGAGAGATTTTTTGAAGTTTCCGAAGCTGTGGATGAATTTGGAATCTCACTTGATATAAACGAAAGCCTAAGGCTTGGAATGAATATCGAGAAGATCTTTCGAAAGATGGAGAGGTTGAAAGGAAAAGGAATTGCAGAAGTTGTGCTTACAAGCGAAAACTTAGAAGAATTTTCCTCTTTAGCTGAAAAAATTGCTCTCAGCGGTTTTAATATTATGGCAACAAACTTCATCGCTTCAAGCAAAGAGCTTTACTCAAAAACGTTGTATTTCGAAGGCTCAAGACTCAATGCGGATTTTCTTCATATTGACGAAGATTTCTTTCTTAAAATGCTAAAAGGAGAAGAAAAAGAACTGAGTGGAGTTTTAAAATTGAATTTTTGCGCTATTTTGGAAGCAAAAGAAAGAATAAAGGTAGCGAAGAGGAGTGAAAAAGCACTGGAAGAAGCTGAAGAGATAGCAAAAAGTTATGGAGTGAATTTCATTAAGCCTGAATTCTTTGGAGAAGCGGAGAATAGAGAATGTCCATATAGGGATTCCATATTCATTAGAGCGGACTCTTTTATTTCTCCATGCATGTCTCTTGCATACACACATAACGAGTTTGTGAACAGAAGAGATAACATAGTTGAGGAATTCATCCTGGGTAATCTAAGTGATGAGATTGAAAAAATTGTTGAAAATAAACGCGAATTTGAGAAACTTAGAGCGGAAATGGATTTCCCGTGGTGTGGAGATTGTGGGTATAGCACAGGATGCTGGTTTCTCGATAATGGGATGGACTGCTATGGAAATAAACCCTCTTGTGCTCAATGCCTTTACAGCGTTGGCATTGTCAAATGTCTGATTTAGAAAAACTTAGAAAAATTTTTTAGGAAGAAAGCAACTTTTTTTATGCCTTTAACTCCAATGGAAGTCTATAAGCTTTTACCAAAGACAAATTGCAAAAAATGTGGTGAGCAGACTTGCATGAGTTTCGCTTTCAAGCTGATCAATAAAGAAAAGAAACTTGAAGATTGCAAACCATTATTTGAGGAAAAAGGATACGAAGCACAGCTTAAAAAACTTCAAGAGCTAATTAAGCCTCTTGCTGAAGCAACTGAAACTGGGCTGATTGTTAGAAGTGAGAGATGCAATGGTTGTGGAAATTGTGTTGTTGTATGCC
>JANXDJ010000106.1 GCA_025059545.1 Archaeoglobaceae archaeon
GAGAAAAGCAACTCTGAAAATTTCTTCCATAAGATCTCCAGCAAGCCTCAGTCTTTGGTTCCCATAATGATCCTTGTCATCCTCTCTTCTCAGTCCAAGATGGAGTTCAAAAATTTGCTCAGCCATTCTAGCAAGGAAAAACGCTTTTGCCCTTCTTGCTAATTTGTCAATACCCAAATGAGGTAAGAAGTATTGATCAAGAACTTGTTCCGCTCTTTGCATTCTATATTCTCTGCTCTGTCCTGGTGCTACTCTTTTTCCAAGATATTCTATTGCATCTTCCTGAGTTTCAACTTCCGAAACTTCGTTATCTTCAATATTCTGAAGCATATATTTCATAATTTCTGGATTCGTGCTTACCATTTCAACTATTTCCTGATCACTCTCAACTCCAAGAGCTCTCATGAGGATCGCAAATTTCACAGGCTTAGGCAATTGTGGGAAAGTCACTTCGAGAATGTTGTTCTTACCCCTTTCAACCACTATCAGAGCTCTGTAACCCGCTCTCTGACTAAAACATTTCGCCACTTCCACCATTTCTCCATATTTTTCCTCTTTCTCGAGCAAAACCTTGTTAGGAGCAAGATCTTCCAACGTGACAATTGCTCTTTCGGTTCCATTTATTATAAAATAACCACCAGGATCCAGTGGATCTTCACCAGCCAAATAAAGTTTCTCTTCATAGCTCAAAGAATCCACTTTCTTCTTAAGCACGAACTCCAAAACACTATCTATTCTCTCAGGACTCAGATTGCAAATCTTTGATTTTACCATCACTGGAAGCATTCCGATTTCAACGTATTCAGTTTCAAGTGGTCTTCCGTTGTCGTAAACAGTTGCTTCAAGATAGATCGGTGCAGCATAATTCAAATTCCTGAGCCGAGCATGACTTGGAAGCAATGGAACTTGTAAGCCTTCCGCTTCCTTAACAATTGGATTTCCCACTCTAATTCTTCCCAACTCTATATAAGTGTCTTTTGCCTCAAGCTCTATGATCTTTTGCTCATCAATTACTCTTTGCAGTCCTTCATCGATGAATCGATTAAAAGAGTCGATCTGATGCTTCACAAGCCTTGTAGGAGTGAAATAGGCTCTTGCAAGTGCACGAGTGTTAAGCATACAAACCACCTTATTCAATCACCAATCTATAAAATATGCTAAAATTCGCAGTTGGGCTTTTTCGAGTTATTTTTATTATATCCCCTGGCTTACCACCTATTTCCCTAACAATTGGGTCTGTAGCCTTAATCTTAGGCAACTGCTCTTTACTTATACCAAGTAATTTAAGTAATTCCTCAGCTTCGCTTTCTTTCAAAATTTCGTGCTTTGGCACAAGCACGTGATCCTGCAAACTTACCTTCATATTCCCCCCAACTTCCAATGCAAGCTCAATGGGATTTGAATCTGCGATCGACAGACTAAAATACTGTCCCTTCGATTTATAACCTTTAGCTTTTCCCATTTTCTATTATCCCCCTCGTATTCAAATCTGTCGGTATCGAGATTAAATCCCATGAGCCTCTTAAAAACATATAGAAACGATTAAAAAAGTTTTCGACCCTAAAAAGAACCATGAAAACTTTTGCTAAATATCTCCCAATGGAAATGACTTAAGAGAAGTTTTCATGAGATAAAGGGTTAAGAGAAACTATTCCCGAGAAGGGATAGCAAGTATCTATTCACTTCAAAGAGGTTTTCTGATAAGAAGTTCTCAAATCTTCAAACACTTCCATTAAAAACTGGGCTCGGAGGGATTCGAACCCTCGAACTTCGCCG
>JANXDJ010000107.1 GCA_025059545.1 Archaeoglobaceae archaeon
TGTGATTTTTATTTGGAAATAGTAGCAATCTCGAAACCCTGAAAACGGGTATTGAAAGCATATTTTATTTCTGCCATATTCTCACTCCCATTTTCGTAGCAATCTCGAAACCCTGAAAACGGGTATTGAAAGTCTTCTCCCTCTTCTTTCGCTTGAGGAGGAAGAGGAAAGTAGCAATCTCGAAACCCTGAAAACGGGTATTGAAAGTATAACTCATTAACAATTCCTTTATAACTCGTTTATCAGTAGCAATCTCGAAACCCTGAAAACGGGTATTGAAAGAGTTCTGTCGGGAGTCCGCTCGATTCCCGACAGCGATGTAGCAATCTCGAAACCCTGAAAACGGGTATTGAAAGACGAGCAATGCTATGACGCCCTTATAAGCATCCAGCTTGTAGCAATCTCGAAACCCTGAAAACGGGTATTGAAAGAATATACGTGACCATAAACAGCGACAGCGAAGGAATAAGTAGCAATCTCGAAACCCTGAAAACGGGTATTGAAAGACTTTTTTAAAAGATTCGAATTGTGCTTTTAGTTCAGTAGGTAGCAATCTCGAAACCCTGAAAACGGGTATTGAAAGACCACATAAGCAAACTCATCAATTGTTGTTTTACTCTCTGTAGCAATCTCGAAACCCTGAAAACGGGTATTGAAAGGTGAGTTTATCAGATAATATTTGTTTGAAACTCATAATGTAGCAATCTCGAAACCCTGAAAACGGGTATTGAAAGCTTTAGATATCCGTCGACTGAGCGTTTATTCGAATACGCTTGTAGCAATCTCGAAACCCTGAAAACGGGTATTGAAAGTTAAGAACAACCAACTTCTTTGCTTAACCCAAACTTCCGTAGCAATCTCGAAACCCTGAAAACGGGTATTGAAAGAGAGGGATGATGGGACTTGCCAGCCACTCTGTTCATGGGTAGCAATCTCGAAACCCTGAAAACGGGTATTGAAAGGCTGGAGTGCCGAATGAGATAAAACTGGTTTTCGGATTGTAGCAATCTCGAAACCCTGAAAACGGGTATTGAAAGTTCTGCAGTTCTTCGTTCTCTTTCTTCAAGTCGGTAGCAATCTCGAAACCCTGAAAACGGGTATTGAAAGAAATTGACGTGAGAAATATTTACGATTGCCATTTCGACGTAGCAATCTCGAAACCCTGAAAACGGGTATTGAAAGCCTACGCTACTCTTCCCCTTGCTACTTGCCTTGACTCGGTAGCAATCTCGAAACCCTGAAAACGGGTATTGAAAGCTGTCTCCATATCAGTATCTTAATTTTCTGATTTCAACGTAGCAATCGAAGAACCCTGAAAACGGGTATTGAAAGGAATTGCTGAAAGAAGTCTCGTTTTGGTGAGTTTGAGTCGTAACAATCGAAGAACCCTGAAAATGGGTATTTAAAATGTGAGAGGGAAAAATGAGTTTGTTGGCAACTGCAAAGCTTTTAGAATAGTATTTTTATCTTAAAAACTAACCATCACTCTCGTCCCCCTCTCTTTTCAAATACAAGATCAACAGATCTCAACCTCTTCAACTTGTCCATTATCCCCGCAAAACCTTTCATAATAAGTTCCTACTTCAGAGCTTAAGCGTCTCTCTTTCGTCGCTTCCTAAAAAGCTGTCAAAATCTTCGAGATTGGAATGAGCTCTCCTTCTCTCAGAGCTTTAAGTCCTTCAGACCCACTCGAGAGCTCTCTTTTCTCCACTTAGGAATCTCTATTATCTCCTTTAAGAAGTAAAAAAGCAAGTTTTGC
>JANXDJ010000108.1 GCA_025059545.1 Archaeoglobaceae archaeon
AAGATTTCTTTCTGGATGAGGGCTCATAAACCTCAACTCAATCCTATTCACCCTTCACGAAGTTTGCGGGCAAATAACCATAACCTTCAACTGATTATTATTTAATTTTCCCCCTGCGATTAATTCAAGCCCCAAACCAAAGCTGGAGATCTTTTTGTATTGCTTTCAATACCCGTTTTCAGGGTTTTGAGATTGCTACACAGACGGGAAAGTTGTGATACTACTCTTCTTAGATGACTTTCAATACCCGTTTTCAGGGTTCTGAGATTGTTACGAAGCTTCAAGAGAGTGGCTGAGAGATCTCAAAAACGTAGTTACCTTTCAATACCCGTTTTCAGGGTTCTTCGATTGTTACGCCTATGAAATGCTCAGGAGGGGTCACCCAATCCCTCTTTCAATACCCGTTTTCAGGGTTCTTCGATTGCTACGGATGGATAATATATAAAGATGGGATGAGTTTGCATATTCTTTCAATACCCGTTTTCAGGGTTCTTCGATTGCTACGGCTTGGGACTGCCAGCAGTCTGTGATGGGTATAAACGGCTTTCAATACCCGTTTTCAGGGTTCTTCGATTGCTACACTTGCGTGATGTCGTTTTATTCTGGCTCGGAGAATTTAACTTTCAATACCCGTTTTCAGGGTTCTTCGATTGCTACGGCGGTGGAGGCGGAGTTGGTGGTGTAGGCATAGAGTTTTTCTTTCAATACCCGTTTTCAGGGTTCTTCGATTGCTACTCGATTGTTCCCTGCATACGCAGTCGCACGTGAAATATCCTTTCAATACCCGTTTTCAGGGTTCTTCGATTGCTACATACATTATACCTAACGAAAGTGTGTAGAATAATTTTCTTTCAATACCCGTTTTCAGGGTTCTTCGATTGCTACTGAGGCAACGAATGCGAAACTGTTCGGGATTGCGCAGCTTTCAATACCCGTTTTCAGGGTTCTTCGATTGCTACCTCCAAAGGCGTTAATTTCTCTACTTTCGTATCTTCGTCTTTCAATACCCGTTTTCAGGGTTCTTCGATTGCTACTTCTTCCTTATTTTCGTGGAAGAATGACGTATAGACCTTTCAATACCCGTTTTCAGGGTTCTTCGATTGCTACGGAATACACATTACAAGATCTTTCGGGTTCGAAAACAAATCTTTCAATACCCGTTTTCAGGGTTCTTCGATTGCTACCTATGGAGACTATAGAAGACACCAATGGATAGATATAATCTTTCAATACCCGTTTTCAGGGTTCTTCGATTGCTACTGGTTTTGCCCGAGGGTGTGTGAGTCCGTCCGAGACACCTTTCAATACCCGTTTTCAGGGTTCTTCGATTGCTACGACTCTTCATTAGAGAGTCAGAGATGTGGAAAGAAGTTCTTTCAATACCCGTTTTCAGGGTTCTTCGATTGCTACGGAGTTGTCAACAAACCATAATGGGGGTGTATGGGGACTTTCAATACCCGTTTTCAGGGTTCTTCGATTGCTACAAAACCCGATTTCTTTGAATATGAATTTGACAAGAACGGCTTTCAATACCCGTTTTCAGGGTTCTTCGATTGCTACAACAAATAAGAGAAGAAGCTGAGAAAGAAGCCGAAAAACTTTCAATACCCGTTTTCAGGGTTCTTCGATTGCTACCCTACTTAAAAATTCTCTAAACTGCAAAAATATAAGCTTTTCGCCCTTCTTTCAGTAACACCAACTGCATCCCTAA
>JANXDJ010000109.1 GCA_025059545.1 Archaeoglobaceae archaeon
TACAAAAAAATATAAACTTCTTCCAAGATTTCCTCCAGTATCTTCTGACACTATTCTTATTCCATACTCAAAAAGGGTTCTTTTTGCAACTTCAATATTTCTGTCTCCGATTTTTAAATTCTCAAGAGTTAAATGTCTAAAAATTTGAGCACCTCCAGCGACTTTTGCTATCATGCTCTTTCGATTCCCACCAGCACTCTCGAGCAACTCTAAAGCAATCGATATCGCTGAATCCACAAATTTTGCACTCTTAGAACCATTTGATCTTGGTAGCATTGCATGTGCTAAAGCTCCTGCTTTGATCTTTGATTCGTAGATCGCAATTCCCAAACAGGAACCTAAACCGACTGTTTTCAAAATTCCAAATTTCGAAAACTTAACTTCACCAATTCCAACAAAGAGCTCCATGTGATCACAACATCCCAAGCATTTTCAATATGTAATCAAAGAATTTTTCATCTGGAACCAAGGTTATGAAGACCTTTATTGCATCTTCCTTCTCTTTCAGCTCTGTTTCAAATATGATCACATTGTCGCTCTTTTCAGCGATCTGGGCAACAATCACTTCCAAAATCGCTATGCTCGTATCTTCTGCAAGACTTGGAGGAGAGGGGATCAACATGATCCCGAGCATTTCTGCGATTGCATTGCAAAAAGAGGAGGATAGAATGTTTCCAAGTTCCATGATCGTCGAATCTACCAGCTCTGGATCTTCTATGAGCAACTTTGCGATCTTTTTCGCTTCAGGAAATGAAACGTATAGATAACCTGTTCTGCCGTTTTCGATATCTTCTAATGCTGTTACAACTCCTACAACTACTTGATCTTCAAAGTGTTCATGCAATTCAGAGATCTTAGCAATAAAAACATTTGGAACGCTCATCTCGACCATTTTACCGAGCATTGTTGAAAGAGAAGTGGCTGCATGTGCAACACCTATGTTGCCAAGTTCTTTTAAAGCATCAATCTCCTCAAATCTCATTTCAACCAAACTTATCACCTCCCAAAAGACTCGAAATATCTATTATAGGCACAACAGTGCCATCTCCTAATATTGTAACACCACTAAATCCTTTAATTTTTGATAAAAACCCAGTTAAAGGCTTAACAACGATCTCCTGCTGATCCACAATTGAGTCAACTATAAAGGCGTATTTCTCACTCTCTTTTTCAACAATTATCCCTACTTTTCTCCCTTTTCCATTCTCACATCCGAAAATCTCACTAAGCTTGAATGCTGGAATCAACTTGTCTCTAACGATCAAAAAAGGATTGCTATGAATGCTTTTCAAATTTTTATCATCTACATATACCGCTTCAACTACGTTGGAGATTGGAATTGCGTAAATTTGGTTTCCAACACCAACTAAAAGCGATTTAATTATGGCGACAGTTGGTGGAAGATTAATTCTTATCTTAGTCCCCTTATCTTTTTCTGAGATCACTCTAAGACTGCCACCAAGCTTTTCAACTGTCGTCTTGACGACATCCATTCCAACACCTCTACCAGAGATCTCGGTAGCCTGATCCTTCGTAGAGAAACCGGGAAGGAAAATAAGAGCTTTTAGATCTTCTTCGCTCACTTGCGAGCCTTCGGAGATCAATCCTTTTTCTATAGCCTTTCTTCTAACCTTTTCAAGATCTATTCCCCTTCC
>JANXDJ010000010.1 GCA_025059545.1 Archaeoglobaceae archaeon
CATAAACTTGGAGGGGTTTTAATGAAAGAAGTGCTTGGAAAATGATCTTAAAACAAAAAGCGCTCTCTAAGGGTCGAAACTTGCCTTATTTTTACAGCATTCTCGGTTTCTTCCTTGGAATTGCAATATTTCTGAAAGCGAAGAAGTTTTCACCTCATTGTTCATAATAGGTGCGGGTCTTTATGGTTATTTCTTCTACAGAGGTTTGAAAGTTTGAATTGCGAAAAGCTATGCTACACAAACTTTATCTTTTTTTAAAATTCAAACCAATCTTCTTTTACTTTTGGAACAATTATCAAATCAAGGCCAGATTCATCACTAATCGCAAAAATTCAACAATCGAGCCAAAGATCTGAGCTTCAACAAGTTTATCTCGCAATTTCTCATTCATTGCTTCAATTACTTTACCAAGCTTTTCTAAATTTATGGTTTATATTATAAAAGACTTTTTAAATAATTGAAAATTTATTCAACAATTTAAAGATCTTCTTCATTCAAGCCTACAACTACGCCATAATCTTCACTCTCTTAGACTTCGCAGTTAGCTCGGAGTTTTTTAGGAATTTCAACTTGGGTTTTTAATAAAATTGCGTAGCACAAGTGAAATAGTATAGTATTCTCTTTACAACTTTATAAATCTTAATAAAATTCCAAGCCAGCGAGGATTGTAAGCTTAAAAAGCTACAATCTATTCAAAGATGCTAATTTCTGGCTTATTTAGCTAACTAACGCTTTTTAAAAAGAGATCATCGAATGTTTATTCTTTCAAAAAAGTTTACTACGATTTTTAAGAGGCAAAGTTTAAAATATTATGAGATGTTAAAAAAATTGGTGATGCTAATGGATGGTGAAGTTAACAAGATCATCACTTTATGCGGAAAAAACTGGGCTAAAATAGGGCTTGAGTTCATTTTTCTTGGTGGAAAGCCTGAATGTGAAAATTGTAAGATAAAGAAAGCTTGCTTAAGACTGAGAGAGGGAGCGAAGTATAAGATCGTAGCTCTTAGAGATGGAACTGTTCAAGAATGTGCTTTGCACGAGGATGGTGTTGTAGCTGTTGAAGTTATCGAATTGCCAATCATCTCTCTTGTGGACTCGAATCTGGCTGAAGGGGCAAAGATGAAGTATGAAGAAAGAGTCTGTGACCACTATGAGTGTAGTATGTTCAATCTGTGCCATCCGGTTGGGCTAAAAAATGGAGAAATGGTCATCGTGAGTAAAATCATGGGAGAAGCTCCGGAAAAATGTGTTCTCGGCTTCAATGTGGTTGTTGCTGAGCTTCAGAGAGAATCAACGCAGTAAAGGCTCAAGTATTAAAGCTTTGGATACCTTAGCTTTGAATTCTGCTGGATTTGCCTTAGTGTTAGGAATCGCTCCGTAGTGCATTGGAATGTATATCTCAGCCTTTATGTCCTGAGTAGCCTTGATAGCTTCGTTCAAGTCCATGGTGTAAGTTCCACCAGCAGGAAGCAATGCGATATCAACTGAGATCTTTTTCATTTCTGGAATCCTGTCGGTGTCTCCCGCATGGTAAACTTTAACTCCATCGAGGTTTACAATATAACCTAAAACTCCACTCTTGTGGAAGGGTTTGTCAGTATTGTATGCAGGCAAAGCAATTATTTCAACTCCCTTGATATTTGTATTCTGGTTCTCAACTAAACCAACACTTTCAAAACCCTTTATGGTGCAAGCTTTTGGATGCACTACAACCGTTTCTTTCTTCGCTAAATTTCTGATCGATTTCATGTCAAGGTGATCAAAATGGTCGTGGGTTATGAGAATAAGATCCGCCTTCTCATGCCCTTCAGGAACTTCGTAGGGGTCTATGTAAACGATCTTAGAACCTTTCAGCCTGAAACCAGCATGCTTCAGCCAAGTTATTTCGACGTTTCGATACTTTAGAGTGTTCATGTTATTCATTAAAGATTGAAACTTAAAAAATTTTCTCAGCCCTAAAACTTTAGAAATTTAAAAGCAAATATAAAGAAGAAAAATAGGCAAAATTTAGCCTCCTCGTCTCTTCATCTCTTCCTCCTTTAAAGCCCTTCTCAGGATCTTTCCAACGAGCGTCTTCGGCAACTCGTCTCTGAACTCAATCAGCTTTGGCACTTTGTAAGGAGCAAGCTTATCCCTGCAGAAGTTTACAATATCCTCCTCTTTCACCTTTCCCTTGTATTCAGGCTTCAGCTGGATAAAAGCCTTCACACTCTCTCCTCTATAAGGATCTGGGACGCCTATGACTGCAGCTTCCATCACAGCTGGATGCTCATAGAGCACTTCTTCCACTTCTCTTGGATATATGTTATAACCTCCAGCGATGATCAGATCCTTCTTCCTATCGACGATGTAGAAATAGCCATCTTCATCCATCTTCGCCATGTCTCCCGTGAGCAACCAGCCGTTTATCAACGTCTTTTTGGTCTCATCTTCTTTCTTCCAGTAGCCCTTCATCACCTGTGGTCCGTAGATCGCAAGTTCTCCTACTTGTCCGGGTGGCAAAATGTTGCCGTCATCGTCAACGACTACTGCGATTGTGTCCGGATATGGTACACCAATACTACCCGCTTTTATTAAACCATAAAGCGGATTTGCATGTGTTACTGGCGAAGCTTCACTTAAACCGTAGCCTTCTGCAATTCTCACACCTGTCATCCTTTCCCATTTCTCTTTAACCTCTAACGGTAATGGTGCAGCACCACTTGTGCAAACTCTAAGAGAACTTAGATCGAACTTTTGCTTTTCGAGAACTTCCATCATTCCCACGAACATTGTAGGAACCGCTGTAAAGGTTGTGACTTTAAAGTCTTGGATCAACTGGAGAGCATTCTCATAGTTTCTTGGATCTGGCACTGGAATGACCATCGCCCCAATGAGTAAACCAGCATTCAGTATTGTCATACCATAGACATGAAATACCGGCAGAAGTCCGATTCCAACATCATTTGGCGAGGCTTTTGGATCCCATTCTCTAACTTGATACGCGTTTACAACGAGATTATAGTGAGTAAGCATAACAGCTTTTGGAAATCCAGTGGTTCCACCAGTATATTGGAACATCCCAACATCTTCTTTTGGATTTAATTTTGCGTATTTTTCTATTTTCTCTGCTTTCATAACTTCACCATAACTTGTTAGCTCGCTTCTCTTTTCAGGAACTTCTATAGGGGATGCACCAGGAATGAAGTCTGGAATTCCGCAGAGAACAACTTTTTTGAAAAGACCATCGTTAACTAATGGTTCCACGTTTCCATATATAAGATCGAGGCAAAAAATTACTTCTGATTCGCTGTTTTTTGCTATGAACTCTATCTCTCTCGTCGTGTATAAAGGATTGCACTGCACAACTGTTCCGCCCGCTTTCATGATCCCGGTTGCGATTGGAGTGTAGTGTGGCGTGTTGGGCAAGGATACAATAGCCTTATCACCTTTCTCGAAGCCTATGGATTTCAGAAAGCCATATATCTTATCGGAAGCTTCTTTCGTCTGTTTGTATGTTATATAGTTACCGAAAAAGTATACAAATTTCCCATCGGGATTTCTTTTAGCTGTGGATTCAAACAATTCGTATGCAGGAATGCTTGGATATTCTATGTGTCCCCTAACGCCTTTGTCGTAGAACTTCAACCAAACTTTTTTTACTTCATTTGGCCCCACTCTTCTTATATTATCTCCTTCCACTCCGAGAACCATGTTTCACAATTTATACTGACAGTTAAAAAGATTTTGGTATAAGAGCGATTTAGAAGATAAAAATAAAAAATTTAAATCATTTCGAAGTAACGAATCCCTTTGAAACGATCTTATAGAACAAGCTACCACGAACGAGCAGAAGTATTGAAAGCACTATTGCAGTTATAACTGCAGTTGCAAAGCACATATTTGCGACGTAGTTACCAATGAAAGTTGCAATTCCTGCAACGATCAGTGCAATTGCTACGCCTATACCATAGACTATCATTCCCCTCAAAGCTTGACTTCGAGCTTGTTTATCGCTCAAACCTGCGAGTTTATTTCCATTTCTCAGCCAGATATAGCCACCGACTAAAAGCGGAACAAGCGTTGGAACAGCCATTGCATAAAGAGTCATTGCAACGTTGCTCTTTGCGAAGTCTAATAGCATAGTCTTACCGGGTGCCCAAAGCTCACCGGTTACAGTAGGATCCCAGCTGAATCTCTGCCACGCTAAGCAATCCCAACCGTTGGTAAGCACAAAGAAGAAAGCTAAATATCCGATGAACCACTGCACGTGGGCTAAATATTCTCTACCAGCCATTATGAGTTTGTATGCTACCCAGAAGCCGATCATCGCAATAAGGAAATCGAGAATTACGAAGGTTACAACGACTGCTGTCGGAATGTCTGTAAGCTTGGAGTAGACATGCATCGTTTCCCAGTGTGGGAAGCTCCAAGTAAGCCAAATCGCTTCGGGGACGAATATCAACGACAGGTAGATCAATAGAGCACTGAAGTATTTCGTTTCAAGCATTGATTTACTGCTTTTAAGCTGTTTTGCTGCAGCAGTTGCAAACATCGCTCCAATACCATAAACCCAAAAAACGTCCACTTGGAGCATGTTTATTAGTTATAAAACAAGTATATATAGCTTGCGACGCCAGAACATACTTGAGAGTTTCCCCAGAAACTCTTTTTTATTCCACAATCACTCAAGGTATGCGAGTAGTCTGGAGTGCAAGTAGAGGGGAGTTCAGCATAGGAGATTATTACTATTTCTCAAAACTTACAAGGGTAGCAGAAAAAGAAGGTATTGAGATGACTGAGGAGAAGAGATTCACAAATCTTGGAGAATACGATCTCATCGTCTTTAATTATCCTGAAATAAAGTTTACAAAAAGCGATGTTTTAAGGATCAGGAAATGGGTGGAAAATGGGAAGAAGATAATTCTTGCAGGCTATTACTCGAATGTTGATAAAGTTTCACAGAACGTGAACAGAGTTGCGAGGTATTTTGGATTAAGAGTTAATTACGATTTGATTAAAGATCCAGAAAAAAATTTGGGAGATGAAATGTTTCCGATAGCGAGATGCGGGAATTTAGAGGTGGTTATGCCGTGTTCCGCCTCTGTTGTAGGAGGCAAGGAATTTGTTGTAGGTAAGAGCATTTTTGGAGCGGTGAGCAACAACGTTCTCGTGCTCGGCACTTGCGTTTTTTGGGACAACTACGCTCTTAGCTTAGCCCAAAATAAGGATTTTGCACTGAAAATTCTTAGGGGGGATTTCTGATGAGAGGTTTTCTTATCCTAGGCAACGAAGCTTTTACAGAACCTTTCAATCTAAGCGATCTAACTGGAGCTGGGAGAGTAGACATTCTTTGTAGATGTGTTTCTCAGGCTCTATTTCTATCACACTCAATGAGGAGAGGCGTTGAGGTTTATCTTTTGCTCCTTGGCGAGCCGGATCCACCAAAGGCGATAAGGATAAGGAGTGACGAGTTAAGAAGGATGTCTCCAGACGAAAGAAACATTGCTGGGCACATAAGAAAGGCAGTAAGCTTCAAACTGACAAAAGACTGGGTAGAGACTAATTCAGGAATTCATGTTTCGAGAAAGACACTAAAAGAATTGCTTGCGGAGTTATCAAACTTATATGAGATCTACTATCTTCGAGAAGACGGCAAAGATATACGTGAGCAAGTTTCAAAGATGAAAAATCCGCTTTTCATCTTGGGTGATCACTTGGGTGTCAAAAGAGCGGAAGAAAACGTGATTTTGGAATTTACGAAAGACGTTATCAGCGTTTCAAAACTATCTCTAATGGCTGAACAATGCGTTGCGATTGTAAATTATGAGCTTGACAGGGTTAATGTTTAATCAGCAAATATTATATTTTATTACGAATTAATAATCTATAAATAAAAAGCGACTAACTTCTATCATGAGAGGGATAACTGTATTTGTAGTCTTGATAATCGTGCTGAGCACATCTATGGTATTTTGGTATATCCAACAGGAAAAATTACCTACAGAAACTCAAAAAGAGCAAATCAAGAGCTTCTCATCACCAGAAGACTTCAGAGACTACATCAGTAGGTCAGGAACTTATTATTGGGTAGGACTCGATAGAATGGTTTCAATTGGTGTTAGATCTCCAACTCCACAAATTGCGGTTGTAGAGAAAGGTGTTGAAGTTGAAAGGATCTCGCAGACGAATGTTCAAGTTCTCGGGATTGATGAGCCTGACATTGTGAAGACTGATGGTAAGAACATCTACATCTCAAGATTTCAGCGAGTTCCAACTTTCATGGAAAAAATAGTGCCACCTTATCCTTATGAACCAAGGACAGTAGTTGTAAAGGCTTTTCCACCAACTGAGATTGAAAAAATAAGGGACTTGAACGTAAGCGGTGATATGCTGCTCTACGAAAAAATACTGCTCTTTTTGGGTGGAGATAAGCTGAGAGCTTTCAGCACTGAGAACTTCAGCAAGAAATATGAGATCGAGATGAATGGCTCTATTGTAACTGCAAGGCTTTATGAAGGGAAGTTATACCTGATACTATCCCAATATTCGGAAATATGCCCTATTGTTCCCCTGAGCGTAAACGGAGTTGAACACGTAATTGAATGTAACGGAATATACCATCCAACAAAGCCTTTGCCAGTGGAAAGTATATATACGGTTGTTAGGATTGATGCAATCAGCGGAAAGGTTGAGGATAGCATATCCTTTGTCGGGAACTATAATTCAGTTGTATACATGTCTAAAAACGCAGTTTACGTCGCTTATTACTCTCCTCCAGATTACTCTGAAGTCATGCTAAAATTCGTTTCAGAGAACTTGGATCTTTTCCCGAATTGGTTCAGAGAGAAGCTTCAAAAACTGGTTAGCTACGATTTGAGCGATCAGGCGAAGCAAGTTGAGATCTGGGATCTGATTAGAAAGTTAACGATTACAATGAAGCCTGAAGAAAGGCTTGTTTTTGAAAATGAGTTCAACAACAGATACAATGAGTTCATGGAAAAATATGCGAGAGAGATCGAGAAGACCACAATATGGAAGATCTCTCTGGAAATGGAGATCGTTGCGAGTGGTGAAATCCCCGGAAGGCTTTTGAATCAGTTTTCGATGGATGAATATTCTGGCTATTTAAGAACAGCTGTAACAGTTGGCAATGAGAACGATCTATACGTTTTAGATCCTGAAATGAAGATCCTTGGATCTATAAAGGGCTTTGGTGAGACCGAAAGAATTTATGCAGTTCGTTTCATTGCAGACAGGGGATACATAGTTACATTCCGCCAGATAGATCCTTTCTTCGTTGTCGATCTTTCAGATCCTAAAAATCCGAGAATGGCTGGCGAGCTTAAGATTCCGGGTTACTCGTCATATCTACACCCCTTAAAGGAGAACCTAATTTTAGGTGTTGGAATGGAAGACGGAAATGTTAAGCTTTCACTCTTCGATGTAAGTAACCCCTCGAATCCAATTGAGGTGGACAAATATCTGCTTAAGGAATACTGGAGCGAAGTGATGAACAACCACAGGGCGTTTCTTGCAGATGAAAAGCATGAGATCTTCTTCATTCCAGCAAGTTCAGGCTATATTTTCTCATACAAAGATGGACTTAAGCTGATCAAAGCTACTGAGACAGGATTCAGAGCGGTATTTATAAACGATTACTTCTACATCATAGGCTCTAAGATCGTAGTTTTTGATGAAAACAGTTGGGAAAAAGTTGCAGAGCTCGAGCTTTAATTTTTAAAATTTTTATAACCTCACTTCTACCTACTTTCATGATAGGTGAGATCTTTGCAGTGCTCTCTGCTGTGCTATGGGGAATTGCACCGATCCTCGACAGATACGCTCTATCAACAGGAGTCTCGGTTTACACCGCTTTAGCTGTAAGAGCTTTTGGAGCCCTCTTTGCGATGCCCTTCATAGTAATTCTACTTAGAGACACAAATTTGACGATCAGAATTGATGCTCTTGCCTCTTTATTGATTGCTGGAGCAATTGGTGGCGCTATTGCGATGATCTTTTACTACAGAGCTCTTGAAACAATTGGAGCAAGCAGAACTGTGCCGATAACAGCGATTTATCCGATGTTTACCGCTTTGTTCTCCCTAATTCTCCTCTCAGAGTCGATAACCGCGAAAACCTTGTTAGGGATAGTGTTTATAGTCATTGGAGTAATACTCGTTAGCGAGGTGTGATATGGATCTCGAAGGCTATACAAGAAAGCTTCTGCAGTCCCAGAGTGAAGATATAGTGGAGAAAAAGCTTGTCGAGAGAATTTGTGAGATAAAGGGTTGGAGCAAAGAAAAGGCTGAACGATGGGCTAAAGCGGTTATCGTTGAAGTTAAAAATGCATATTCAAAAACAAATCCAATTCTGGATTATTATCGAACTGGGGTTACAATGGGCGCCTTTGGAGTCGGTTCTCGCGGTAAAGGCGACTTTTATGTTCACTCTAAGATCGGTGAAATGAGCAATGTAAAAGCTGTGTTGTCTCCAAAGGACTTGGATGATGCTGGAGTCGTTGAGAAAAAGGGTTTATTCATAGTTGTCGCAGTCGATGGCATTCATTCGCGACTTAGCGAGTTTCCATTCATTGCGGGCTTTCATGTAACGAGAGCTTCAATGAGAGACGTCTATGTTAAAGGGGCTGAGCCAGTTGCTGTTTTTTCTGATATCCACATTGCTGATGATGGCGATGTTAGCAAGATCTTCGATCACATCGCTGGCATCGCAACCGTTTGCGAAGCAACTCAAGTGCCACTTGTGAGTGGAAGCACCCTTCGAATTGGCGGTGACATGGTAATCGGCGAGAGGATGACTGGTTGTGTAGGCTGTGTCGGAGTTGCAGAGCACATAACGCCGAGAAAGAACGCTAAGGAGGGTGACTTCATTCTACTAACCGAAGGAGCAGGTGGTGGGACGATTGCTACAACTGCAATTTACTATCAGATGCACGAAGTGGTTGATGAAACGATCAATCTCGATTTTATAAAAGCGGTGAGGGCAATTTTTTCCGCTCGAATTCTGTCGGAGATTCATTCGATGAGTGATGTCACAAATGGTGGGATCAGGGGTGATGCAGAGGAGATCTCAAAGGTTTCAAGAAAAGCCTTGGTTTTTGAATATGAGAAACTAAGGAAATGCGTAAATCCGAGAGTGCTTAAGATGCTTGATGAACTACATATAGACTTTATGGGAGTCTCAACAGACTCGCTAATGATTATCTGCCCTGAAAGCACTGCTGAGGAGGTTAAAAAAGCTGTTAGATCTGCAGGGGTAAAAATAGAGGAGGTAGGCTGGGTTGAAAAAGGAGAGGGTGCTTTTTTAATTGAAAATGGACAGAAAAAGCCGATAAAGACAAGATTTAGAGAATCCGCATATACACCTCTTAAGAAGGTTGTCGGCGAAGAGACTCCTGCGGATTTTGAAGAGATGCGGAGCAAAATAGACTTAGCTGTTCAGAAGGCAATAGATAAAAAGAAAAAAGTTCTCGAAAGGTTAAGATTCTGAGCTGATACTCTTGTTTATGTTTTCTTCAATTTCAACTAGGATTCGAAGTAGTGTAAAGTATAGGTCGATCAGCCTGTCTTTTCTCCATTCTGCATGCTTTAGTATTGCTTTATCAATCTCACTCTGTATTTTTCCTATTCGATGTATCAAAAAAAGCATGTCTTCAGAGCTTTTCTCGAACTCAAGTTCAGAACCTTTTCTTCTTTCATACAGCCAAATATGTCTTAAAAACTCATTTATGGTCTCGTAATCTATCTGAAGAAAATCTCTACGAGTTGCAAAGGCTTCTTCGAGCTCGTATCTATTTGGGAGAACAACATCTTTGAAAATCCCAGAGGCTTCGACGAGACGGGTGAAGAAAATGTAGAAAATTGGGTTGAAGATGTGCCTACCTTTCTTTAAATTCTTAGCTTTCTCTATAAATTTCTCGTCGAAAATATTTCTAATATCTTCCTCAAATTCCATGATTTTCAATCTATAAGTTATATTAAAATTTTAGCCCTCTACAACATCTCTGCCGCTTCTAAGCATAAAATCGAATCTGCTATCGATTGAAGTGCATAGACTCTCCATAGCTCTTCTCATCTCCATTCTTTTGATCTTTGCATGTCTGTGAGCATGAATTAATTGTAGGGGATAACCATCAACTTCAAGGCTTTTTAGCTTGCCTATTAGCTCATCATCGATCTTTTGAAGACTTTCAACAAGGTAAATGTTTCCCGATTCCTCAAATCTGACGAATGTCGAATTTAGGTCTTTGAAAAGATTTTTGAAGTGGTCTTTGAAGTCTCTTACAAACCAAGGAAGAGTTTTCGTTATTCTCGGCTTAAACGGGAAGTAAGCAGGTTTTTCAGAACCAAACTGTCTAATTGCAGTCAGCTGGAGCACTGCAACGTCGTTTATTTCGTCATCAAATTCGTGTGTGTAGAAGCTTTTGGCTATGAACACCGCATTTTTCTCAAGCAGTTTGTTTAGAGCGTGAAGGTATTCTATATATTCGAATAGGATCATGAGATCTTCCAGATTTCGTTTTGATTTTCTATATCCTTCTTCCATCTGCAAAAATATCCTCTCTCGGGTTAACAAGTAATTCTTCTTAGCTTTTCCATCCTTTAGATCCTTCTCAAGGTTCTCAAAATGTCTTTCAAGCACTTCGAGGAAATCCTCAACTAAAACGTCGAGCTCATAATCTTCTCTTAGCTTTGTGGGATCATCTGTGTAGGCTGGCGGGCGTATAAATGCTCCTCGAAGAGAACCATCGATTAGAACAATGTCTTCTTCCGCAAAACTCCCTATTCGAAACTCTGAAGTATGCATATGGAGCCTTATTCTCTCCTCTATGTTTTTGTGAGGTCTCAGTGTAGTTATCTCACTCATTTCTCGGACTTCTTTTCCAACGCTAACCGCAGAGATCGAGTAAAGAACTATTCCAGAAAGTCTTTCAATTCCTCTGCTTCCATCTACTCCGCATGCGGAGCAATCAACTGCGTCAGGCATTTCAATCCATCTAGCTTCTATTTTGTCCACGATCTCTTCAGCTTTTTCGTATAGCTCCGATAGATCTTTCGAGATCTTTTCAAGGATCTCATCACTGAGAAGCCACAACTGAGACACCTCCACGATACTCTACTGCAATAACCTTGTCCGCAGCATCTTTAAGCTCCTCGTCATGCGAGACGATTATTACCTGCGGAATTCTGCGCAGATAGTTCAAAGTTATGTCTACAAGCTTTCTCCTTCTTTCTTCATCTAAAAATGGTGTTGGTTCATCCATGATCAGCAGTGGGATTCTTCCTTTAGCTTCGAACATCGATAAAGCCAATCTGAATGCAATGCCAAGAGCAACGAGTTCTCCACCACTCAAAAAACTCGTTTCACGTTCTTCACCTTGGTGAACTACGAAAATTCTCAACCTTTCCTTTCCATATTCAAAAACCCTCTTGAGTTTTATCCCCGAATACTTCCCCTCACTGAATTCCTCGAAGATCTCGCTTGCATACTTTTCAACTTCCTTAAGCGAGACCTCTGCAACGATGTTCTTATAGCTTGCAAATCTCTCCCTTATCTTGTTCAGCTCCGGAATAGCTTTTTCAATCGCCTTAGTCTTTCTCTCGCTCTCATTGATAACCTTAAGCTGTTTCTCTAAGTATTCTTTATCTAAAAGCAGACTTTCAAGGCTCTTTTTGAGAACGTTTAACTTCTCTTCCAGTCCCGCAACCTCTTTCGAGAACTCTTTTTCAAGCTTTTCAACCTCAGCATGACGTTTTTCGTCGTATTTGCTCTTAAGATCTGCTAAAAACCTTTTTATATCTTCCAGCTTATCACTTTTAAGCTTTAGAGTGCCCAAAACCTCTTCAATCTCTCCTTTTAATTCCTTTAGTTTTGTTTCTGCTAAATCAAACTCTTCTTTAACTTTTTTCAATCCAATCCATTCTTCATAAGTCGATTTAAGCTTACTTATCTCGTTTTCAAGCTCTTCAATACTTGAAAACCCCCTCTCATTGAGTTGATTTAATAATCGCTCTTTTCTTCTTTGAAACTCCGAATAGCTTGTTTTGAGAATTTCGAGCTTCTCAAAAATTGAACTAAATTTTTTAGAAATTTCAAAAGATTTTGCTTCGTTCTCCTTCAAAAATTCAATTCTGTTCTTGAGCTTTTCAAATTCATCTCCAAATTTTTTCAGTTTCTCAATTTCAACACCTTTAAGCTCTTCCGAGATCTTTCTGTGTTCTTCCACAAGCTGTTTGTATTTCAGCACGGAATCCTGCTTCGCAAGTGCTTCTTCGATCTTTTTTCTATCCTCCTTCATCTTGCTCTCTTTTTCTTCAATTTTCTTAAGTATCTCTCTCACATTGGCAATCTCGGCAGAATATTTCTGCAAAAGCTCTTTTCTATGTTCTTCCGTAAGCTCTCTACCGCAAATTGGGCAGATTCCACTTGCAAACTTCAACTTTTCTACTATTTCAGACATTCTTTTTTCTTCAGAAATCAGCGAACCTTTCTGGGTGCTTATTTTCTCGAACTCCTCTTTTAGTGTTCTGTCAAACTCTCTTGCCTTTTGTATCTTTGTGAATGCATTCTCGATTTTTTCTGGACTGAGATTTTTCTCGGACAATGTCTTCTCTATATGAGCCTTTCTTTCGATTTTCAATCTGATCTTCTGCCATTTTTCTGCTTCAACTTCTATAGACTTCATCTTGATTTCTATCTCAGAAATTTCGCCTTTAATCCGCTCAAGATTCTGCTTCTCCTCCTCGCACCTCTTTAGTTCTGCAGACAAGCGTTCTTTTTCTATCTCCAAGTTATTCAAATTTGATTCAACTTCCTTAATAGCTCTTAAGAAGCTTTTTTGGAATTCAGATAGTTCTGAATACTTATTTGCATCCTTCTCAATGCTTTCGAGCTTTTTTAAGCTCTCTCTTAGAGACGCACTCTTCTGTTCTGTCTCATTCTTCTGTCTGGTTAAAACGTCTGTTTTATCTCTCAGACCAGTTATTTCTCCTTCTAATTTTAGAATCTCTGTGTTCAACCTGCTAATCCACTCTTTTAACTCGTCTAACGCCTTTTTCTCCGTAGAAATCTTCGCAATCAACTCTATGAGCTCCTTCAACCTGTTCTCGCTCTTCGAGATCTCACTATTTATTCCATCGATCTCCGAATTCTTCTCCTTCAGCCTATTTTCGCAGTCCTCTTTTTGTTTGGCTACCTCTAAATAGCGTTTCATTTCGTTCTCGAGCTCTTTTATAACTGTTCCGAGGTTTTTCCAAGCATTCTCGTAATCCTCGATTCTCGTGATCTTTCTTATGATCTTCTCTCTCCCGCTCTCATCCGAAATTATCGTTTCGATCTCTCCTTGTCGGACGTAAACAGCTCCAGTGAATATGTGAAATGGAGAAACGTTTCTCTCGACCCACTCGTTTATCTTCTGATCTCCCTCTATTTTTAAGTCCCCATGTAGCTCGGAATTTCCCCCACTCCTTCTTATGATCTGATAACTTTTGTTTCCAAGCTCAAAGAAGATCTCTATTGAATACTCATCCGCACCTACCTGAAGCAATTCAGACTTTCTTGCATACCCTTGACGAACGCCATATAGTGCTACGAGGATAGCTTCGAGAATAGAGCTTTTTCCAGCCCCATTTCTTCCAGCAATTAGGTTTATCCCTTTTTCAAAGCTAATTTTCGTGTTTCTATGTGATTTAAAGTTTTTTAAGACGATCTCCTTTATGATCATACGAAGTCGAGCAGAGTTTTGAATTTCCTATCTTTTCTTTCCTCAAACCTTTTTTCAGGGGTTATTTTTAAGTCTTCTTTTCTACTTTCTTCTTTTATCTCTTTTCTATCTTCAATTTCAACCTTAGCTGTTTTTGTCTGGTCTGTTAAGCCATAATACTCCCTAAGGAGTTCAATTGCAGATCTTAAGCTTAATTCGTCATCTTCTTTTAAAATTTCGAGTAATTTTAGTTCAAAATCAGTAAAAAATTCTCTTTCAGGTTTTGCTTCTGGAATTTCTCCAAGATCTTTCCTTTTGAAGCTGATCTCAGCATATCTCACCCTTTTTAAAGCAATTTCATTTAGCTTCCTTGGATCTACATTTTCTCCACACAAAAGCTTTGCAATTAAAATTCCGCTTTTTTTAACAACTTCGAGAGCGGACAAGAACTTATTTTCAACTCCATCCTTTTTTTCATCCTCAATTGAAATGTTGTAAAGATCTCTCGTCTCAATAGCAACGAATCTCGGTTTAAAGTCTTCAACTATGTAAAATCCCTTTTTGTCTCCCTCTCTAATATCGAGTTTTTCACCATAACTTATGAAATGCGAAGCCTCTCTTGCATCGTATCTCTCTATCGAGCCGGGATATGCTAAGAACGCATTGCCAATTTTTAAGTCTCTCCTTAGATGTATATGCCCCATTGCATAGTATTTTGCTTCAGGTAGTTGCTCGATGGTTAGATCCCAAGCTATGTTCATGTCGATGTCCACCGCTTCTTTTACTGTCTGGTGGAGAACGAGTATCGCATCTCTATCGGATTTTAGATAGGGAAGAACTTTTTCTATCTGCCACTTCGTTCTGTGCCTATCTCCGATTATTTCAATATCTTTGAAAACTCCTTTTGTCATGTAAATGTTATCCAAACGCACACTTGTGATAAAATCGTTCTCAATCCTATCTTTTCTCAGTCCAAGCACGTTTAAAAGCTCAAGACTCTCGAGGAGATGGTATGCGGACATCTCCCTTATGCTCTTGTCATGATTTCCTTCGACTGCAAAAACCGGAATGTTGCGGGATTTGAATATTTTGAGCACTTCAATGGCGTCGTTAAGAGTTTTTGGACTTGGAACGCTTCTGTGAAACAAGTCGCCAGCTATTATCACAAAGTCAACCCCCTCTAATAATGCAAGTTCTGCGGATCTCTTGAATGCTGAAGCGAAGTCTTCTGCTCTCCAACTCTGGTTATATTGCTCATAACCTAAATGCAGATCAGCAAGGTGGGCAAATTTCATAGAAGATCTTCCAAGGAACTAATTCCGCTACTTCCAGATCTCCACTCAGATACAACGTCTATGTCTCTACCACCGTATTGTCCATGAAATCTCTTTATTTTAACAGCAGTAGGAATTTTAACAGCAGAACCTACAACTACTGCCTCGCCTACGCCAAGTGAGGCGATATCGGAAAGTAAATCCTCACTAATCTGCTCGCTTGCCTGCTGAACATATCTCTGATCGTTGGGTTCAACGATTCTCAGCACGATCTTAGTGTTGCACTGGCTTAGAATGTCTTCGCTTATTCTCTTTGGTCTTTGTGAGACTATTCCAAATCCGATTCCAAATTTTCTCCCTTCTCTTGCGATCCTACTCATCCAAAGCGAGACATCGCCTTTATTTGCAAAGATATGGGCTTCTTCAAAAATTGTGAGCAAGGGTTTTTTAACCACCGGACATGCATTTTCCCAATATTCTCGATTCTTGTTTCTAACGTAACTTATCCTTCCGATCAGAATGTTTCTGAGCAAGTAGGCAACAACGACTCTCATCTGTTCCTCATCGAAACCACTCAGATTTACGATGTTCAAATAGCCTTCTCTTAGGTTTGCGAGCATATCTCTCTGGGTGAGCAGGTCTTCGTATCTTTGCATGAAGGTTGCAACATATTCTTTTACTCTGTATAGCGGGTTTAGATCTTCTCTCGAGATTCTTGCAGTTCTCACAGCGCCGGTTGAGTCCACGTACTCGATCTCTCCTTGAATATTGATCCACTCTTCCACTATATCCAATACCTTCCGCATGAATTCTCTCCCACTAAGCTTTTCACGTTTTACAGTAGTGAATATTCTCTCTAAATGCATTCTCTGGACTGAAGCATCCCTATCGATGCCAACAAGGGAACAAAACTCCCATGGCTCAAGCCTTTCTGGTCTTATACCAGCGGATATAACGTTCTTTCCAAACTCTTTACCATCTTCAAAAACGAAACCCGCATATTCTCCATGTGGATCTATTAAGATCAAAGTTCCTTTAAACTTTCGAACAATCTCATTTGCTATAATGCAGACCGCATTCGATTTTCCTCCTCCTGTTACGGATAGAATTGCAAAATGTCTTAGAATTAGCTGATTCACGTCTAGGGTTACTTTTATATTTTTTCGGACGATCAAATTGCCAAGCTCAATACCTTCAGAGTTTTTGAAAATTTTTTCCAAGATTTCATCGCTTGCAAGCTTTACAACAGAATTTGGTTTTACGGGAACTCTATTGGGAACTATTTCACCATTGTCTAAAATACCCAAAACCTTTGCATTTGCAACAATAACCTCGTTTCTCTCAAGAAGCTTTTTTGACATGCTAACGTTCTTTAAAGCGTATTCAAAGCTTAGAGGATCTTCAAGTAATCTATTGAAATTTATTACATTTCTGACAATTCCAAGAACTTCTTTACACTCTCTGTTCTCGGCAATTACGTATTCACCAAACTTGGGAACATTGGAAGGATTAACAGCAAAACTGAATTCCGTAATTGAACTCTCGCCAAGCACAAAGCCAATACCATCCACAAACTTATTAATTCTCAAGAGATAAATCTTTTGCGCTCAAATTTTTTTGCTAAGGAGAAAATGCTCTCCCCTCCTTCGAGTGCAGAAGCAACAAAGCTCTCCTCTATTCCAATCTCTTCCGCGATACTCTTAGGATCTGAAAGGTTGTTCAAAACTGAATAGTTTAGAATGAAATCCCTAAGTCCATCTTCATCGAGCCACGTGCCTGAAAAGAGAGGGTTAAAGTCAATCATGAAATTCTCAAGCTCTTCTGAGCTTAGATTTTCGAGATCAACTTCAAAAAGTGCAGAGTCTTTTAAAAAAGTGATCATAGCCTTTCTAAGGCTTTTTGCGGTGTATTTCTTGTCCTTTGGTGAATATCTTGAGATGATCTCATCTATACTCTTCTCATTCAACTTGAATGGCTTTTCGCCCTCGATAGCGTTTATAAGATTGAAAGTCTCCTCATCTAAAGGTGAAGACCTTTTTTTCTCTCCGAGCAGTTGAATTGAGTATGAGTTACCCTTTTTCTTAATATCTTTCTTTGTGAGGTTTTCGATCTCCTTAGAGGTTGCCAGAGTAGATAGAATAAGTCTAATGAGAGCGTGATCCTTAGGACTTTTTCTTGAGAGAACGAGATGATGCTGAAGATCAAATTCAAGTCTAAGCATTTCCATGGGTAAATTTCTCTGATCGGAGATTTAATCGTTTCTCTGAGCACTATAATTATAATAATTGTAAAACCAAAATGCTTATATCCAAGCATTGACATAATAAGAATGATGGAAGATAGAATGAAAAAGATGGAAGATGGAAAGTTGGCCTTGGATCTACTCATAGGTCTCTCGATCTTTCTATTCACGTTCATATTCATAGCCAACTTTCTGCCAGGAGTTTTTGCTGAAGCTCGCAACGAGATAAGCTTGATGCACGAAGCATATCGCTTAGGAGTAATTCTCGCAGAGATGGAAGGATTCTGGAGAGATTCAAGTGGAAATGGAACAAACTGGCATGAAAAGTCGAGTAGTTGGAGTAATCCTAACTTTTACTTCTTCCCGGGATTGACTAAAGGTAAAGCGGACTTTCTTTCTTATGATAAAATTAGAGCATTTGATCGATTGGTTGATCGGAATATTACCCTAGTTAAGGAATTACTCGGGTTAAGGACTATTGAAAGAGAATTTCATTTCAATGTGTCTCTTGAATCCATAGATTCAACTTCATATAGCCCTGTATTGGTCAGAAACAAAACTGGAGATATAGTTCTACAAACTGGCGAAAGAATCCCATCGATAGGATATGTCGCGAGATATGAAAGGTTTGTGTGGATCGATCCTTATTATGACCTCCTTGGAACATTTTACATAGGAAGTGGTGGATCGAAGGATCGGCCCCAGGTATGCAAATCAGATAAATCAAATGAGGAACGTCGGGAACGGGAACTTCAATGTTCGTTGACCTATCCCATTAAATTGTTTGTGGTGAATGTTTACGGTAAAGAGGGTTCTGCAGACCCTTGGTGGCTTGGTATATGCCTTAACAACGATTCCATACCTTCTTGTAATGCTGATAGGGACACGATAGCAATTGATTTCGGTAGTGGAATGAGTAATAATCCATACTGGAAAGACAATTTGGAAGCGGGAAAAAGATATCATTTAACCAAGGTTATAAACGATCTACTAAAAAGTAAGGGCTTTAAAGTCGGGGATACGGTTAATATAGGACTTGGTATCAAAAATACGAATGCAACCTTAGATCTAAGCGACTCGGTTGTTCTGATCGCAGGAAAAGCTGCAGCTAAATTGGTGATCAACGTATGGTGAGGCTTATGAATTCAAAAGCTCAAACGTTCACCCTTGAAGGTGTCGCATCTGCTTTAATTCTTCTATTGGCACTTTACACTATTTATCAGAGTTCTCTCGTCATTTCGCCAATGTGGAGCGAAGCGGTGAACATGCAGACGAAGATGAAAGCTCAAGATACTCTTAAAATACTCGACAATTATGAAAAAGTTGATGGAAAGTTTCACAATGATAGTTTTCAGGGATTGATTGTAAATCTAAAGAACTGCCAACTTGGAGTCAATTGCAGTCCAAACGAGGATTTTAACAACTCCTTGAGAATAATATTGGGTGATTATGATTGTAGATTGGAGCTTTACTGGATTGAAGCAGGAGAGATAAGATCCACGGTGTTGATAGACAAACAACCCTCCCCAAATGCTGTAGGGGCGAGTAGATACATCCTGCTGAACAACAGCGAACTGCGTGGATCGGTTTTTTATCGTAGCGGTTTGGAAGATTGGAGACCTTTTATATTTGAGGTGAGGCTGATAGTATGGCGTCCATGAATGAAAGAGGACAGGTATTAATACTATTCACGTTAATGATTTCAATAATAATTATATCGATTTCAGTTCTTCATGCGCAGAACATACTTGCGGGAATGGAAACTTCTAGGACGATGATTTTGTTTCCAAAGGAAGAAATAAGAAATCTTAAGGATCTTTCGGATATAGCAATCAAAAAGTTGCCAACAGCAAGATGGTCGGAGTATTCTATGGATATATACAATCAGACGAGGGTTCTTTATTCTCAGAAAGGAGTTTATGGGGATTTAATAATAATAGATTCTGGTAATAGGATAATAATAAATTTCATTTCAGGAGATGTGGAGTATTCTGAAACTCTTAACTGTGCGGGGGGTGAATGTAAATGAAAGAGGAGAAAGGAGTCTCCATGATGGTTGAATACCTGATTCTAATGGGAATACTTTCAATTTTCGTTGTAGTTACTTCTTTAGTCTTAGAAGATACTTTAAAGAGCTCACAGGTTGCTAAGGTTGTTGACAATCAGTTCTCCGATGTAGCTTCGCAGATCTCTGCTCAAATAGTCGATATGGCTGCTTTATATCCAAGCAATGGTTACCTTAAGGCTAAGGTGTATATGCCAACTGCTATTGGAGACATAGAATATACAGTAGGCTTTGAGGAGATTGGAGGTAAGAGGTTCATCTACATAACATCTGATCGTGGCGAATTCAAGAAATATCTCAGTTTGGGAGCATTTGCAAGTCTAAGATTTGAAAACATGAGTGGTATTACGCACAGTCTTAGGGAAAAACATGAATTATACTTTTTAAGTGCTCAGATAATTTATCCAACTGCAGTTCTGAAAGTTAAACCCTCATCAATTATTGCAGGGCAGAATGTTACCATAGATGTCTCTAACTCTTATTCTCCATCCGACTGGTGGTGGGTTGTATACAAGTGGGACGGTTCCGAACTCACCCGTGGGGATATGGGAACTCTTACAAAAAATATTAAAATTTTATGGAGTAATGATATTCCAGCAAGATGTAGGAATTACAACAGCACAACAGAGTCAGCGATCTGCACTTTGACACTTGTAGTTTACGATTCAAGAGGATATACTGCGAATGATACTGAGGAAATTCTAATAGCAAAGAAAGTGGGAGTTGAGCCAGAGTTATATATCAAGAAATACCTTACACCCGAGGTTATTCAAGTTGGACAGCCTTTTGAGCTCCATCTAAGGTTGGTGGGTAGGGGATTTGTAGTCGAGGAGACGAGGCAGAATTTGACCGTGGTTACAGTTCTGGATAAATCTGGAAGTATGCACGCTGGAAGTGTGAGTGAAGCTCACTCCGAGAGAACGAAGTTTGGAGAAGATTTTCAATACCCATTAAGCCCGAGAGTATGGAATGTCAGTTTCGGTGTGAGTAAAGATAAGCCAACATATATTGTCGTATACACAACTCAGAGTATGCCCTACTGGAATTCATCTGCTACAAGCAATATTCCGAGCGATATATCGCCTGATGATGCCTTTACACTCTACATTAATGGAGCTGAGATCTCTAAAACCCTTGATCGATCTTCTACACGGGCTCCGAGCTATGGTGGAATTAATTTTGCCTGTAGCGGTGGTGAATTGGTAAATACAAATGGAGTATGTTATGAAGCAACCCCCTCAAATACTGGAACTTGGAATGCAAGTATTGTGGTAGCGAATCCAGATAATTTAACAGTCAATATTGTTGTATTTGAACGTCCAAGTGCATCTAACTATAATTATAACCGTATATTTAATCAATCCTACACCTACACACCTAACTTGGTTAGACATAGCTTTAGATTTGAACCAGGTTTTACCTCAAATGACCGATATGAGTTTGCTTATGTGTTTATTCCGAAGAGTTATGCGGATAAGCTTAATGCTTGGATATACAATACAACTGCTGGTAGATTTGCTTATTGCAGAGATTATAGCTCCCCAGTTGCTGGGAAAGTCTGCTTTGTTCAGCGTGTCCCTGCTGGACAGGACATTCCAATATACATAGTCCCAAGAAAGATGGATGCAAACAAGGTTGAGGGCACATTATGGATGGAAAAGCTTGATGCTGCAAAGATTGCAGCTATAAAGTTTATAAATGAGAGTCTAAATGAGACAGATTACAAGGGACTTGTGGAATTCAGCACTTGCGCTTACACGTATGAGGTCAATGCAACATCACTTTATCTAAAGAAGCTCACCAAACAGAAAAGTGTAGTCATAAATCACATCAAAAATATAGTCCCCACAGGCTGGACAAACTACTTGGAAGCGCTGGAACATGCTAAGAACGTTTTGCTTGAGAACACTACAATAATAAATGGGACAAAACCCTTGATAATCCTTTTGAGCGATGGAATGCCCACTTGCAAGCTGGGGTCATATACTTCTGATTTCTTCTCTTGTGGCTCAAATCGTTATAGGTGTAGCGATACCGTTTGTAGCCCAGACGATTGCGGTAGCCAAGTTATACCAAAAGCAAATGAAGTGAAAAACATGAGAATAGGGAATGAATACATAGACATATGCACGATAGGCTTTGGTGAGAAGAGTTATTACAATGAGACGATCTTAAAGGCAGTTTCAGGAAGGCATACTGGAAATGGAGTTGTGGAATGCTACTACTCTGCAGAAACACTTGAAGAGCTTATAGAGGCTTTTCAGAGTATAGGGAGACTTTATAGGGTTGCAGCTACAAATGTAAGACTTATAGATCCAATTCCTATAAATCTGAGCCTCTACATGTATCCTAACTTGGAGCCGACACTTAATATAGAGGGAAGTGCAAAATGTGATCCTCTAAACTTGAATTTTACCGCCTCAGGAACTATAATAAACCTGAACTGCTCAGAGATTCATATCGACGATGTAATTGAAATTGTTATCACTCTCGTAGCCTATGAAACTGGTGTCGTGCCAATAAATCTTGGGGGAAAGGTGAACTTCATAGACATAAATGGAAAACAGAGGGAAATACCACTGCCGTATATGGTAGCAGAGATTAAGAGCAGTAAAGGGGCAGAGGTGAAGATATCTTGAAATTTGATAATCTAAAGGCAGTTTCGGAGGTAGTTGGCGCTCTCATGGTTCTTCTGATGATCGTAACAGTAGCAGGAATCCTATATACCATGTCATATCCAGTGGTATGGTCTGGTCAGGATAATGTAAAGTTTAGAAATTCATTTTTTGATCTTTTTGAGCTTAGAGAGAAAATCGAAAGGGTAAGATCTGGATTAGAACCAATGTCAGCTCACAAAATTCAGTTTTATGATAATTCAATAGAATTTAAGAATGAACCTATAATCAGAATAGGTAACGTAAACTATACGGTTGCTTCTATAAAAATTAGAGGGAGTGGTTGGACGCTAACTTATGAGAATGGTGCAATAATAGAGAATAGAGGTAATGCGAGGATGTTGAGCGCTCCAAACATAAATTATAACAATGGAACTCTGTATCTACCAATAATAATACTTAAAGGAAAATTCTCCGCTGGTGGAAGAGGAGAAGTTAACTTATTCCTATCTTTGAATAATTCTTATCCTCTTTCTGGAAATAATACGATAGTAATTTATTCTTCGAACATCCAAGCTTGGAAGGAGTTTTTTAACGTGACTGGAGTAAGGTATACATCCTATAGCAACAGAATTGAAATACCGAGTGTGAATTATTATGCAGTAGTTTATGAGGTGGGCATTAAATGAATGAAAAAGCGGTCTCAGAGGTTTTTAGCTACATGCTAATTTTTGGAATTGTTATAGCTACGATAAGTATCGTTTACACTCAGGTTTACACTTCAACGATCGAGACATCTCAAAAATTCAAGGTTGAGGGAATTAGGGAGAGTTTCAGGAAGATCTATAATGTCTTTGTCCTCTCAGTCTATGGCGGGGCGAGCGTTCAACAGATACAGATCGAGCTTCAAGGTGGGCGCTTATTCACTGAGAATAGCACTTATGTTAGAGTTAAAGTAGGTGATGATACTTTCGAGTTTTATACAAGGTCTCTGAACTACCAGCTTGGAGACTATCGTATCTCCTTCGAGAATGGAGCACTTTGGGACGGTTATTATGGATATAATCGATCTGTGCAAACGCCTGCAATCTATATAAAAACAGTTCAAGTTCCGCAGGCGAGCGGAATGGAAAAAGTTCTTGTATTGGTTTTTAATGATCTTGAAAATGAAGTTAGCGTTGCTGGTGAGGGGGCACTCTTAATTGTGTTCAATTCTACTCTCGAAACTTCTAAACTCTACTCTGGCGGAAAAAATGTTGAATTTGAGGTAAAATCTCCCTATGCGGATTTATGGGAAGAATATCTGAGAAATTTTGGAACAGTAGATCGGTTAAACAATACTGTGAAATTGGAAACTTTTTCTGGTTCGGTTATCCTAACTGTATATAAAACCAACATTACGATAAGACACATATAGCACATAACTTTAATTAAAAACGTCCACAAGCGTCACCTGTTTATTCTCTATTAGTAGAGACTTTATCTCATACTCGATCAGCTTGAGCCTTTGTCTTGTATATTCTGAGACATTGTAGTTCTCGCAGAGTTTCTTTGAGAGCTCTAAATACTTGACTATAGAACTGCTGTGAACTGTTAGCGTCAAATTACCTCCACATTTTCTGCATTTTCCATTCAAAGGCAATCTACGATATTTCTCATTGCAATCTACACAGCGAAATTCTTGTCTTGAAAAAGCTCTTAGATTACCGATTATGTCTGGCAGGAAATGGATCGTGATCACTCTTTCAGCTACATCGTGCTCATCTACTGCAGAAATTTTTCTTGCAAGTTCCATCTGCTTCTCAACTTTTTCTTCCATCGTCTTTAGCTTCTTATAAGCGCTCTCCTTCACTCCAAGTGTTATATCTGTGTCGTGAGTAAATTTAAGCATGCAAAATCTGTTCTCGAGACTTAAACAGTCTTTTACTTTCAATATGAGATCCTCGCACTCTTTCGGATTCGCATATTCAAGCGTCGCCTTGTAGAATTCCAAGGGATATTGAGCGACGATGTCCATGTTGTGGACCTCTTTGTCTACTTCCTTAGGATCAACGATCACCGTAAGCACGAGCGGAGCATCCATTTGTCCTCCACGTTTTTCTGGCAAGAAGTGCCTTGAGAAGTTCAGCAAGCCATCGAGAAGTAGCATCACGCAGTCTTCATCACCATCACAGTTTCTTCGCTTTGCCGCATGGAAATATGGATGAGCATAACAGCCAAGGATGTCTGCAAAGCCTATAATCCTTCCAAGCACTCCTGCAGAGGTGTGTGGAGCCAAGCCGATGACGAGATGTCCAATCAAATCTTCTGGCTTTTCAACTCTGTAGAAGGACTCCATCTTATAGAATTTTACCAGTAGATCATCTATGAACTTAGCCACCTTTACAAGGTATTCTGCACAGTCCCTTGAGATCACTATGTCCTGAGGCTTTAGCTCAACGATCTGCTCCTCATTCTTTAGCTCTACTCCCAGGTGGTCTCTTGTGTATCCAAGCTCTTTTAGCTTTTCAATGCTCACTCCAATTTCTTTTGGCTTGAAATGTGTAAGTGGAAGATCTGTCATGTCATATCTGATCGTTCCGTCCTTGAAAACATAAACACCGTGTTTTGCCCTTAAAATACCTTTTTCTACTCTTTCTGGAACTTTATTCTTCGAAGTCAATCCTATTACACCCTTCACGATTTCTAAATCATCATGTTCACCAAGATTCTGGAGAGCCTTCTCGTAGAGTGCTCTTATATCAACCGATCTCTTCGCATATCCTCTCATCTCTCCTCCGCACTTCTTACAGATCTCTTGGCTATCTTTGATTCTGCACTTTGGGCAGTAATTCAGTTTCTCTGTCTCCTCTCCACATTCACATTTAACCCAGAAAGTCTCTTTTCCACAAGTTTTGCATTTTCTTAGGGCAATTTCAACTTCAATTAGTCCTTTTGCCGAGTTGTAACCATTTCTGTGGTCTAAAGCACTTTTTACATCCCTTCTTTTTCCACCTGCAAAGCTAACTGGAAAGAGTAGGTGAGGTGGTGGACTCATTTTCCTCTCCTTAGCCTTCTCTGGACGACCCATTCTTGCTCCAATTCTCGATAGTGCTTTCGGTCTTACTGTTATCCCAGAAACGTTTTTTATAGCTTCAAGAACAGTCTCTCCATGAACTTCGCCTACTTTTCTTAGCTTGAAGTCCAACCCAAGAGATCTTACGAGCACTTTCCACTTTTCCACGACAATACCTTCTCTAACTTTGTGCTCTACAAGTAAGTTTTCGAGTATTTCCTTAGCCCTTTTATCAAATGGAAGAAAAAGACAGCTTTTTCTATGCCCTTCGATTTTTCCATGAGAGCTTATGAAATCTCTGAGATAATTGAAGTCTTCAACGCTGATGTCGTGCCATAAATAAGTGTGATCAGGGTGCATTGGAACTCCAAGTTCATCGGATAGCTTTAATGCGGTCTCTTCGTCGATTTGCAGATCCTTCATTCCACTCTCAAGAGCCCACCATTCTTTGCAGTATGAAGATGGAATGAGCGGATGATTGTTTTCGAGAAAATCACCATAGTTAATGAGGATCTCACCAAGATCAAGGATCTTTTCAACCTCACTCTTAAATTCTACCGCCTCTTTAAAACTGTTTATCTTTACAACGTCTCCATTTTTCAGTCTTACAGTTGGACCTTCTATCGTAGTCACTGGCACAACGCTTCCAGCCTTTCCTGGACGTTCAATCTTCAACTGAGTTCCTATTGCAATGAAATCGATTAAGGCCATTGTTGCAGGATTTATACCAACTGTCGCTAAACCAGAGTTTCGCGCTCTTCCGTATCTCAGCCTAAAACCTCCCTTTTTTGATGGATGGCTTAAAACTGGTCTTCCTGCGACAAGATCGGACAAATACTTACTCTTTGGCTTAACATCAACCTCTTCTTCCGCATCTTTCTTTATCAGCTTATCAAGCCAGCTCCATCCGTCGATTTGCAACGCATCAACCATCTTCTTAAGCTTTGGAGCTTTTAGAGCTATTCCTTCTGCTATTATCAGCGCCATTCCTCCTCTAACGCGGTTTGTTTCAACTCTTGGCAAGTTTCTGTAGCCCGATACTTCTGCTTCTTCCGTAGGTTCTCCATCGATGCATATCGGGCAATTGGAGACTATGAGCCCTATTTCTTCATCGCTTGGGAGATACTGGAGATTTGCAACTTTCTTGTAGAGCTGAATTTCCTCACAATACCTAAGGACTTCCTCTTCTGTGGGGATGTATTTTCCAAGACCAACTTTCCTACGCGCGTAGTCTGCAATTAGAACAGAAATAACCTGGGCGGTCCCACCAGCACTTCTTATAGGTCCAGCATAGTAAACCTTTAAAAAGCTACTTCCGTCGTTGTTTTTATCAATTGAAACCTTTGCAATACCCTCTATTGGTGCAGCAACTACTCCCTCAGTCATTATCGCTACAGCAGTTCTGATAGATTTATCTATTGCATCCAAGTAGTCCATTTTACCGAATTTTCCATCGATTATATCGTCAGCGATCTTGAAACAGATCTTGTCTCTTTCAATCCCCTCTTCTTCAAGTTCCTTTATTCTTTCTGCAACCCCTTTCAATCCAATTAACTTCTCTACCCTCTCAGCCATGTCTTTCGCAATCAAAATCTCGACTTTAGTCTCAGGATCAAGTCCTTTAGATCTTGCGAGCTCTGCGATCTTATATATTTCTTCAAGTTTTACGCTAAGCATTTTGTGGTATTCTTTTATGCTTTCGATAGGAAAATAATCATTATCTTGCTCTTTGTCAAAAAGTGGGAAAAACTTGTCGAGAGTAGCTTCCATGTCTTGAATTTAGCATGAATAAATAAATCTTTTTACACAGTATAGCATTTATCATCTCCGTTTTTTATTTTTTGGCAGAGGATCACTTCTTTTGCATGATTATACTAATTACATCATCCTCTATGCTCTCATTGCCTTCACTCAATTCTATATCCGCTCTGAAACTCTTGAAATTCTCAAAATTCACTAAATAGTTAGCGAAAATGGAATTTGGAATTATCCCTCCATTTTCTGGAGCGGTTTCGAGAAACTTCACTCTGAACTTCAATTCTTTTCCCGCTCTCGCAACACTTACAACATCGCCCTCATTTATTCCACTCCTCTTTGCAAACTCCGGGTTAAGGTAGATCGTTGCTTTCTCATTATCTACTGAAAGCCTTGCGATCACAATGTTGGCTTCAAACTTCATCAATCTTGTTAAACGCATCATCAAAATCCCTCCAAAATTCTCTTAAGCACGTAAACGTCATCTGTTTTAGCTTCAGAAATCGGTGAAAGTTTAAATCTCACACCATCGCTTCTAACCATCTCACCACTGCATTCAATTCCAGAGAAAGCTGACGGAATCACAACTTCGGAGATCTTTGCAGTTAATGAGAGCCTTGGGTCGACAACGATCTTTTTCACCTTAGAAAGTTTACTTGAAACTTCATAGGGCAAAGAAGCAAGCGGATCTGTTCCGACAATAAGTGCAGTGTCGATCTTCTCGTTCTTCAAAAGCTCTGTGAAGGTGAATTGTGGCGAAGAGGTTGCTGAGGAAAAGCTGTAGCTGTTCACCGCTTTTACAGCCTCAAATAGAGTCTCATTGAAGCCACGCATGTTCGAGTGGAAGCCAGCGGGAATAAAGTAAAGGGGAGCGAATTCGTTTATTTTTTTAATTAGCTCTATAAAAGTTTTGAAGTTACCTTTTAGACCGTATTTAAGTCCTAATCCGCCAAACACTACGTTTAGTTCTGCCTTCTTCATCTCCCTTAGAATACTCACAACCTCGAATTTTCCAGCTTTTCCTTCTAATGCTTTTATGAATGAATCAACAAGTTCCAGATCGTTTTGAACTTGAATGAACCTCGCATTTTTCTTTGCCAGCTTTGCCGTCTCAGTTCTGCGAACATCAAAAACAACGAGATAGCGATCTTCATCATATCCCCTTTGTCTTTTTGCTCCCCTTGGATAGTATGTGTAGCGGGACATGTGCCTTGGAAGGCTTTGGTGAGGATTTGCTCCCCAGTATATGAGCACATAAGCTCTGTCCTTAACGTCATCAAGCGTTGTGCTTGGAATTTCCTTTTTAAGAATTGCTTCAACGAATTCTCCAAGGCAGAAAGAGGAGTTGTCATCAATATAGCAATTCAACTTATCCGCAATTTTGATCGCAATTCTCTGGGCCTCAACAGTTGAAGTATCAAGCCCGTAGATTGCGAGATTCTTTGCAGACTTGATCATTTCAATTGCACTCTCTATTGCTTTATCTAAATCGACTTCTTTACCTTCAACTAATGGCTTCGATCTATTCTCCTTGTAGCGCGATATATGCTTGTAACCTCTTTCGCATGCATGTAGCACTTTACCATCCGAGATCTCAATGTCATCACAAAGGCATGAGCAAGCGGTGCAGATCATATTCATCCCTCCAAGAAGCTGATCGCATCTGTTGGACAATTCTCTCTGCAAACTATGCAGAGAATTCTACTTTTCCCATACCTTCTACATGCGTGCATGGTCATGATAACGAGCTTTCCATTCTCAATTCGGTAGATCGGATCCCCTATCGTTACCCCTCTGCCAATTCCAGCTCCATGTGGATCTTTCTCCACATGCACAGGACAAACGACGATGCAGTTTCCACAGCCATTGCATTTTTCGCTTTTCACGATCAAACCTGTTTCAGTAGCTTCAGCAAGAGGTTTAATAAGTTCTTGAAGCTTTTTAAGCTGAACTTCATATTTTTTATCCTCAAATAATGGTTTGCAATCTTCAAGCTTCTTTTCTCTGTTGATGAGCTTGAAAGCGAAACTCATACAAGTTTGTTCGCCACACTTTTTGCAATTTGTCTTTGGCAAAAGCTTGTAGATCTCCATTGGGGTTAAAGGCATAAAAAAAGTTGCTTTCTTCCTAAAAAATTTTTCTAAGTTTTTCTAAATCAGACACTTGGCAATGCCAACGCTGTAAAGACATTGAGCGCAGGAGGGCTTGTTTACGTAGCAGTCCATACCATTTTCAAGAAACCAACATCCTGCAGTGTGTCCACAGTCTCCACAATAAGGAAAATCCATTCTGGTTCTTAAAGTCTCAAAATGGTGTTTTATTTCAATAATTTCGTCGATTTCATCTTTCAAGCTACCAAAAACGAACTCCTGAACTATGTTTTTTCTTCTATTGACAAATTCAATATGAGTGTATGCAAAAGGCATGCAGGGAGAAACCAAGCTGTCCGCTCGGACAAATATGGAATCCCTATAAGGACATTCACGCTGTTTAACTTCTCCAAAGAATTTTGGCTTGGTGAAATTTACCCCGTAGCTTTTTGCTATTTCTTCAATTCTTTCAATCTCACTTTCACTCTTTTTTGCCAGCCTTATTCTATCCTTTGCTTCTATTAGTGCACAGAGATTTATATTTCTATGGATAATATCCAAGTTTTCCTGCTCTGGCTTTCGAGTTTTGAGCATCTTTAAAACAAAATCCTCATCAACATGCAGAAAATCTGCGTTATCTCTCGAGCCTTCGAAGTATAAAGCCTTCGCATAAATTTCAGAGTTTGGAGCTATCAGATTCGTAGCCATTATATCCACGCTTCTTTCAGCAAGTTTCTCAGCAAGCTCGGATAATTTCGGAAAATTCTCTTTTGTCAAAACGATCTCTGCAACTGCTTTTCCTTTCAAATTGTCGAGCTTGCGAAGGATCTTGTTCAGCTCCATCCCACGTCTTAAACTATCGTTAAGATCGAGCGATATTCCGATTAAATCGACCAAATCTGCCACTTCGTAAAATTTCTCATCAACCATCCCATTCGTGCTGAGAACGAGTTCTCCATCAAGGAGCTTAACAAGATCGAGCAGTTTATCATGAAGCAAAGGCTCACCATAACCATAGAGAACGAACTTCTTCGCCATACCGTTAACTTTCTCTACGATCTCTTGATCGAGCTCGGAGATCATATTCGGTCTGAGACAGTATTCACAACTCAGGTTACAGCTCGTAGTTAATTCAAGCTGGATCTTCTCGATCATCCGCCCGCCACTGGAGGAAAAACTGCTATTCTATCTCCTTCTTTGAGGTTTTCGATCAACTCATCTTTTAAATTTCTACCATTCACTGTGATGATCCGATCATCTCTATACGCTCCATTCTCATCAAAAACCTCTTTAAGAAAGTCCTTCCCAAGAATTTTTGATGCTGAAAGAAAAGCTCCTCCAAGTGTGCCATCACAGTCTACTTCTATACCCTTTCCAAATCTGTCTCTTAGAGTTGCATAAAACTCTATCCGAACTTTCACTTTTAGAAGTATTTACATAAATTTAAAAAACTTGCTCGGTAGTTTAATCACTCTAAAAATTTTTGGACATTTAGACACTTCAAAAAAGTTTTAAATCTCTGAACACTTGGAGAAACATGCTTGAGATAAACGGTGTTCCGGTTGAAGATACATACTGCGAAGCCTTCGATGGGATTTACTCGAGATTTATAGTGACCGCTAAGCACAGATGGCTTCTTGAGAAAGCTGTATATTCTGCAACCGCTCTACCCTCTACAGTTTTCGGAGAGTCTGAAGGGGGGATAGAGAAGTGGTTGTCTCCGAGTGAAACTCCTGATGGAAGAGTCGGGGCGATTTGTCAAGTGTGGGTGCAGAAGAGCAAGAAGTTCATGGATGTGTTAATGAGAGAGATGAGCAAAAGGCTTAGACAAGGAATTCTCGTGGTGCCAACTACGAGGGTTTTTAATGCAACAGATAGTGAAACGAAGTTCGATGCGGAGCTCAACGTCGGAAGATGCGGAGATGGCTATGAGTGGGAAGAGGAGAGATGGGGTAGAAAGGTTATAGTTGTGCCAATCATGTTTGGCGAGTTCGTGATCGAAAGGTTCATTGGATATGCAAATGGAATCGCAGGTGGAAATATTTGGCTCTTCTGCGATAGCGAATCATCTGCTTTAGAAGCTGGAGAAGCTTGTGTTGAAGCTTTGAAGCAACTTGATGGCGTTATTACCTCTTTTGACATTTGCTCCGCTGGAAGCAAGCCAGAAACGAAGTTCCCTGAAATTGGTCCAACAACAAATCACTACTTCTGCCCAACGCTTAAGGGCAAGATTCCAGACTCTAAGGTGCCAGATGGCGTTAAATCGATTCCAGAGATCGTGATAAATGGTGTAAACCTTGAGGCTGTAAAGAAAGCGATGTTCGTCTGCTTGGACGTTGCAAGCAAGATCGATGGAGTTTTAAAGCTCTCTGCGGGAAATTACGGCGGAAAGTTGGGACAGCATAAGATCTTCTTGAGAGACATTTTAAAGCAGTTCGGATGATTTAAATCAATTTTTTATTCCAAAAATCTTTATAATCTTCCAACTACTTTATTCATGCCAAAATACGCTCTAATACTCCTGCTCGTATTCATTGGATTTGCCATCTTTACTCTTTATCATAGTTCATCCTCTTCTCTGACACCTTCAGAGCTCCTTAAAATTCAGAATGCGGAAAACATCGTTGTTAGTGGAAGAGTTGAGAATCGGAGCCATAGCAATGGCTTATTTTACTTCTATATAACCGATGAAAAAGCGAAGATTTTAGCTGTTTACGAAAAGGAAGTTTCAGGAGAAGAAGTTATTGCTACAGGAGACTGGAAAGATGGAATTTTTTACGTCAAGGAGCTTCTGAGCAAATGCCACACTGAATACAAGGGTGGTTGATTGCTCGGCTTTGAATTGCTAATAACCTCAACAAGCTTAGCAATTATTTCAACAATTTTTTTTGCAATTTCAAAGCGAAATTTGAGATTTGCGGAATTTGGTGAGATCACTCTTTATGGCTCCTTGTCTTTATGCTTGGCCTCAATGCTACTGCTACTCTACTACCTCATTACCGATCATTTCTCGATCTACTACGTCTACAGCTATTCACAGAGAGAAATGAGCTTCGAATACAAGATCTCCGCATTATGGGCGGGTAAAGAAGGATCTTTATTGCTTTGGAATTTTGCAAATCTACTTGTTGCATC
>JANXDJ010000110.1 GCA_025059545.1 Archaeoglobaceae archaeon
TTATAGAACAATTTCTTGGCTGGAATGATTTTTATTCGAAATTTTTTGAATTCAATAAGCATGGAAAGAAAGCTATAAGCTTATATGCTCACTGCATCCCTTTTTAAACTCCCCCTCAATTTTTAGGGATGCAGTTGGTGTTACTGAAAGAAGAGCGAAAAGCTTATATTTTTGTAGTTTAGAAAATTTTTAAGTAGGGTAGCAATCGAAGAACCCTGAAAACGGGTATTGAAAGACATTTTGCAAAAAAATAAAAAAAACACAAAAAAAATTGTAGCAATCGAAGAACCCTGAAAACGGGTATTGAAAGCGAAATCCTGAAGTGTAAATATCGTATGCCTTAAAACGTAGCAATCGAAGAACCCTGAAAACGGGTATTGAAAGACGACCTCGAACTCTTCTTTTTTCATCTTCTTGTCCGTAGCAATCGAAGAACCCTGAAAACGGGTATTGAAAGACAGTAGCCTTAAAAATTGACCAGGATCCTGGTCAAAGTAGCAATCGAAGAACCCTGAAAACGGGTATTGAAAGGTATGGATCCAAAAAATGCGGGCTAAGCCTATTATATTGTAGCAATCGAAGAACCCTGAAAACGGGTATTGAAAGAAAACTTGCCCTTGCGGTGGAGAGCTTCAGGCATTTGGTAGCAATCGAAGAACCCTGAAAACGGGTATTGAAAGTGTTATGTAGAATACTGCGATGAAAACAATTACAGAGCTGTAGCAATCGAAGAACCCTGAAAACGGGTATTGAAAGTCCTTCTGTCAAAATACCAAAGAACAAGCAAATTATTTTGTAGCAATCGAAGAACCCTGAAAACGGGTATTGAAAGTTTTCAAGCTCTTGCTGTGAAATGTATTCCTTTAGCTTAGTAGCAATCGAAGAACCCTGAAAACGGGTATTGAAAGATTATACGGTGAACATAAACCCGTTGGGCTCTGACGATTGTAGCAATCGAAGAACCCTGAAAACGGGTATTGAAAGTTTACTCTATTAAAAACACTCCCGCTTACATCCACCGCGTAGCAATCGAAGAACCCTGAAAACGGGTATTGAAAGGGTCTTAATATACTAATTCCAAACCTTGGTATTCCATGTAGCAATCGAAGAACCCTGAAAACGGGTATTGAAAGTTGAGTAATGAATATACAATTCTGCCCTTGACCTCTGCGTAGCAATCGAAGAACCCTGAAAACGGGTATTGAAAGGCGACTGCTTCGTCTAAACGTATAACACCACGCTTAAGTAGCAATCGAAGAACCCTGAAAACGGGTATTGAAAGCTTTTATTTTTCGCATCTTGTAGAAGCAATAGTTTTCATGTAGCAATCGAAGAACCCTGAAAACGGGTATTGAAAGTCTTTTTTCATCTTTCTCACCTCCTTTTTCTATTAAGGTAGCAATCGAAGAACCCTGAAAACGGGTATTGAAAGACGGTAAAATCTCGAATGTTGAGAGAGCAAAACTAAGTAGCAATCGAAGAACCCTGAAAACGGGTATTGAAAGTTTAGCATCATCTCAGCCCCAGAGGATAAAGATCTGTGTAGCAATCGAAGAACCCTGAAAACGGGTATTGAAAGATTCTATCAAACAATGGCTTAACAAGTATTAGTTTTTGTAGCAATCGAAGAACCCTGAAAACGGGTCT
>JANXDJ010000111.1 GCA_025059545.1 Archaeoglobaceae archaeon
CAATCGAAGAACCCTGAAAACGGGTATTGAAAGATATCCCACGCACCTCTGCCTACTCTTATATCCGACAGTAACAATCGAAGAACCCTGAAAACGGGTATTGAAAGCAATAACCGCGCTCTTACTACCAAACCTCCTTGCCATATCCGTAACAATCGAAGAACCCTGAAAACGGGTATTGAAAGATATATTGCTTAACGCTCAAAAATCGTTATTCTATGTAACAATCGAAGAACCCTGAAAACGGGTATTGAAAGTTTTTATCGTCATATTCAAAAAATAACTTGTCCTTTTGTAACAATCGAAGAACCCTGAAAACGGGTATTGAAAGAAAATGCTGTGTCAAGTGAATCAAAAGGATCATAGTAAAAGTAACAATCGAAGAACCCTGAAAACGGGTATTGAAAGCTCGTTTTTCAATAATTGCAAAAACGCTATTCTCGGTAACAATCGAAGAACCCTGAAAACGGGTATTGAAAGATTCATTTCCGAAACTTTCTTCTCTCTCACCTTGCGCGTAACAATCGAAGAACCCTGAAAACGGGTATTGAAAGCCCTCTGTTATCGAAATTTTGTAATCGTGAAAAAGCATGTAACAATCGAAGAACCCTGAAAACGGGTATTGAAAGTTATTGCTTTTTTCCTCTGTCTCGCTGCAATTATATGTAACAATCGAAGAACCCTGAAAACGGGTATTGAAAGAACTAATATTATTCCCTTCAATAAAATTTAATCGTTTCCGTAACAATCGAAGAACCCTGAAAACGGGTATTGAAAGCTGCTTGCATCCACTTCAGCTTCAACAAACTTATTTGTAACAATCGAAGAACCCTGAAAACGGGTATTGAAAGTCAATCCCCTCTGCGCCTGCGTGCACAACTTTCGCGTAACAATCGAAGAACCCTGAAAACGGGTATTGAAAGCCCTTATTTTTTGCTCAAGACCATCCGCACGATGTAAGTAACAATCGAAGAACCCTGAAAACGGGTATTGAAAGTTACCGCTGTAGTGGCATGGGTGTCAATGTATGGGATGAGTAACAATCGAAGAACCCTGAAAACGGGTATTGAAAGTTTATCCAATTTTTCCAAAGTTGTTTTCTCTACGACACGTAACAATCGAAGAACCCTGAAAACGGGTATTGAAAGTTTTCTTATTTCAAACGCAAGTCTGTCATCTATTTTCAGTAACAATCGAAGAACCCTGAAAACGGGTATTGAAAGACGATTATTATGCGCTCGGAGAACAACTATGAATTTATGTAACAATCGAAGAACCCTGAAAACGGGTATTGAAAGTTTAAGTATTTTATTTTTTGCAAATTGCTGGCATTGATCGTAACAATCGAAGAACCCTGAAAACGGGTATTGAAAGATGAACCAAGTAGCCCATTGGATACATACTTCGCAAGAACGTAACAATCGAAGAACCCTGAAAACGGGTATTGAAAGCAAAGTGAAGCTATAAGTAGGCTTCTAACTCTAGCTTTCCGTAACAATCGAAGAACCCTGAAAACGGGTATTGAAAGAACCAGACAGACCAAACAATTATTGTCCTCAATGAAAGTAACAATCGAAGAACCCTGAAAACGGGTATTGAAAGCTTGAGTACCTCACAAC
>JANXDJ010000112.1 GCA_025059545.1 Archaeoglobaceae archaeon
GGGTTCTTCGATTGCTACTGAGCACAATAATGTGTGCGCGTGCGTGAATAATAATGCTTTCAATACCCGTTTTCAGGGTTCTTCGATTGCTACGAAAAAAGCAATAAATACAAAAAACGATAGCGGAGAAAGCTTTCAATACCCGTTTTCAGGGTTCTTCGATTGCTACGCAGAAAATAAAATAACAGTCAATGGGAAAACATTTTTCTTTCAATACCCGTTTTCAGGGTTCTTCGATTGCTACAAAAAATACAATGAGGTAATAGATCAATTGATTAGAGTCTTTCAATACCCGTTTTCAGGGTTCTTCGATTGCTACGTAAGGGTCAGAAAGAAGAGAAAAGAGGAAATGCGGACTTTCAATACCCGTTTTCAGGGTTCTTCGATTGCTACGGAGGTGAGCGGAATTATGAGGTGCAAGCTTCAGAGGGACTTTCAATACCCGTTTTCAGGGTTCTTCGATTGCTACTTATAATTAAAATGTTTGCGAAATTATACAGAGAAGAACTTTCAATACCCGTTTTCAGGGTTCTTCGATTGCTACCTGGCGGTAGTTCGTATTTTTTATAAAATTCTTTTACTATCTTTCAATACCCGTTTTCAGGGTTCTTCGATTGCTACTGCTTGTGATTGCGGTTGGAATAATTTGGGGTTTGGCATCTTTCAATACCCGTTTTCAGGGTTCTTCGATTGCTACATGGGAAAAAGAAAAGGTAATTAAAGGAAGGCTGATTTTCTTTCAATACCCGTTTTCAGGGTTCTTCGATTGCTACGAAGGCTCTTCTATTCTAAAACAATCAAAATACCTTCTGCTTTCAATACCCGTTTTCAGGGTTCTTCGATTGCTACTTGTCCTCACATCATACCCCTTCACCAACCCCCTAACACCTTTCAATACCCGTTTTCAGGGTTCTTCGATTGCTACTCCTAGCGGTTCTTCTAAAGGGGCATACGGTTGATAACTTCCTTTCAATACCCGTTTTCAGGGTTCTTCGATTGCTACATAGTAAAAGGAGGTGATGGAAAATGGTTGAATACGTTTCTTTCAATACCCGTTTTCAGGGTTCTTCGATTGCTACAGGTGAGAAAAAATGTTTGAAGAATTAGAAAAAAAGGTCTTTCAATACCCGTTTTCAGGGTTCTTCGATTGCTACTCTTTGCAAGAAATAACAAAATACCACTCACGAAAGCCTTTCAATACCCGTTTTCAGGGTTCTTCGATTGCTACGTAGCATACTTTGGAGAGAGTGGGGAATTTATACTTCTTTCAATACCCGTTTTCAGGGTTCTTCGATTGCTACAAGTTAGGAAGAGGTTTATGGCACTTCTCCAATTTTTCTTTCAATACCCGTTTTCAGGGTTCTTCGATTGCTACTTTAGAGGGTGAGGGGAGATGAACAAATTAAGTCTTCTCTTTCAATACCCGTTTTCAGGGTTCTTCGATTGCTACTGGATTTAAGAAAGTAGTAAAAATCGGGGGCGATTAAACTTTCAATACCCGTTTTCAGGGTTCTTCGATTGCTACTCTAAGGGAGGAACTACGACGGTTTGGGGAG
>JANXDJ010000113.1 GCA_025059545.1 Archaeoglobaceae archaeon
ATGTTTTCAACGACTCTCTCAAAGAAGTCTTTTTTCGTGATCCTTTTGTAGCCTTCTCTGCTTCCCGCATCAAGACTTATCATGATTATGTCAAACTCTTCACAAATTTTTGGAGTTAATAGGACACCATTTGTCTGCAAATCTAATCTTATTTCTCCAAAAATCTCTCGAAGAGCTTTTGCAATCCTGATAACTTCTTTCTCTCCTGCTAAAAGTGGTTCTCCAAATTGCGAGATCGTTATAGCCTTTGGATTCATATCACCATAGTAACCTGGCTTGGGCAAACCTTTAGCCTTTGCAATTCTCGAATAGCAAAAAATGCAGTCCAGATTGCATTCATTTGTGATCTCATAGCTTGGATGATGCTTTGGATTTTCAACATCGCTTATACCTTCGCAGTGCTCGCAGTGAAGTGGATATTTTAATTTTTTTATATAATCATTCATATTTTATCAAAGAGCTTCAAGATGAACTCAGATAACCTTATAGCATCTTCTTTGCTCTTCATGATCGTTTTTGTTGCAAAAAAATTTTTTGAGACGAGTTTTGAATCCGCTTCATCAACTATAAGCGCGGAAAGAAAGTCCTTGTAGACTTCAAAAACTCCTACTGGCGACACTTCATAGCCTTTTGCCTTCATAAACTTTCCCGCTGGACCGCTGAGCGGGTTATTGCCGACTATTGGCGAAACTGCGATCACTTTTTTACCTCTCAACCTATCTCTAAAATCTTCTACACTCAAGATCGGCATTATGCTCGTGATCGGATTGCTTGGACCGATTAGAATTTCCTCATCCTTCTTAAGCTCTTTTACAACATCTTCAGGAATCTTAGCTTTTTCAATACCCTTAAAGAATAGATCAATGACCTCTGGAGCTCCTTTTCTTTTAACCCAAAACTCCTGAAAATGCATCTCTCCTTCAGTAGTTAAGATCGTGGTTGCAACATCTTCGTTGCACATTGGATATATGCCATGCTTAACCCCATAAGCTTTTGCAACGGTTTTAGTGGCTTCAACAAGACTTTTGCCTTTCCTAAGCTCTTCGCTCCTTATAATATGCGTTGCTCTGTCAAGATCTCCTACCATCATCATTTCATCGAATCCAAGTTCTTTAAGCCTTTTATGGGTTAGAAAACTGTCTCCCTCAATCCCCCACCATCTTTCCCTATCTATGATCTCCGCAAGAGCGTAGATCACGGAATCTATATCTGGGCATATTTTGTTTCCAGAGATCCAAATGTCTTCAGCGGTGTTAACCACTACGGAAAAATCAGCAACTTCTTTCATTCCAGCAAGCAACTTTGGTGTCCCCGTTCCTCCAGAGAGGACGATCATCTAAAGATCTCTCCAAAATCCTCTATTCTCTTTTCGCTATTAATAATCTCTCGCAAAATTCTCTCAAGTTCTGAAATTTTTACTCTAACTTGCCTTGTAGTATCTCTGTCCCTTATGGTTACAGTGTTATCTTCGAAAGTCTGATGGTCTACAGTTATGCACAAAGGTGTCCCAATCTCATCAAATCT
>JANXDJ010000114.1 GCA_025059545.1 Archaeoglobaceae archaeon
ATTGGCTACGATTTTGAGATGCTCTACATAGATCTCGGAATCGGAGAATACTCAAGAGATTCAAAGGAAAAAGTAGAAAAGCTTGCGAGCTTGCTTTCAGCAAAACTTAACGTTGTTTCCCTTGAAGACTACGGTTTCACGATCCCGCAAGTAAGGGGAAGAGTTTGCTCCGTCTGTGGAACCGCAAAGAGATACATTATGAACAAATTTGCAAGAGAAAATGGCTTTAGCGTAATCGCCACTGGGCATACTGCAGAAGATCTTGCTTCCTTTTATCTTAAAAATATCGCTGGAAATCAACAGATCTTTGCGGAAAAGCTTTTGCCAAGGATCGAGCCTTTCGATGTGAAAGTTGTTGCAAGGGCTCGACCACTCTTCGAGATAAGCGAGAAGGAAAACATGCTCTACACAATTCTCAAAGGGCTTCCATTTAAGTCTGGAGAATGTCCATACGCTCCAAAGCCAGAATGGAAGGAAATAGTCTATTCTATTGAATTAAAAAAGCCAGGATTTGTAAAGAATTTCGTTAGAGGGTTGGTAAGCAAAGCAGAAAAGCCATTAGAGACGAAATACTGCTCAATCTGCGGGGAAATTTCGAGTGGAGAGATCTGTTCATTCTGCAAGGTTAGAATGAAGTTCTCAAATTTGGTTTTAGAGAAGTAAAGAATTTTAAGGAGGCAAGAGCCTTTAGATATGGATCTTTCAAAGCTCAAGTTCAAGGATGGCTTGATACCCGTGATCGCACAGGATGTGAATACGAAGGAAGTGCTCATGCTTGCCTATGCGAATGAGCTTGCAATTCGAAAAAGCCTCGAGAGTGGTTATGCTCACTATTGGAGCAGAAGTAGGAATGAATTATGGATGAAGGGCGGAAACAGTGGAAATACGCAAAAGTTGATCGAGATTAGAGTTGATTGTGACTGCGATGCTCTGCTTTATTTGGTTGAGCAAAAAGGCAATGCTTGTCATACTGGAAATAGGACTTGTTTCTTCAGGAGGTTGGAGGATGAGAATAGTTCCTGATACGAGCATAATCATAGCTGGCGGAATTTCAAAAATGCTTGAAGAGGAAAAAGTGGAAGAGATCATAATTCCTGAAGCGGTAATTGCAGAGCTTGAAGCTCAGGCTAATTTTGGACACATCAGTGGATTTAGAGGGCTTGCAGAGGTTGAGAAAATTGTCCAAATTGCAAAGAATAGAGGAATAAGGGTAGAATTCGTTGGAAGAAGACCAAACATTGATGAAATAAAGCTCGCAAAGGGTGGAGAAATAGACAGCATGATAAGGGACATAGCAAAAGAACATAGTGCGATCTTGGTAACCTCTGATCGAGTTCAGAGTTTAGTAGCTAAGGCGAAGGGAATTGAGACGATCTACGTAAAGCCGAGGATAATAAAACCAGAGGAAACAAAAATAATGAGTTTCTTCACTCCTGACAC
>JANXDJ010000115.1 GCA_025059545.1 Archaeoglobaceae archaeon
GGGTTCTTCGATTGCTACAGATTTTTGCGAGGCTGGGTTTGGGACAAAGACGACAAACTTTCAATACCCGTTTTCAGGGTTTTCAGATTGCTACTTACCGAAAAAGGCGTATACAGGATTAAGAGTAAAGCCTTTCAATACCCGTTTTCAGGGTTTTCAGATTGCTACACAGAGAAGTCACCAGTTTGCGGTGCGGATATTGATTTCCTTTCAATACCCGTTTTCAGGGTTTTCAGATTGCTACTGTTTGAAGTGTTATTGCGATGGTATAATCAAGGGTTGCTTTCAATACCCGTTTTCGGGGTTTCGAGATTGCTACTGAGTAAGATGGATGTGAATAAGTATTTGGCGGAGCTGGACTTTCAATACCCGTTTTCAGGGTTCTGAGATTGTTACAGAGGTGATGAGTGTGAAGTATTACATATTAAAAACTTTCTTTCAATACCCGTTTTCAGGGTTCTGAGATTGTTACTCCGCAAAAGTGGGCTGGAGGTGGAGGAAAAAAAACGCTTTCAATACCCGTTTTCAGGGTTCTGAGATTGTTACTCTAATTTCTTCGGGCACATCGTTTATGTCCAGAATTTTCTTTCAATACCCGTTTTCAGGGTTCTGAGATTGTTACGGGAACAGGAGGGGGGCAGGTGTAAGAGTGTATGACACTTTCAATACCCGTTTTCAGGGTTCTGAGATTGTTACACTGAGATTGAGGAAATGGGAGACACGGCAAGGATTAACTTTCAATACCCGTTTTCAGGGTTCTGAGATTGTTACAAGATGTGGGACATGGATTGGCAGATTGCACGGGTCAGTCTTTCAATACCCGTTTTCAGGGTTCTGAGATTGTTACTTGGCATATTTGAGTTCGAGGGGAAAGAAGAGTTGATTAACTTTCAATACCCGTTTTCAGGGTTCTGAGATTGTTACTTATTGAGGACATGGGTGGGGAGTATTTAGTGTGCAGCTTTCAATACCCGTTTTCAGGGTTCTGAGATTGTTACAGCGAATTGTTGTTGAGATTGAAGTTTGATGATTTCTTTCAATACCCGTTTTCAGGGTTCTGAGATTGTTACCGCAATTCCAGAGCCCCGATTTCTCCGCTTGCCCAGTAATAACTTTCAATACCCGTTTTCAGGGTTCTGAGATTGTTACCCAGTGCAATTGACGCAAGCAATTGCTCAGCCCGTTCAAACTTTCAATACCCGTTTTCAGGGTTCTGAGATTGCTACTGAATTGGAGAGTTGGCTTAAAACTTACGGCATTGATGAGCTTTCAATACCCGTTTTCAGGGTTCTGAGATTGTTACGTGGCTTTAGCAAGAAGGCTGGGGTTAGAAGTGGAGAACTTTCAATACCCGTTTTCAGGGTTCTGAGATTGTTACGTAACGTCACAGTAAAAAATGCACCAATGCCAGAGATCTTTCAATACCCGTTT
>JANXDJ010000116.1 GCA_025059545.1 Archaeoglobaceae archaeon
AAAACGGGTATTGAAAGAGTTAAAACAGTATACGGATCAGGAATCGGATTCTTTATTTGTAGCAATCGAAGAACCCTGAAAACGGGTATTGAAAGCCCTTAAGGGGGATTCACTCGCAGAAACTGTTAACAGGTAGCAATCGAAGAACCCTGAAAACGGGTATTGAAAGTCAAAATCTGCGCTACCAAAGCCACAACAAAAGCCCGTAGCAATCGAAGAACCCTGAAAACGGGTATTGAAAGGATTTGCGGAAAAAAATTTGCGAGTAAAAACGCAGAAGTAGCAATCGAAGAACCCTGAAAACGGGTATTGAAAGAAATCACCCCCAATCGAGAATTTCCACCTCACGAGCAGTAGCAATCGAAGAACCCTGAAAACGGGTATTGAAAGGTTGTGGTGTTAAATTCTGCGGAATTGTCCCGAAAACTGCTGTAGCAATCGAAGAACCCTGAAAACGGGTATTGAAAGGTCTATTACAACTAAAGATCATTACTGCCTGATTTTTGTAGCAATCGAAGAACCCTGAAAACGGGTATTGAAAGCTTTGATAATATACGGAATAGCTGCAGCTATAAGAAGTAGCAATCGAAGAACCCTGAAAACGGGTATTGAAAGATTTTTACGAAAAAAGCAAATAAAGATATAGTTGGTTCGTAGCAATCGAAGAACCCTGAAAACGGGTATTGAAAGATCATCATTTCACCTTGGTTTCTTCATACGAATTTCCTATGTAGCAATCGAAGAACCCTGAAAACGGGTATTGAAAGTCAAAACGTATATTGTCCCAAAAATCTCAAAATAAAGTCGTAGCAATCGAAGAACCCTGAAAACGGGTATTGAAAGTTGCTTTCACTACTTCGAGTTCAGCAACTACTCTTTCATCTGTAGCAATCGAAGAACCCTGAAAACGGGTATTGAAAGCTAAAATCTTCATAAAAATCTGGAATTTTCCACTCTGCTACGTAGCAATCGAAGAACCCTGAAAACGGGTATTGAAAGCAAGGCTTTTGCGTATTCAAGACGTTCTTCTGCAAACGGTAGCAATCGAAGAACCCTGAAAACGGGTATTGAAAGTTTAGCTTCATTTAGTTTGTAGCGTGGTCTTCTTCTACCAGTAGCAATCGAAGAACCCTGAAAACGGGTATTGAAAGTTATATCGAAGTTATCATTATCGATAATGAAAATTACGTAGCAATCGAAGAACCCTGAAAACGGGTATTGAAAGAAATCATCTTCGTCGAGAGTAGAGTATTACACACAACGTAGCAATCGAAGAACCCTGAAAACGGGTATTGAAAGGGAATTGGTGCGTTTTTTACTACAACTGACCTTTTTGTAGCAATCGAAGAACCCTGAAAACGGG
>JANXDJ010000117.1 GCA_025059545.1 Archaeoglobaceae archaeon
GTTTTTTACTACAACTGACCTTTTTGTAGCAATCGAAGAACCCTGAAAACGGGTATTGAAAGAACAGGAATGCATGGCGCAGTTTTCACTGCTCGAGGTATCGCGTAGCAATCGAAGAACCCTGAAAACGGGTATTGAAAGTTCAGTCTCTCAATTGATTCCCTTAACTTCTTTATTCGTAGCAATCGAAGAACCCTGAAAACGGGTATTGAAAGGCTTTTGAAATCCCTTTACCGACAGCATACATTGGTAAGTAGCAATCGAAGAACCCTGAAAACGGGTATTGAAAGTAATCCTATCGAGCAAACCGAAAACTTCCCGAAGTTTTGTAGCAATCGAAGAACCCTGAAAACGGGTATTGAAAGTCATCCATTACTATAAATCTCCACGTTACTATTTCCCCTGTAGCAATCGAAGAACCCTGAAAACGGGTATTGAAAGTTTGTGGTTATTTGGAAACATAATTAGCTCGCTGAACTCAGTAGCAATCGAAGAACCCTGAAAACGGGTATTGAAAGCTTTTTCCAACGTTTCGAAAACTTCGCTCAGCTTTCTGTGTAGCAATCGAAGAACCCTGAAAACGGGTATTGAAAGTCATCTGATGGGTAAATCTCTTCTATTCCTTTTTCTTCAGTAGCAATCGAAGAACCCTGAAAACGGGTATTGAAAGTGTGATTTCTCCTTGCGGATCTATCCAATTAATTATGTAGCAATCGAAGAACCCTGAAAACGGGTATTGAAAGTTGCGTATGCTTTCCTTCTGCCCTGACTACAAATAAAGTAGCAATCGAAGAACCCTGAAAACGGGTATTGAAAGCCTGCTATTCGTTTTCTTTCTGCCTTGACTGGTATATGTAGCAATCGAAGAACCCTGAAAACGGGTATTGAAAGCCAAATTATGCCAACCGCAATCACAAGCAAACCCTTAAGTAGCAATCGAAGAACCCTGAAAACGGGTATTGAAAGATATTATACTGCGAACAATCTAAATGACAATTACGAATCGTAGCAATCGAAGAACCCTGAAAACGGGTATTGAAAGCACGATTGAACAAATCAAAAAACAGTATCCGAAAGCAAAGTAGCAATCGAAGAACCCTGAAAACGGGTATTGAAAGTGGATGAACATAAACATGCCTATAGTTCCGTGCACAAGTAGCAATCGAAGAACCCTGAAAACGGGTATTGAAAGATATTGAATATCGTTATTATCTTTTGCTAAGCGAGTCATGTAGCAATCGAAGAACCCTGAAAACGGGTATTGAAAGCTCTCCGTAATTTTCACCAAATACTGATTCACACACACGTAGCAATCGAAGAACCCTGAAAACGGGTATTGAAAGATCATCGGA
>JANXDJ010000118.1 GCA_025059545.1 Archaeoglobaceae archaeon
CGAACAGCACTATTTTGTTGGTAGCAATCTCAGAACCCTGAAAACGGGTATTGAAAGTGGCATTCTGGCGTTCTGCGTATATAGTAATATATGTGTAGCAATCTCAGAACCCTGAAAACGGGTATTGAAAGCGTTTTAGCAAGGGGTTTTTGTGATAAAAAAGCTATAGTAGCAATCTCAGAACCCTGAAAACGGGTATTGAAAGTGAACTTGCCGTTCTCTTCATCTGGCTTTCCTCTGCAGTAGCAATCTCAGAACCCTGAAAACGGGTATTGAAAGTGAACAAAACAGGATACGGTTTGAGAATCTTTTCAGGCGGGTAGCAATCTCAGAACCCTGAAAACGGGTATTGAAAGGCAAAAGCTCTTGAAGATGTGCGTGTGGATAGTAGCATTTGGGTAGCAATCTCAGAACCCTGAAAACGGGTATTGAAAGTTGAAAGTTATGTTTTGATTCATGTAGCAGTAAGGAATCGGTAGCAATCTCAGAACCCTGAAAACGGGTATTGAAAGGGCTCAGAGAATTTAAAGAGGGGTTGATGGGGGTTATAGGGTTGTGTAGCAATCTCAGAACCCTGAAAACGGGTATTGAAAGGTAAAAAGAAACATATCCCGCTCAGCCCTCTCAGCTTGTAGTAGCAATCTCAGAACCCTGAAAACGGGTATTGAAAGACAATATAAACGTTATTGAATAACGTTATAGAAATATGTAGCAATCTCAGAACCCTGAAAACGGGTATTGAAAGATTGGATTTCTGAGATGGCATACGTATTCACTCATAAACGCTGTAGCAATCTCAGAACCCTGAAAACGGGTATTGAAAGTATAAAAAACTCCTTGTAAGCATAATGGAGTGGATAAGGTGTAGCAATCTCAGAACCCTGAAAACGGGTATTGAAAGGATGCGTATCGATGCTCGATGGATGTATAAATGGGGAGTGAGTAGCAATCTCAGAACCCTAAAAACGGGTATTGAAAGTCATAATAAATGTCCACTTCGTCAACATTGAAAACTAGTAGCAATCTCAGAACCCTGAAAACGGGTATTGAAAGAATGTGTATTCGAAAAAGCTCGGTTTCTTTACCATGACTTTGGTAGCAATCTCAGAACCCTGAAAACGGGTATTGAAAGGCAACTTTTTGGCGTTGCCAAGTTGTTAGTTCGTCCCACGTAGCAATCTCAGAACCCTGAAAACGGGTATTGAAAGGCAACTTTTTGGCGTTGCCAAGTTGTTAGTTCGTCCCACGTAGCAATCTCAGAACCCTGAAAACGGGTATTGAAAGGCAACTTTTTGGCGTTGCCAAGTTGTTAGTTCGTCCCACG
>JANXDJ010000119.1:0-767 GCA_025059545.1 Archaeoglobaceae archaeon
TATGGGATTTAAAAGAAAAGCAAAGCTGATAACTGTGCCAACAACAAGTGGAAGTGGTGCGGACGCTACGCTGGCGGTGATGCTTAGGGAAGGAAATTCTAAGATCTCTGCAATAAATTTCGAGTTCATACCTGATATGACGATCCTTGACTATAGATTGGTTGAAAAGATGCCCAAAAAGCTTGTAGCAAGCACTGGAATCGATGCATTGGCTCATGGAATTGAAGCCTATCTTACAAAACTGCACAATGAATTGTCAGACTTATTTGCTTTGAGAGCCATTGAGCTAATATTGAACAACCTTGAAAGATCTTACAATGGAGATGCTCAGGCAAGGGCAAAGATGCATCTCTCCGCAACAATGGCGGGAGTTGCGATCAACAACTCTCAGCTCGGCGCAGTGCATGCTTTGGCTCATGCCTTTGGAAGTATTTTAAATGTTGATCACAGCCTTAGCATTGCCATTTTCCTACCAAGAGTGCTTAAAGCTTACATTCCAGAAGAGAGGCTTGAGGAACTTTCAAAGAAGCTTGGCTTTAGAACTTCCACGGATCTCGTGAAAAGGATCGAGGAGTTGATCGAGAAAATTTCATTGCCTTCAAAAGCTTCGGAACTTGTAAAAGAGGACACTTCAACAAAGCTTGATCTGCTTGCAGATTCTGCTATGAAAGACCTGAGTTTTCGCTTTGCTCCAAAGACTTTGAGCAGAGAAGAGGTTCTAAAGGTATTTAGAGAAGCTTTTTGAACCGAATAATACCTTTTTAAAA
>JANXDJ010000119.1:777-1302 GCA_025059545.1 Archaeoglobaceae archaeon
AATCAAATAATACTTTTAAAATTTTAAAAATTGAGAGGTTGATACTTTGCTCACCCCTTCCCGAGAGCTCCTCACCGACTTGGCTCTCACCCCCATACAATATTGGTAATGATATTTTATAAAGTTTTTGTTGCAATTTTGAAATTAGCTAAAAGAGCATTCGATCTTGTAGCGCTAAAAACTATTAGAAATGGTGAGCAAATAATAAACTTCCCTTCGATCCTTCGATCTCTCAAAAGCGACGATCTCAAAGCCAGAGAAATCAGGCTCTTCGTTTTTTCCAAGCTTATGAACGAACAATACTTTGCCTTTAGGATTTAATTTTGGAAGAAACCTTCTTAGAGCTTCCATAGAAGATGAAAAAGGTAAAGTAAGATCATTCAAGATCACATCAACGGGCTCTATTTTTTCCAAATCAAATTTAAAGGCATCCTCTATGAAAATCTTGACATTTCCAAGGCTTTCGAGATCCTTAAGCGTCTCTTCAAATTCTTTGCTAAACTCTATGCCATAGACGAACTTAGC
>JANXDJ010000011.1:0-15124 GCA_025059545.1 Archaeoglobaceae archaeon
TAACCCCTTTAAAGGTTGAGGAAGAGAAAAGAAGGGAACTTGAGAGGATAGCAATAGAAACTGCAGAGCTTTTTGATTTAAAAGGTTCCATTGGCATCGATTTCATATTAGCGGACAAGCCCTATGTTTTAGAGCTTAATCCAAGGTTCCAAGGCTCTTTGGATAGCGTTGAATGGAGCCTTGACGTGAATCTTTTCTCGCTACACGTTAAAGCCTTTGAGGAGAAAAAGATCGAAAAAATGAAGCCGAAGAGATTTGCGATTCGTGCTATTTACTTTGCAGATCGTGATCTCAGTATCAAAAGAGATCTCTTGGGAAATCCTTTCTTTGCAGACATTCCTTTTGGCTTCTACCGTAAAGATGACCCTCTCGTCTCTATTTTGGCAAGCGGTAGCTATGGAGAGGTTTTTGAAAAAGTGAGAGAGAGAAAAGAACTGTTTGAAAAGATAGTTCTTCAACAGATCTAATGAGTTAAAGCTTAACAACCATCAGAATCTCAAGAACAACGAGAGACACGATGAGTATTAGAACCAAGAATTCCAAAGTGGTAGCTCTGTAAACGTCAACTCTCTCCATTGCCATTGAATAAAGCTCCTGAAGGTGTTCAAGCTTCTTATCCACGAGGTTAAGCCAATCAATAATTCTAAATCGCTCACTCAAAGCGCTGTAAAGTTTTCCAAGATACCAATCACCAGTGAATTTTAGAATGTTCCTAAGATCGTGAACGTAGTCTATAACTTCAATCCTCAGTTCAGCGAGATCGCTTGCGGTCTTTGAAAGCTCTGTGTAGGTTTTACTCAGCCAAGCGACTCCAATTCCTGAGCGAACGAAAACCGTTCTAAGAGAACAGACTCTTTCAATTCTTTTATTAGTAATTATTGTAGTTCTTCAACTCTAAAAGCTAAATGTTGGCGATCTCGATTGTTTGAAGAAGTTCATCTACGTATTCTTCACCACCGCAGATCACTGCAGAATACCAATCCACAACAATTGCTTCGTCTTCAGAGTAGCTAAGAGATCGTAGAGTGTTCTCAACTTCCCTATCGCTGAGCTTCTCCCAATTTCTTTCGCTCCCAATATTCCCGCAATTTGCTTCCTAAATTTGGAGATAACTTCTCCAACCTCTACCTTCAAACCGAACAAAGCTTTCAGACATATTAACGAGACTTATAACGTCCTCAAAACTTGAATTTTTGAATTTCGTAGAAAGGGTTATCTCTATTACTCCTATTGGGTATATTTTTGCACTGACCTCCAGCCTTATGCTTTCAATTTCCTTAGTGCCAACTTTTAACTCTACTGGCTTTAAACCTGCTTCTTCAAATCTCGGAGCTAAAACCCTTATACTTTTAGGCTGATTAAGGTGGTTTTACCTCTCGGAGCTTTTCACTCGCTAATTGCCCTCCAATTCCCCAATCTTCTTTTGGAATTTCCTGAATTATGACCTCAACTGCTTCAGCTGGAATACCCAAGTCAACAAAAGTTTTTGTAATTCCTGTAATTATTTTCCTTTTAGCCTCCGAAGAAATTCCTTTCCAAACATAAACCTGCACGATTGGCATGAAAAAATTGCTCAGGAAATTTTAAATGTCTTGCTCATAATCTTCGGCTAAAAATAGATCTAAATGAATTCAACCCAATACATGGGCGAGCTAATAGAAGAATTCGGATTGTAGCTATTTTGGAATGATCCTTAAAACCTTTGCCCTTTCACTTTGAATCGAGTAATTTCCAACAAATGCTGGGACTAAGCACGAATACCCTTTTTGCAGATCCGCAACCTCTTTCTCACTTCGAAGCACCGCATAACCTTCAAGACACAGCAAAAGATTGAAGGTTTTTATTGAGAAGTCTAATTTTCCAGCAACTTCAACAACTTCCGCTGTGAAGAAATCAGTCTCAACTTTCCCTCTCTTTCCTTTTATCTCAAAATCTCCAATTTTTTCCAATCTAACAGCTTTTTTTGCCTTTTCATCTGTGATTTTATAACTCAGTTCTGAATTAGAAGAGATCTCAATCATTCTGGCATTCTCCGCAGAATGAAGAGTTCCAGGAGGGATTATAAATGTATCATACATTCCTGCATCGAATTTGTTCATCTTCTCAAAGATCTGCTTTTCATCACTCAGAATTTCTTCAAACTTCTCTTGAGTCAGATTCTCCGAGAAGCCAATAAAAGCTGTTCCGCCAAGCATGATCCAAGCTTTCTGTTTCTCTTTCTCGCTCTCACCAAAATTTTCAGCAACCTTCGCAGAGGGATGAACATGCAAGTCGAACCTTCCGGAAACATCGATTATTTTCACAAGCAATGGAAAAGCTGTGTGTTTTTCTGTTAGATCGCCAAGTATTTCCTTCTTTGCTTCAACGAATAATTCCGTAAGCTTTGCTATTTTCCTCTTTAGAATAACCTGAGAGGGATTAGATGGGTGAGCAGAAAACTCCCAAGATTCTCCAATTCCCTTCTTTCTAAAACCTTTAAGCAAGGAGATCCATTCACCACCCCAGGGTCTCTCTACAAGGTTCTCTGTTGCCTGAAATATGAAGTTTGGAATCTCCATATCTTGAGTATTCATTCTAAATATATATTTTTGCAGTGCAATTCAGTAGGGGGTTGCAAGACTCTCTTCGTCCTTATAAACTTCCTCGTCAATGATCATTTCTCCCTCTACAAGTGGTTTTGGCTCTTTAACCGCTTCTATCCTGAAAAGGCTTGAATTATACCAGTTGTAGTCTGTTTTAACACCCAATTTCTTGAAAATTGGGAGTTTTTCCTCAAATTGAGAGTAACTTTTTTCGCTTGCAGGATAAACGTTGAACCTTCTTTTTATGTCGGTAATCACAAAGCCCATATCGAGGATCATCTTCTCAATCTCAAACCACTTATTTCTCGAAGCTTCAAGAGTTGTCAAACCGAAATAAGCGGAACTACCAATGCCTTTAAGAGTTGAAACACCTCTCGAAAGAAATAGCTTTATTCCTGGAATTGTTTCCACCGGATCCGTAACAAAAACGTCAAATTTATTTCTAAAATCTTCTGGAAAAGCCTTTTGAACATCGTAAACATGAGCTTCTACCCTTAAACCACGTTCTTTTGCAACAAAATTTATGAAATTCACGAGCCTTTCATCTATATCCACAACAACCACTTTCTTTGGTAGATCTGTGAGGGAAACTGCAAGGCTAAAAAGATCGTCATCACCAACGACGAAAATGCTACCATAGATGTCGCCCCTTTCATGTATGAATTCAAGCCTTCTTATCACTCCTTCTTCGCTTATAAAACCCTGATCGAATTTCTCCACTGCGGGTGGGCGATTTTTAGTAATTTCTAAGAATTCAGAAAGAACTTTTCGAAAAAAGGGATCTATCTTGTATCCTGTCCCATCACAAGCCTTGCAAACTGCATCAGATCTTATAAAACCTCTCAAAAATTCTTTTCCCATTTCAGTGAGTGATACTTTGCCACTAAAGACCTTCAAAAGTCCTTGAACTTGAAGTTTCTCGAAAATCTCGAAAAACTCAGGCAAAGAAGCATCTTGCTCATCTATAAGCTGATAAACACTTAATTCGCCCTTCAAAAGGCTTTGTAGTATTTGGATCTCAATCCTATTCATTTTTTAACCCCGATCCAATATGTAATGCCTATATGACTTTGGTTTAAATCTCTCTATGAAGAGTTTAAAAGCTTTCTCCGCCTTTTGTGGATCCCCACAAGTGAAAATGTCAAGATTAACAAGTTCGTATTCAGGCCAAGTGTGAATAGAAACGTGGCTTTCAGAGATCAAAACAATTCCAGTAACACCATGGGGATTAAACTGCTTATAAACGCTTCCGACTTTGTTCAAGCCTACCTCATCCACCACCCCATCCACAATGCATCGCACATTCTCCTCCCTTGAGATGAGCTCTGGGCTCACCCCGTAAAGCTCTGCTATGATATGCCTGCCTACTATCATAGTCATCACCCTCCATCGAGCTCACCCCCTTTTCGAATTCAATTTTTAACATATTTTTAAGCTTATTTTCCAATTTTAGCTGTTTTTCACGAGATTTGTTGGATTTACACAATTCCAGTTAAGAAAAATTTGAGTCCGCTTGATTTTTAAATTTTTCGCTAAATTCAAAGTGAATTTTAATCTCTAAACTTGTGCAATGCAATTCAGTTAATGCTGGACTTGGATATTTCTAACACATTTTTATAACTTTTAGTAAAATCCACTAATTAAGCCTCTTTCTCTGCTTAGAAGCGAAAAAATTAGTATTTTTTGTCAAGATAATTTCAATAACTCCTTGCAGAAACAGCTAAGGAACCCTTACCGCCACAAATTATACAATCTCCTTCTTTGGGATAACTAATAAAGTCAGGTTTCTCCTCGAGCCATCCGAGAAGCTTTCCTCCAAACTTTTCAATTTCTTCTCCACAGCTCTTATTTCTACAGAGATGTATAATGGCAACGCTCTCCTTGAGAATTTCCGAGAGCTCAGAAGCTTCTCTAAGAAATCTCAATTTTCGTAAGATCGACTCAACAGCCTTCGCTCTCAATCTAACCCTCATTTCTTCTGCCCATTTTCTGATCTTCTCTTCATTGATCTCCTCGATTGGAATGCTTAATTTCTTTCTCTCGTCTCTGAAAGAGACGATGACTTCTCTTCTCTCTGCTTCTTTAGGACCAATTTCAAATCGCAAAGGCACACCTTTAAGCTCCCATTTATAGTATTTTGCTCCTGGTCTATCTTCACCAGTGTCAAAGATCGTTCTGAACCCTTTGAGCTTATTAATTAACTCCTTAGCTAATTCAAGCACTTTCTCTTCCTTACCTTTGTAAAGAATTGGAATGACTACGATTTGAATTGGAGAAACTTCAAAAGGCAAAATCAAGCCAAGATCGTCGCCATGAATACTGATCAACGAAGCTACACATCTCTCGGAGATCCCATAGCATGTTTGGTGGACGAAGTAATGGTTACCATCCACCGCTTCGTATTTGATCTCAAAAGTCTTTGCAAAGTTGTCTCCGAGATGATGAACTGTGCCGATCTGCAAGCTTCTACCATCGGGCATAATGGTGTCGAAGGCAATTGTGTAAACCGCTCCTGGGAATTTGTCCCAATCGGGTCTTCTAATTATCATGTAAGGAATCGCAAGAAAGTCGTAGAATTCTTTATAATGTCCTATAGCCTTCTTAACTTGCTCTTCTGCTTCTTCGTAGTTTCTATGAGCGGTGTGAGCTTCTTTAAAGGAAGTGATCTCTCTAAGCCTTATAAGTGGTCTTGTATGCTTCGTTTCATATCTGAAGGTGTTGACGATCTGGTAAACTCTAAGCGGGAGATCCGCATGATTTCTGATCCAAAGCTTGAACATTGGATACATTGCGGTCTCGCTTGTTGGACGTAAAGCGAGCTTTACTTCGAGCGGTGAAAGTCCGCCATGTGTTACCCAGTAAACTTCGTCCTCAAAGCCCTTAATGTGTTCCCCTTCTTTTCCAAGCTCTATTTCCGGAATCAAAGCGGGAAAATAGACTTCGCTATGCTCTCTGTCCATGATCTCCCTAAGCTTTGAGTAAACAAGCTGTCTTAGCTTGAAACCAAATGGAAACCAGACATAAAGCCCCTTAACGGGATATCTAACATCCATGATCTCCGCAGTCTGTATGATCTCGTGGAACCACTCTGAGAAATTCTCCTTTCTCGGCAAACTCATCGGGTTAAGTTTGTCTGCGTTATTTATTTTTTATCGAAGTTCTTCAGCAAAAGTTTAAAAATTTACACGACACTCTTCGATATGCATAGAAGGAGATTAAGAAAAAAAGAAGCTAAAGAAATAAGTAAAGAAGTCAATGAGAGGGCAGGAGTTATTGTTGAAGGAGAAATGGATCTTCTCGACTTTGGAGAGATTAAGCTCATTCTCGTTGACAATGTGCCACTGCTTATTGAGTATGAAGGGAAGCATTACTTGTCAGTTTATGGAGCTATAAAACTCAAACCTGAAAGATATCGTATTACTGTTGATTCAGGAGCGTTAGAGTTTATAATGAACGGCGCAGACGTTATGAAACCCGGCATAGTTTTTGCTGACAATAGAATAAAAGAAGGAGACTTCGTATATGTTACTGTTGAGGGAAAAGAAAGCCCAATTGCTGTGGGGATTGCATTGTGTAGTTCGGAGGAGATGAAAGGAAAAGGAAAGGCTGTAAAGAATTTGCATCATATTAAAGACAAGATTTGGATCTATTTAGTCGAAAATAGATTCATTTAGGCATTTTCTGTTTTTGTCTGAAGATAAGCTTTAAATCTTAAAAGTTCACTGAATTCATGGCTCTCGGATTTGTGCTGATAAAGATCGCTCCAGGAAAAGAGAGAAAGGTTTACGACAGAATTGCAAACATAAAGGAAGTTGAAGAGCTTTATCCTCTCTTTGGCGAATACGATCTAATCGCTAAGATCGTCGTCAAGGATTTTGAAGAGCTGAGTGAAGTTGTTGTTAATAAAATAAGAGCTATTGAAGGAGTTTTGGAGACAAAAACTCTTACGGGGGCAAAGTTCTGATGTTACGTGGGCTGAGAATTGTTGCAGAAAACAAAATTGGAGTCTTAAGAGACTTAACGAAAATCATAGCCGATGAAGGTGGAAATGTCCAATATGCTCAGAGCTTTCCACTCCGCTTTGGAGAGCATAAGGGAAAGGCACTGATCTACTTTGAGATCGACGGCGGTGATTTTGAAAAAATGGTTGATAAGATCAGAAAGCTTGAATACATAATTGAACTCGAAGAAGAGAAGCCATTTGAGCAGATCTATGGAAAGAGAGTGATCATACTCGGTGGTGGAGCTCTCGTTTCTCAGGTAGCAATAGGAGCGATAAGTGAAGCGGATCGGCACAATCTTCGTGGTGAAAGGATCAGCGTTGATACGATGCCCATAGTTGGCGAAGAAGAGATTGCGGAAGCAGTAAAAGCGGTTTCAAGACTTCATAGAGCAGAAGTTCTTGTGCTCGCTGGTGGACTGATGGGCGGAAAGATTGCTGATGAAGTTAAAAACCTGAGAAAGATCGGGATAAGGGTTATATCTCTCAGCATGTTTGGAAGCGTTCCAGAAGTCAGTGATCTCGTGATCAGCGACCCAGTAATGGCGGGAACCTTGGCTGTAATGCATGTAAGCGAAAAAGCCAAATTCGAGATCGATCGAGTTAGAGGTAGGAGAGTTTGATCTATTTTTAAACAAACATATGTTTTGGCGGTTGTTTTGAGGAGACCTTCAACTTTTCTACCGTATTCAAAAGATCTTCTGTCTCTATAATGTCCTTTCCCTCCGCAATTACCTTGTGGAGAGACGCTTTAATAATTTTCTCAACAAGATCTCTCCCGCTGAGACCCTCTGAGAGCTCAGCAATAATTTCAAGATTTGCTCTAACTTCTAAAGGAAGTTCTTTAACATTATTCCTCAGAATTTGAACTCGATCTTCAAAGCTTGGAAGTTTGAATTCGATCTCTTCTTCAAATCTGCTTCTTATAGAAAAATCGAGTAGTTCTATCCTGTTAGTCGCTGCAATTGTGCAAATACCTTCGTTGCTCAGCATACCGTCGAGTTCTGTTAGCAGTGCATTCACAATTTCAGACACATCGCCACGTAAATCTTGGTAGCTTCTATCGAGGGCTATAGCGTCGAATTCATCAAGAAATACTACGCATGGCATAAGATCTCTTGCCTTATCGTAAAGCTCGTGAATCTTCCTCGCTCCATCACCAACGTGCTCACCAATTAGCTTGGTAGATTTAACGGAAATAAATGGCGTATTTGCCTCGTTAGCCAATGCTTTTGCAAGCATAGTCTTCCCAGTTCCCGGAGGACCGTAGAAGAGAACGTTCTTAGGTGCCCATTTGCCAAATTTCTTCGGATTCTTGAGGTATTCAAGAATGACCTTAGCTTTCCTCTTTGCCTCTTCTTGTCCAACAACGTCAGAAATTTTTATATTTTTCACGATCTCCGTTTCTATTACACTTGTCTCCGATTCAACGATGATCTTGGTCGAATCTGAAATGTAGCCCGATGGGGGCACAGCATCAACCACTTCAAATGCAAAATCGGGAAACATCTTCATATCGAATATGAGCTTACCCTTATAGACAATTTCGCCCCTCCACTGATCTTTCGCATAAACGTTAAAGACTCTTGGATTGTCCACCTTCGGATACTCGACGTAGCTTGCTTTAAGCGGGTATCCGAGGGGACGAAGGATTACGTATTTTAGTTCTACTTCTCTTTCTACCATTTAACTTATTTCAACAGACGCTTTAATAAGTTTTTTCTTGATGAGGGGAGCTCTAAAAATAACTTGATAAATTATATTTATTCAAATCTGTATAAAAATTTTTACCTCACTTGATCCTCTCACCAGGCTTAACGTCTTTTTCAGGAGTTAATAAGATCGCTTTTCCATCAACATCTACCGCAAGGATCATTCCTTTGCTTTCAATTCCCATCAGTTTAGCTGGCTTTAAGTTTGCTATAACAACAACGAGTTTTCCAATTAGCTCTTGTGGAGAATAATTCTCCGCAATTCCCGCAACTATCTGCCTTTTTTCATCTCCAATATCAACGATTAGCTTCAGAAGCTTCTTGCTTTTCTCAACTCTTTCTGCAGAAATTACTTTTCCAACTCTAAGATCGAATTTCCTGAATTCTTCAAGAGAGATCTCCAAATTGCTTTTACCAGAAAATCTCTCTACTAATACATTCTTTAGCGGTTCTACGTCTGATTCTTCAATCTTTTTAAAAGGCAAGTCTGGCTTTTTTACTTCGACTTCATCATCTACCTTAAGAGCATCTTCAAGAGAACAACTTTTAAGATTTAACCCAATCGCAACTGCAACCTTTTCCATACTCCTTGGCATAATTGGGTATCCAAGGATCATCAAAGCTTTTGCGATCTGCAAACAGTTTCCAACTGATTTCATTGCCTTTTCTTTATCCGATTTCAAGAGTTCCCAAGCTTTTGAGTTCTGGAAGTAGACATTTCCAAAACTCGCAAGCTCCATTATTGCATCGCTTGCTGTCTTGAACTCCCATTTCTTTATAGCTTCCAAGATCTTTTCCTTTGTTGCCTTAATCTGTTTCAAGATCTCTTCATCTACATCCATCTGCACTTTGCCAAAGTTCTTCCATGCAAAGGAGAGAATTCTGAAAAGGAAATTACCCAAGGTAGCTATTACCTCATTATTGACTTTTTCTCTGAAAACATCCCAGGAAAAGTTCAGATCCTTGTCATGGCTGGTATAGTTCACGATGTAATACCTAAGATAATCTGGATTGAACCCGGGTTTAAGATACTCATCTTCAACCCACACAACATAACCTCTGCTCTTAGAAAAAGTTTTTCCTTCAATTTTAACCATTCCGCTTGCCGCAATCGCTGAAGGCAAAGAGTAGCCAGAGCCTTTGAGCATAGCTGGCCAAAATATGCAGTGATGATAGGCGATATCTAAGCCAATGAAGTGCACGATTTCCGCCTTACCGTCAAGCCAGATCTCTCTCCAGTCCTTTGTTGCTTTTTCGGTGAAGCTTATATAGCCGATAGGAGCGTCAACCCAAACGTAAAGCACGAGACTTTCATCTAATGGGAATCTGACACCCCAGTCAAGATTTCTCGTTATACACCAGTCTTTTAGGTTTCCTATCCACTCTCTTGCATAGTTAAGTGCATTTTCAGTTCCGGAGAGCTTTGAAAGATAATCTTTAAGAAAATCTTGAAATGCGGTCAGCTTGAAGAAATAATGTGTCTGCTTCCTAAATACTGCTTTATTTCCACAAATCTTGCATCTCGGCTCCAAGATCTCTCCCGGCTCCAGATGTCTGCCACAACCCTGATCACACTCATCACCCCTTGCGGGAGCCTTGCAGTATGGGCATATTCCTTCAACATATCTATCTGGCAAGAATCTGTTGCATTTTTCACAATATGCGAGCTCAATTTCTTTTTTGTAAACATATCCATTCTCTATCAACTTTTCAACTATCTCCTTTGTTCTTTCATGGTGATAGCTATCAGTTGTCTTCCCAAAGTAATCAAATTTCACATCCAGTGCGCTAAAGACGTTTTGAAAATGTTTGTGATACTTTTCAATGAATTCCTGTGGTTTCAATCCTTCTTTTTCAGCATTTACAACAATTGGAGTCCCGTGACAATCACTACCGCAAATGAACACTACTTTCTCACCGGTCATTCTCAAATATCTAACATAAACGTCTGCGGGTATATAAGTGCGAAGATGACCAATATGGAGCTTTCCATTCGCGTATGGAAGTCCACAGGTGACGAGCTTCATAGCTCAAAGAAAAGGGTTGGGAGATAAATATCTTTTTACAGAGGAAATTTATTACAATTAACAATATTCTTTAACACATATTAACAAAAAACAAAAAATTTATTAATTTAAAGTGGGAAAAACTTTATGCATATTCCCGACGGATATCTGGATCTAAGCGTAGCAGGAATATTCTTTGTGCTTACATTGACGATTTTGGGATATTCGATCTACAGACTTAGGGGGGCAATGCTTACATCTCTCTTTGGCGTAGTTTCTGCAGCGATCTTTGCAGCTCAAATGCTAAACTGGCCTATTCCTGGTGGAACCTCTGCACACTTCGTTGGCGGATCTCTTGCTGGAATTCTTCTTGGTCCTTATGCCGGGACCTTAGCCATGGCGATTGTAGTTACGATCCAAACGCTTGTTTTTAACGATGGTGGAATAACTGCATGGGGGGCTAACGTTTGGAACATGGCAATTGTAAACGTCTTCTTGGGTTACTACATCTACCAGATATTTTCAAAGAAGAACAAGAATCTTGCAGCCTTCTTAGCTGGTTGGCTTGGGATTACAGTTGCAGCAATCTTTGCTGGCTTCGAAATAGGTCTCTCAACAAGCTTTGCCTATGGACTTAGCATAACGATCCCGGTCATGGGAGTGTGGCACGCAATTCTTGGAATAGTTGAAGGAGTGATCACTGCGGGAGTTGTAGGATCTCTTGCAATTAGAAGAGCGGATCTACTTGAAAAGAAAGAAGTTGGAAAAGCATCTTTTGCAATAATCGCATTCATGATAGCTCTCTCACCAGTTTTTGCCTATCTTGCAGAAGTCGTGAATTATTCAGAACCGCTTGAAAACGCAGCAAAGATGCTTGAACTCGAAGAGAACCAAATATATGAGGGACTACTACCAGACTATACGATTCCGGGAGTTGATCCATATACTGGAACCTTGATCAGTGGAGCGATAGGTGTCCTGATCGTTTTGGCACTTGCTTATCTGGTAAATTATGCACGTAGTTCTCGAGAAGACGCTTAAAAACGCATCTTCGTATTTTCAAAACTTTTTTATCCACGAATACTCGTCAAAAGGTGCACTTCATTCAATTGACGCAAGAGTTAAGATTTTAAGCACATTTTTATTCGTAATAATTGCAGTTTCAACCTTTCAGCTGGAAAAATTGCTGTTTCTACTATTTTCGCTAATCCTGATTTCTTTAATATTGGGATTGAGCTTTCAAAAACTTATAAAGCGAGTTTGGCTTTTCTCTCTTTTCTCATTCATAGTCGTTTCACCTCTAATTCTCCAAAATCCTGTTTATCCATTTATATTCACTCTAAGAGTTCTGATCGCTCTCATAGCTGTTCAGATGCTTGTAATGAGCACAAACTTTGCAGAGATCTGTTCTGCTTTTAGATCACTTAAAGTGCCAAAGATCTTTGTTCACGGCTTATGGCTTGCCTATCGCTATATTTTAGTCGTTTTTCAAGACATAATCAACATTCTGCTTGCAAGAGAGAGTAGAAGAGTAGCAAAAGGAAGCCATATGGAATTGTGGAAAAAGGGAGGGGAATCTATAGGTTTATTCTTTCTAAGAAGCATTGAAAGAGCTGAGAGAGTTCAACTTGCAATGACTTCAAGAGGAGATAAGATATTTGGAATAAAATCCAAATTTGGATTACTGGAGATCATTTATATAGCGCTTTCAACCTTCATAGCGTTGTGGTGCATAGTGCTCTAATAAGTGCAAGGGAGATCTGGTATGTATATCCAGACGGGAGCTTGGGCTTGAGAGAAGTCAGCATCGAAATTTCTGCAAAGGAGAGGATAGGAATCATAGGTCCAAACGGAAGTGGAAAGTCGACCTTGATCTTTCTACTCTCTGGATTACTCAAACCAACAAAGGGAGAAGTGAGAATCTTTGGAGTTATTCCGGATAAGAAAAACATCGAAAACATTCGAAGAAAGATCGGCGTGGTTTTCCAGAATCCAGATGATTTTCTTTTCAATCCAACTGTCAGAGACGAACTACTTTATGTTCCAAGACAACTCGAAATGCGAGAAGAGGAAATGCAAAAGCTTCTTTCAGAATATTCAAAAACTTTCAACCTCGAAGAAATTCTTCAGAAACCACCTTTTAGGCTTAGCGGTGGAGAAAAGAAGAAAGTCGAAATTGCGAGTGTTCTGATCTACAAACCCGAAGTTATATTCCTCGATGAACCAACAGCAAACGTAGACGGCAAAACGAGACGAATAGTTGCGGAAATGATGAAAAACTATGATGGAACGATTGTTATAACCTCTCACGAGTTTGAAATAATCAAGGAATTGTGCAATCGTGTTGTTTTGATGTCAAAAGGTAGAATAGTTACAGACACAAAGATTGAGAATCTAAACAAGCAAATGCTTGAAGAGATAGGGGTTTTTTAAGCGGAATAGTAAATTTTATCTGAGTTCTCTTTCTTAATCTTGCCTCTTCTTTCAAGATAATCTAAATGGGCAATTGTCTCACCAACAGCGAACCATTTCTGCATCGTCGGGAGTTCTTCCCAGCGTTCATACTTCAGATCCCAAGTTATATGCTGAGCAATTTCCCATGCGGTTCTTGAACCGTTCTTAACCGCATTCAGAGCTTCTTCAAGCCTTCTTTTGTGATGCTCCCTAAGTTCTTCGATCCTGTTTCTATGACTTCCATAGAAGTTCCTATGCCCTGGCAAGGTTACTTTTACTTCAAGTTCGTATACTTTGTCAAGACTTCCAAGATAATCGCCAAGAGCATCCTCAAGGGTATCCCAGTGCGTTATGTTTGGGGTTATGTCAAATAGGATATGGTCTCCAGAGAAGAGTATCTTTTTATCTGGCTCATACAAGCATAGATGCCCGGGCGTGTGTCCGGGAGTATGGATTACTTCGAGAACATAATTTCCAAACTCTAAAAGATCTCCGTCATCTAAAAAATTGAATTGAACTGCTTTTGGAGCATATTTAACAGCAGGATGTATTTTTGACACTTTTTCCGCTTCATTTTGTGGAAATCCATTTTTAAAGTAGAATTTTGCAAGCTCTTCCCAGTGCTCAGGATGGATAACGGAATCAACTGCGATCTCCGCATCTATTTGGCTTATATAAACTTCCCCTCCTAATCTTCCCGCTAAGCCGATGTGATCAGCGTGGAGATGTGTGACGAAAATTTCCGCCTTGCTCAACTCAACCCCGATCTCCTTGAGACCCTTTAGCATTTCCTCGTAGCAAAGATCGAGATTGAATCCTGTATCTATGATCAAAAACTCGTCTGCACTGATCACGTAGGAATTTAGGAATTTAAGGGGATTGTTCGGAAGAGGTATCTGAATTCTGTAAAGCTCTTCTGCAATTTTTTCGATCATTTCCTTTTCTTCACCGCTGTCTTGAAGGTTGCGACCATCACAACTTCATCGTTCTGATTAAGCGTCGAGATCTTGAAGGAAACAACTCCGTAATCACCCTTATCTTCCTTACCTTCAACTTCTACCGCACCTCTAATGGTATCTCCAATAAAAACGGGTTTGGTAAATCTCAACTTATCTATACCGTAGAACGCTATTAAGCTGTCCTCCGTAAGCCTCAACCTCGTTATCAGTCCGCTTGTGATTGCAAGAGTTAGCAGACCGTGAGCGATCCTCTTTCCAAAGATCGTTTTCTTTGCAAACTCTTCATCAAGATGTATTCTATTCCAGTCACCGCTAATACCGGCAAAATTAACTATGTCCGCTTCGGTGATCGTTTTTCCGGCAGTTTCTATTCTCATCCCAGGCTCAAAGTCCTCAAAAAACATAAAAGATCTGGGATTTAATCCCGTATTCCTACGAGGTATTTTGCGATCTTTTTCATTTCTTCAAAGTTGTAAGAGCGCCATATTGCGATGTCTTCCATCACTGGAGATCCTCCGCCATGAACTCCTGCAACTGCACTTGTTCCTCCGAGAGAGGAGCAGAGTATGTTGGAAATCCCATATAAACAGCGGTAAACATTCTCCGAAGGAACGTCACTTCTTCTCTTTATGTATTTGTCTATGAAAGGTCTTATCTCTGAATTTAGGTAGTCTTCAGCAAATGGTAGGCAAGCGGGGAGTCCACCAGCAAGTTCAGCCAAGATCTCGAGATCATGGTAGTATTGAAGTCCTGCGTGTCTTCTTCCAACGTTTGCATAGATCTCATTCGGAATAAAAGTTCCAGCAGGCGTTTTTGTTCCTTTAACCGCAGAAGCTATGCCAGCACCATAAACGAGCTCTGCTGTTGCTGCAAGATCTACGAGCTTCTCCCTTATATTATGCCTGTCGTATACTCCATTGTATTCAGCAATAAGTGCACCAAATCCCATTTTTACATCTGTCACCGCCGGTTTACAGCCAGTGTAGCTATGTCTGTGGAACAAAGCAAAAAGGTGCGCGGACATAGTTGCTTGCTTATACTCTCCGCACAAGAATACCCGATCCCAAGGCACGAAAACGTTATCGAAAACAATTAAGTTCTCGTCGTCTCCTATTTCGTTGAAGGGCATATTCAGCTCAGCTGGAGCTCTGTGATGAGCGGTTCTTGATATTATCTTTACACCCTCAGCATCCCCCGGAACAGCAAAGGCTACGCTGTAATCCTTGTCATTTTCTGTCATAGCTCTCGTTGGAACCACTATGATCTCATCCGCAACCGCAGCCATTGTTATGCAGTTCTTTGCACCCCTCACAATTATTCCATCACTCCTCTTCTCAACCACACGCACATACATGTCTGGATCGTCTTGTTCGTGTGGTCTTTTGCTTCTGTCTCCCTTAACATCTGTTTG
>JANXDJ010000011.1:15133-27741 GCA_025059545.1 Archaeoglobaceae archaeon
CTCAACCACACGCACATACATGTCTGGATCGTCTTGTTCGTGTGGTCTTTTGCTTCTGTCTCCCTTAACATCTGTTTGCGCGCATGCAGCGACGAGATCTCTGTTCTGGAATTCTTTTAAATATTCAACGAATCTCTTGTTGTAATCTGTGCCAAATTCCTGGTCCGCAGCAAAAGTTGCCACTGACAATCCATTTATCGCATCACAGCCCATGCAACGCTGAATGCATCCTCCGGTAACTCTACAGCACTTTCTTATCATTTCCTGTTTCTTCAGCAAGTCTTCTGCAGACTGGTTTATGTGAGTAAATCTGTTTATCTTCTTCCCAGTCAGGTGAGAGTGAGTTACGAGTAAATCCTTAAATTCAGGGTTCTCTACGAGATCAAAGGTTTTCGATATTACGTTGATTCCTCCTCTGAGCTCAGGTGAGTCTCTTTTAACCTTTTTTCCCCTCACGTAGACGTTTGGTTTCATTTTGAAAAGATCTTGTTTGTATTCCTCAGAAGTCCTCATAATAACACCTCCTCATATTTTTTATAATTTCCAAAATATTTTTGCCCGTGCATCCAACCATTATACCACCAAATTTTTCTTATTTAAACTACTATTAAACTTTTCTGTATTTCTATATGGTGAGAATTTCCGAAAATATTTTTCGGACTATACGAAAGATCTCATCATGTAAATTAAACCCACCAAAGGCTAAAATGAAAAGCATTTTTAATCTCGAAATGGACTTAAAAAAGATGAACCTAAAAATTGCGGACGATTTCTATCTCCTAAAGCCAGGCAAAGTTGTTTTCGACGATAGCGGAGCAATTCTTTACGCCTCCTCCTCTGTTAGTCTGATCTTGGATGAACCTCGCATAGTTGTGGACACAGGATTGCCGATAGACGAGGAAACAATAACTCAGGCTCTCACAGAACTTGGATTAAAGCCTTCTGAAATCGAAATCGTGATCAACACCCATCTCCACCCAGACCACTGCGGAGGAAATGAGCTTTTTAAAGCCAAGATCTACGTGCATCCGCTTGAAATTCTCAGAACTGGAGCGAAATATCTTCCATTTCCTTCGAAGATCTCTGAAAGGGTAAAAATAATCGAAACCCCCGGACACATCGATGGGCACATCTCAGTCGTTTTTGACCGCTCCATAGTTGTTGCGGGAGATGCGATTCCAACAAAGGATAACTACTTGAAGAGGGTGATACCAAGATTCCATACGGATGCGAAGAAAGCAAGAGAAAGCATGGAAAAAATAATAGAGATCGCAAAAATAATTATTCCGGGACACGATGGACCGATCTACTTAAAGTAGCGTTGCAACCGCAATTGCCCTTGCAAAACCTTCAGCACTTTGATTTCTGCTCGTGTCTACTATTCTATAGGGCAAACCGAAATAAACCGCACCGTATTCCCTTCCTCCGCCGAGATAGCAGAGAGAGCGAAAGATCAGATTTCCTGAAATGCCATCTGGAGCTATAACGATGCCTTTACTAACAGCGTCCTCAATCCTTATCTCTAAATTCTCTCCTCCAGAGAGCTTTGCAACAAGCTCCGCTTCAGCAAGAGATCGATCCACAACTTCGTATCTACCAACGTCCCCATATCTTCCGCCAGCAAGCACCGCAACATTCTTTGGAATCCCAAGTAGATCTGCCAATTGCTTAGAATACTCAATTAGCCTAAGCTTTTCCGAGACATTTTTGCCTTCATCCACACCAACGGGAGAGAGAAGAAAAAGAATATTGTTAGCAGTCTCAAAAACTCCAACCCTTAGTGGAGAATATCCCTTTCTTAGAATTTCAAGAAGCTTTGAAGCTCTTGCGGTTCCACGAACAACCGCATGCACTTCCCCTTTTTCAACCATTCTCGAAAGTTCTTTCTCAGTTTTCTCTCCCTCATCGACAACAATGACTTCTGCAAAATCTGAAAGCTCCACAGCTTTCATTATTCGCTCTTCGCTCGTTTCATCGAATCTATAGAGACCAATGGCGATTTTCCTTCTTTTAATCCTACTTTTTATATTTTCATGTAAATACATATTACTTTTGCAAAGCTTCTGCGATCTTCTTTGCCAAATTCTTGCAACTGTTTAGCCCAGCTTCATCCCTCTTCACAGCCTCGAGATCCTTCATTGAGCCAATTAGCATTCCTCCAAATCTCATGCTCGCTATTCTCATCTCATGCGAGAGCATCCATTGATGAATTTGCTCGCAAACAATTTCCTGTCCGCCATTTCTCGCTTGTCCTACCGCTATTGCTCCACCAACTTTTCCTTTAAGCTTTCCCCTTACCATTATGCTTCTGTCGAACAAGGCTTTTATCTGAGCGGTAACTCCGACGTAGTAAACTGGAGAAGCTATAATTATAGCATCCGCTAAAAGCATTCTTTCAAAAATTTCCTTAGCGTCATCTTTTATAGGACATTCCTTTCCTTCTAAGCATTTTCCATAGTGTCTGCAGAACTTGACTTCTTTTTCTGCCAGCAAAATTGTTTCAGTTTCAAAACCAAGTTCTCGAAGGTTATTCAACGTAAAATTCAAAGCAAACTCAGTATTCGCACCCTTTCTCGGAGAACCACAAATTCCAAGCACTTTCATACTCAAAGTCATTATTTAGTGTATATATCTTTTGCTTTAAAATCAGCAAGTTTTATCAATTCAGAGGCTTGAAGAGGGGCATGAAAAAGAGTTTTGAAGAACTTATCGCAGGACTTCGCAAAGTTCACCCAGAATTCAAGATAATTTCGACAGAAAGTATAGTAGTTTCAGAATGGGTTAGATGGAAGTGTATGTTTGGTTGCAAAGCTTATGGAAAACATCTTAATTGTCCTCCATTTGTTCCTCCAGTTGAGGAGACAAGAAAATTGTTGAAATGCTACAAAAAAGCTATTCTTGCGAGATTTGAGGCTAAGCCAGATTATTCGCAACCGCCAGAGCGTATTCATCATTTTATAATGAAATCTCTTAGAGAATTCTATGATACAATGTTCGAATTGGAAAGAACCGCATATTTAAATGGCTACTACAAAGCTTTCGCCCTCTACGGACTTCCTTGTCCATATTGCGATCCTTGCGTTGTGGAAAATATGGAATTGGTAGATACGGATCCAAAACGCTACTGCAAGTTCCAGCACAAGGTAAGACCCGCAATGGAAGCAACTGGAATAGATGTTTTTCAAACTGTCAAAAATGCTGGCTACGATCTGGAAGTCTTAACTTCACCATCAGAGAAGATTTTATTCTACGGACTGCTACTGCTTGAATAGGTGATCGAGTGGACGAACACGTAATGGAGCTTCTCGGAAAAGCAAGAGCGGTTGTGAGAAATGGAAAAATTGTCGAAATTTCCGAGCCGAAGCTTGAATACTGTCCTTTGTTCAAAAAGCTTCATGGAATTGAGAAAATCACGAGAGAAGAAGTTTTAAAAAATCTTAGTTATAGAATTGAGAACTTTGGACTTTTTACACCAAAAAGGAAGATCCTCGATGAGAGAGTCTTTGCAACCTTTGGAGCATCTGAAATCTTTTTCAGCTGTCTAAAAAACAGTTTTCTCGATGCCGTTGTTATCGTTGCGGATTGTGCTGGCACAGTTGTGACTTCTAATCCAAAACTCGTTCAAGGACTTGGTGGAAGGATTTCGGGCTTGGTAAAAACTTCACCAATTGCAGAGGTCATTGAGAGAATTGAAAATGAAGGAGGTTTGGTGTTAAGTAGGAGTGGAGAGATCGATCAAGTAAAAGGCGTTCTTTTTGCGATCGAGAAGGGTTTTAAAAGGATCGGGGTCACTCTGACTACTCCTGAAGAAGCGAGAACTTGTGCAAAGGTTGAAAAAGAAGAGGGTGTCAAAATTCTTAAATTCGCTGTTCACACCACTGGAGTAAATTGGAGTAAAGAAGATGCTTTAGCTTTTGATCTAATCACTTTGTGCGCTTCAAAGAATTTGCGAGAGAATTTGAAAGGAATTATAAAGGCTCAGGCAGGTGAATCAATCCCAATAGTTGCGGTCTCGGAATTTGGAAAACTAGCTCTGCTTGAAAGAGCTAAAGACATGGATGGAATTCTTATAATCTCAAAGCCGCTTCCAGAACTTAGCCAGAACCAACCAAGGCCATTGAGGTAGGTGGTATTATGATCGTCGAAGCCCGTAACCTTGTAAAAAAATACACTCTAAGCAACGGAAAAAAGCTGAATGCCCTTAAAATAGAACATTTGGAAGTAGAAAGGGGAGAACTGGTTGGTTTGCTCGGTAAAAGCGGAAGTGGTAAGACTACTCTGCTTAGAATACTGCGGGGAGCGGAAAACTTCGACGAAGGAGAAGTTTTGATCGATGGTATTCGTCTTACACCAGAATCGACGAGAGGGGACTTTAGAAGCGTAATGGAAAAGACCGCAATACATCTACAGAGATCATTCGGGCTTTGGTCTGAAAAAGTAATTGAGAATGTTATTAGAGCTTTAGCTTACGTTCAATTAGGCGAAGAAGTCTTACCAGAATGGGATCCTGTTTTCTATGAGGGATTGAAGGAGGAAGCGATGAAATTGCTTGAGATCGTAGATCTAAAGCACAAAGCGGAATGTTGGGCTGAAATTCTCAGTGGTGGTGAGAAGCAAAGGCTGATCCTTGCAAGACAACTTGCTAAAAAACCATCAATTTTGCTTTTAGATGAATTCGGGACAATGACTTGTCCTGAAACGAGAAAAAAAGCTATAGAAACGATTAAAAGAGTAAACAAAGAGCTTAGGATAACTGTAATCTTTTCTTCCCACATGCCAGAGATCCACAGAGCTCTCGCAGAGAGAGTTGTTTTGATGGACAATGGCAGAATTTCAGATGAAGGAGAACCTGAGGAAATGATCTCTAAGTTTCTATCTGAGCTTGAACCTCCAAAATTAGGTAAGAAGAGAATTGGTGGAGAAGTAGTTAGGCTTGAGAATGTTAGAAAGAGATACTACGTAGTCCCCGGCGGTCAGACACTTGATCTTAGAGATGTCTCGTTTTCAATTAGAAGAGGCGAGATCGTCGGTTTTATTGGTAGAAGTGGAAGCGGTAAAACTGTTATCACGAGACTGATCTGCGGTCTTGAGCTACCAGATGAGGGCAGAGTGATGATCAGACCCGAGAGGAAGTGGGTCGATTTCAACAAGTTTGGAAAGAGAAGCGTAGAGGTTAGAAGAAAGATCGGGATACTCCATCAAGAGTTTGCCCTACCATTCTGGGCAAAAGTTGGGGAGATGGTGTCATACAAGATCAGAGTTAAAAGAGAAAAAGCGGTTGAAGAGGCGATGAAAAAGGCTGAAGAACTGGGAATAAGCGAAAGCCTTTTTGATGCGATCTACAGAATGACAGATCTTCCAAAAGAAGAAGCTGAGATCAGATTGAGAAGATTAGGATTGCCCTATGGAATCATAAAAGAGCTTTTTCCTGAGAGTTCAGAGGATTTGAGCAATATATATCCTATTTTCGAGAGAATGAACCTCCCAGCAGAAATTCTCGAGCGTCAAAGTCATGAACTTTCAGGTGGAGAAGCAATTCGCTTGGGGATTGCTTTGGCTTCTATAACAAAGCCCAAGATCCTGATACTCGATGAACCTTTCGGAGACATCGATCCAGTGACGCTTAGAAAGGTTGCAAACTTCCTGAAAGAAATGAACTTGCGAGATAGAACCACTATGATCATTGTAAGCCATCAACATGAGCTTATAAATGAGATTGCGGACAGAATTTTGCTTGTTGAGGAAGGAAGAGTTCAGGAAGTAAAGTAGCCAGATTGCAATTTTATTCTTTCACCCAATACACATTCTCCAAATCTAACGCCCCCAAGAGGATTCTTGGGATTGCCAAGAGCGTTCATGCATCTCGCCATAACCGCAGCACCTCTTGCCAAGCCATCATCAACAAAAACAATGTTTTTCTCAGGCTTTTTGAATAAACCGAGATCTTTAATCTCTTCAAGAAAAAGCCAGGGCTTCTTACCTGTAATTCCCGCCCTTCCCGTAACTCCGATTGCCATGTTTTCAATAAAAAAGCCTTCTTTATGCACAACTTCGAGAGCTCTTCTGAAAACCTTTGCCATTACAACGTCGAGAGTCGCAAGAAGTAGCTTTAGATCCTTTATTTCAGCTCCGATTTTTTCAACTTCTTCAAATTTGCTCCCATTTTCTCCAACATCGCATCCTATAAGCAGAATGCCAGCTTCTTCTGCAGCTTTGGCATTTACAGGAATTTTTCCAAATCTTTTGCAATTCGGAGCCAATTTTTCGACTCTAATGTGTTTATGAATTTCTTCCGCAAACTCAATTGCTTCTTCAGTGATGCTATAATCACCACTAAACTTTAGATCGATTGCTGAAGCTTCTTTTTGCTTAAGAAAACCCTTGGTTACAGTATCAGCTATCGCTCCGCCAAGTCCACAAAAGTTTCCGATCGTTCTTCCATATGGCAAATCGTCGTTCGTGATTCTACCCTTAAAAGTAGTCCCAAAGTCCATTGAAATGCACGGATTTCTGAAATCCACATCAGTCCACTTAGCTCCTTCCTTAATTCCAGCTGTAGATAATTCACCTTCCATCTCGTTTGCAACAATCTCCGCCCCAGTAGAACCTCTTGGTGGCAAAACGCCTGCTACTGAACCATCGAAGAACACTCTATCGAGTAGGCTAAACTTTCTAGTCTTTTCGGGCAGATGGTCCTTAGTGACCGCAGGAACCATTTTACTGGGTGGAACACCAGCTAATAGTGTCCCGTCTGCCAAAGCTTGAATAAAGGTGCCTATATCACTTGGATTTTCAAAATGAGCCACGACTCCAGTTGAACGGACTACAAAGTCTATTTCAGAAACTGTTATTCCCGCCCCATTGCATGATTCCCTTACACATTCGCTTACGATCTCCGCAACCGATTGCCTTGTCAATGGAACTCCAAAGATCGTCTCACCAAAGATCGTTTCACCAATTCTCGGCTTTCTAACATTTCGAGTGAGCTTCACAACTTTGTTAACAAGAAATGTTTTTCCAATTGTAAGATCTGTTGCTGTGAGAATGCACTTAGTCGTCGTATTTCCAACTTCAACGGAAGCGACGATGAATAGAGTTATCCCGCCCGCTTCCATCGAGGCTCCATTCGATTTTTTATGAAGTGAAATGTATTCGCTCCTTGCAATTCGGGGTTTGGAAGATAAGAGAGATAATCTAACCATGGAAATATGTGCTACTCACAGCCCTTTCCTTCCCCGGAATCCCACAAGCGTCCGCTCTGCATTGCCTACAAAGTCTGAAAACTCTCAAATGCTTTGAAGCTATTTCTCTCGCCTTTTCAAGCTCTTCGCAGGTTGGCTTTTTCCAATTCCTAAAGCTGTGAAGTGGGATCAAGGGAATTATGTTCATGATAAAAGCCCCTCTCTTCTTCGCCTCGATCGCAATTTTCTCTATTTCTACATCATTTAATCCTGGAATAAGGACAAAGTTTACCTTAACAGCCATTCCTGCTTCTGCAGACGCTTTTAAGCCTTCAAGCTGTTTCTCGATCAAAAGCTTCGCCCCTTCAACACCGCTAAGCCTTTTGCCATTGTATTCAACCCATTCGTAGATCTTTGCTCCTATTTCTGGATCGAGAGCGTTGATCGTAACTGTAACTGTTTTAACATTCAATCTCTTCAGTTCCTCAATTTTATCCGCCAAAAGAAGTCCATTGGTTGCTATACAGAGAATTAGCTCTGGATATTTCTCGTGGACGAGCTTAAGAGTTTTGAAAGATTCCTCATTCGCGAGAACCTCCCCAGGACCTGCAATTCCTACCACTTTTAATGGGTAATTCTTCCTCGCTTCTTCAACCCTTTTCAAAGCTTCTTCAGCATTCACTATGCAAGCAGAAACCCCGGGGCGGTATTCACATTTGTCAATTTTCCTCGTGCAATAACCACATTGGATGTTGCATCTTGGAGCAACGGGTAAATGAATTCTGGCAAACTTGAAATGCGCTTCATCGCTATAACATGGATGAGCAGAGGTTAGATGAGCAAACTTGCTCCCTACTTTTTCCCATGTTTCGTCTTTCATCTCTATCAACTCTCCTTAGCCTTAAGTGCTTTATATGCCTTTTTATCTCTTGCTGTTGGAATTGCATTTTGCGAATAGTGCTTCACGAATTCCACAATTTCCCCAAAGAACTTAAATGGAAATCCGAGCAAAGCTTCGTCTTCACCGATATCTGTTGACATTCTACAGCCAAAACAGCCAAAGCTAAGATTTATTTTTTGCCTTTTGAATGGAATTGCAGTGCAATCTAAGCATGTTGCTCTCATTACTGCGGTGTTTAATTCAACTCTTTCCCCTTTTATTGAATTAACGTATGCAAGCATGATCCACATGAGCTTTTCAGGCTGGTCTTCAACGATCACGACATCTGGCTCCATTATCGCGGTTTCAAGCGGGAAAAGGTAAAGATCCTCTACTTCTCCCGGAGCAAAATTCTCAACATCTCCATAGATCTTGGCTCCAACAACAGGATCCTTCGAGATCCCAATCTTTAAAGAATGTTCTCCAGTTCTAAAACCTTCTGGTAAAGGTTTAAATCCGAAAATGCTTGCAGATGGAGCACAACCAATTTCTTCTCTTCCTAAGATCACATGCTCTCCTTTTCTGGCTTGCATTAAGGCTTGACAGTAGCGAAAGCCTTTGAGCCTTTTTGCCTCAACTTCAAGCCTTTTTGGAGAAATTTTAACTCCAACAGGATAACTTCTGAGTCCCAAAATCTCTCTAAGCTCCTTTGCTTTTTTTCTTAGTTCCGAGATCTCCATTCAAACCACCAAAAAATTAAATAAAATTAACCACAGCGAATGTCTTCGCCTTTATATTCTCCTTTGACTGCGAGATTGTTCACCAACTCCACGAGATCAACGACCTTTATCTGAATCCCCTGCTCCTCAGCCATCTGCTTAAGGTGATACTTGCAGAATGGACAACATGAAATTAGAAATTCCGCTCCAGTTTCCTTTGCTTCCTGAATCCTGTTCTTGCCTATGGCGCCAGCAAGATCCTTAAACTGCGATTTTACTCCTCCACCAGAACCACAGCAGAATGATTCTTCTCTGCTCCTTTCCATTTCCACAAGTTCAGCACCGATTACCTTTATCACTTCTCTTGGCTCCTCGTAAACCTTCGTATGTCTTCCAAGATGGCACGGATCGTGATATGTCACCTTAGCAGTTAACTTCTGTGGTGCAATCTTGCCCTCCTTTATTAGCTTGTTCACGAGCTGAGAGGTGTGCATGACTTCAAAGTTCCAATCTAATCCAAGCTCTTTTGCAATCTTCGGATAGTCTATGAGTATCGTTCTATAACAGCCAGCACAACTTGAAACAATTGTCTTCACACCTCTCTTCTTCCACTCCTCGTAGTTCTTTCTGAACAATCCATAAGCTACATCTTTCTGCCCCGTCCTAAGGAATGGGGATCCACAGCAGTATTCGTCTTTTCCAGCATAGGCAAATTTGACTCCTGCTTTGTTTAGCAAATCAACTGTATTCTTTGCAAGCTCTGTAGCTCTAAAGCTTGCTGTGCATCCTGCGAAATACATTATGTCCGCCTTATCTTCGTATTTATATCCTTTAATCCACTCCTCTCTTTTCTCCTTTGGCTCTCCATAGGGGTTGTCTGTCTTCAGTGCAAGCTCTCTAAGCTTCTTGTGCACCGCAAGTGGTGCCAAGCCTTCTTTAACGAACTCTCCCCTTGCCTCCTCCCAAAGATCTACAAGCTTCAATGCGGTCTGGCACTGCTCTTCACAAGCTCCGCAGGTTGTGCACTTGTAGAAGTCCTCAACGAGTTGTGGCTCAAGTTTGATCTTCTTCTTGAGCAGACCCTTTAGCATGTAAACTCTCCCTCTCGGAGAAACGCTCTCCCATTTGATCGACTGAAACGCTGGACATACTCTGCAGTAGAAGCATTGAGCACATGCATAGATCATATCATCTAACTCTTTTTCGAGTTTCATGGTATCACCTTCTGAGCAATTTTCATCATCATAGCCATTGCTCCTTTTGGCAAAACTTTTCCTGGATTTAGCTGATTTTTCGGATCGACGGTTCGTTTAAATCTCATGATCTCCTTAAGATCGTCTCCAAGTAGGAGCTTTGCTTCTGAACTTAGATAAAAACCTGTGGAATAAGGAATGCCCCGCATTCTCTTCGCCATCTTCAAAGCTCTAACGCTGTTTAACCAAGTCATGGTATATCCGAGAAACTTTCTTTCGTCAGAGGGGATGAAACTCAAAACCGCTCCTCTTCTACCTTTAGAATACCAGATCTCGCTTCCATGTTGCTTCTTTATCATCCGGTTCAGCCTATTCAGATAAGCCGGAATTGATTCCGCTGGCAAGACGTTTTCAGCAGCGACTAAGCCTGGTCCAAGTCTTTTAACTCTCATCGGGTAAAATCTCTTCTCCCAGATCTCCTCTCCTAAGCTTTCATCTCCTTCTAGTTTTTCAGTGGTTGCTACCATTAGAACATCTTTTTCTGGCATTTCTGTTCCGAAAGCTTCATTTTTCAGCTTCACGTATCCAGCGTCGAGGAAAAGTCCAGCGTAATGATCGCCAGCGAAAACGATCTTATTTGCCTCTTTCGCAGAAACGTGGAATCCATAGTATTTCATGTCCTCGATCTCTTTCACCTTTATCCATGCCTTTGTTATAAGCCCAGTTATGCCTTCCATTCCGATGTAATACTTCAGATCTTTTCCTTCTACCTCTTTTGCCCCATTAAAATCAACAACTCTTAGTTTTTCAACATTATCCGCAATTCCACCATATTTGAGGCTTCCAACACCATAGCCATTCTGAGAGATCCAACCAGCAACAGTCGAAGAGGGAGCACTTGTAGGATATACTCTGAGAGTGAGGTTTTTCTTGTTCAGTTTCTTCTCGAGATCCCACCAAATCACTCCTGGAGAACATTCAACTATTTGTTTCTCCTCATCAATCACAAAATCGTCCATTCTCGTGAAATCGACCATGATTGTCTTTCTTTTGGAAAAACTTAGCAAAGCTATGTCTTTCACAGGCAAAACTCCACCATAGCCAGAAGTTCCAGCCCCTCTTGGAACTACTGTCGCTCCTTCCTTTTCAGCAATCCTCAAAACCTCAATTACTTCTTTTTCGTTTCTTGGCTGATAGATGACATCAACTTGTTTTAAAAGCAAATTGATCATAGGAGCGCTGGAAATGTCTCTGCTATACAAATATCTTTGCAAAGCCCATTCAGATTTCGGAATTTCTTTAACTTCTTCCATATCATCACCCCTTAAAAAACAAAGGTTGTAAAAAAGATAACCCTATCGGGAAAATTCCTCCGAATTCTCAACCGCTTCTTTCCCCCTTTCAATGAGAATTTCCGCAATTCGATCGTCGTAGCCAATTGTTCTGGCGTAATTTATTCTCACTTTAACTCCTTGGAACTCTAATATTCCCTCTCGTTGTCCATTCTCAATCCCAAGTTCTTTTGGTATGTCTTCGGTTGTATGAACACCATCAGAAAGAAATACAGGGATAGCTATGACTCTTCTATAGCCTCTACTAACGATATCGGTCATAGCTTCCCTTATCGTTGGTCTGTTTACGTTCATGAAAGCATAGAACACGTCTGCAAAAATTTTTTTATTTCTTATAGTCTCTGCAAGTCTCTCGATGATCCTTTTCTGAACTTCAAGCTTGCTTCCATGCCCAATTAGCAGAGCCACCGTGTCTTTCATTTCCGCACCTTAGACAAGTCGCTTGATCGGGTGTGCATCAGCTTGAACAGCTATACCAAGCTCCGAGACAGCCTCGGAGACCACTATACTTACCATTGCGGTGCTTGGAAAGATCATGGGTGCGTTCTCAATTGGTCCGTAGAGCAAGAAGTCCGCTCCAATCATTTGCATGATCAAATTCGAACCTATATCTGCTGGTGGGAAGACTTCTTTCCTTTCTTTCTTCAGTTTTTTGATCCATGGCCAGGCGGAGGGAATGTTGTGTGGAGCTCCTCCTGCAGGCAATCCAAGCTTTGCCTTTACCGCCATCACCGCTTTAAATGTCGCTCCCGCTCCCGCTCCAAGCGGGGTTGCTGCGACGTCTATTAGGATTCTCTTAATTCCGCACTCATTTGCAATTTCAAGCAGACCCTTGCTTAATCCCGCACCGCCTTTTTGTAGAATGTCCAATCTGCCTTTAACGGTATTGTCAGTCGGGTTAAAAGCTAAGACTATTGCTGAGTCGATTTTGCTGTGCTTAAGTGCTTCAACTTCTTGCTGTGTAAGACTTGGGTTGATGGAGTTGTAGATCGCTCTATCATGAACCCCGATCTCAGTGGCAAACTTGGCTCCATGGATCCTTACATTCGGATCAGTCGAATCGATTAAGAAAGGAGCATCTGCGATGTTGCTGAACCACTCTATATACTTCTCCATAGCCTCTGCGGATTCACCAACGATCTGGAGCATACATGGAACGCCTGTGAGATCAGAGAACTCCTGTTGCATTTTCCATAGTTCTTCAGCCTTATTCTTATCAAAGATTCCCTTGTGATCGTCGCTAACTATTTTGTGCCCTTTGTAGAAGATCGTTCCCACAAGCA
>JANXDJ010000120.1 GCA_025059545.1 Archaeoglobaceae archaeon
TGATTTAATTTTGCGTGGAAGTTGATAAACCTTATCTTCCTCGAGTATGAATTTATTCCACATTGCTGTGAAAAATTTTGACGATATTGCTCTACTTTTTTCGAAAAGAAGCGAGAAAAATAAGAAATGCGATGAAAGTCAAATGTTTAACTAAGGTGAAAGAACTTTTTCGATCTTCTCCACGACCTTAGAATACCATTCGTCCGCTTGATTAGTTTTAGCTAAGTAATGAGCCAACAGTTGTGGAAGCTCTACCTTGGATGAACTCCGCAACACTTTCAGGAACTCCTTGCTTTATCAAAAAATTGAAGTTCCACTTCCTAATGGTAGAAGCTGAAACTCTGCCGATTTTTGTTTTTTCTCTTGCAACATCGTAATGCATTTCAATTCTTTTCAATTCTAAGGAGGAAGGGAAGTAAAGCCTTGGAATCTTGCGCTTCTTAATGCTTTCTGGAATTTATCACTCTTAATTTTTAAAAGTTTCTCTTCTAACTCGTTTGGTGTTGAAATATCAATCAAAAATCTTTCTAAGGAGTATATGTAATCTTTAGCAGTCCCTTCTTCGAGTTTTTCATTTTTTAATCTATTATCAATCCATTTAATGAAAGAATTACGATATTTTTATAAAAGCTTTTTAAGTCAAAAAATAAAACTATTTCTTCATAAGCTCCTCTATCGCTTCTCTGCACGCTGCAACCGCCTGAGCACCACCAGCGACGAAGATAACACGAATCACTTCTACGATCTCTTCTTTAGTTGCTCCACGATTCATCGCTCCCTTCATTGCGGACATTACGCACTCCTTGCAATGCCTTTGTGCACCCATTGCCATCACAAGCATAAGTTTGAACTTCGCAGGCAAAGCTCCATCTTCCTGAATCACTTTATCGCAGAATTCATAGAACTCAACCGCTTTTGGATCAAGCTCCTTTACGAGTTTCATGATGTTTGGAGCGAATCCCATTTTCTTCTCAATCTTTTTCACGATCTTTTCATGTTCAGTCATACATATCACCGATCATAATCGATAATTTCATATATAACTCTATTCCCCAATTCCCACTCACTAAAAAATTGCACAGCTTTTTAAAGTTAGCAAGCTTAAGATCTGCAAATGCTCAAAGCTTTCAGGATAAAGCTCATAGGAATAGTGCAAGGAG
>JANXDJ010000121.1 GCA_025059545.1 Archaeoglobaceae archaeon
TGGAAATCAAAGCACTTTACTTTCAATACCCGTTTTCAGGGTTCTGAGATTGCTACGAAAAAGCACACTTTGCATTGTTGTCGAGCGATAAAGAGCTTTCAATACCCGTTTTCAGGGTTCTGAGATTGCTACGAAACGAAATAAAAATCATAGAATGCTTGAAAGAAAACTTTCAATACCCGTTTTCAGGGTTCTGAGATTGCTACGGGATCTTTTCTATATTTTAATTCTACTTTATCATTCTTTCAATACCCGTTTTCAGGGTTCTGAGATTGCTACACGCCGCCACCACAATTCGAGTGGGCAACAAAGATTGACTTTCAATACCCGTTTTCAGGGTTCTGAGATTGCTACACGCTTGAGATGCTAAACATTGATAAAATACAGTTTAACTTTCAATACCCGTTTTCAGGGTTCTGAGATTGCTACCGTGATATGAAAGCTGCTTTCAGTGAAGCAGATATATTAGCTTTCAATACCCGTTTTCAGGGTTCTGAGATTGCTACTGACATAGTCGTAGTTTTTGGCTTCTTCAGGCACGTCTTTCAATACCCGTTTTCAGGGTTCTGAGATTGCTACACTCAGCTAAAACACTAATAAATTCGCTCAGATCAACGTCCTTTCAATACCCGTTTTCAGGGTTCTGAGATTGCTACCCAAATAAAGAATGTGGTTGAGGGTGAGAAAGATGGAAACTTTCAATACCCGTTTTCAGGGTTCTGAGATTGCTACAGAGGCTTAAAGCAACTCAAAGCATAAAAACAAGGCTTTTCTTTCAATACCCGTTTTCAGGGTTCTGAGATTGCTACCAAAAATCATTTCAGTCTCTCAGGCATTTTCAAGTTTCCTTTCAATACCCGTTTTCAGGGTTCTGAGATTGCTACGAGGATTTAACATCCTGGATAGCAAAAATATAATGAATAACTTTCAATACCCGTTTTCAGGGTTCTGAGATTGCTACGCATAGAGTGCCCAGAGTTGTTTTACAGCGTAGTTAGACTTTCAATACCCGTTTTCAGGGTTCTGAGATTGCTACTCAACGCTTGCTCTCACACATACCAACGAAAAGCGAACTTTCAATACCCGTTTTCAGGGTTCTGAGATTGCTACTAAGTTAAAAGATGATGACG
>JANXDJ010000122.1 GCA_025059545.1 Archaeoglobaceae archaeon
TTGGCTTGGAAAAGATGGGTTTCGACTGTTCTTCGCTCCGCTTAGCGATTGTTAAGGTCAGAAGAAACTTGAATGAAGAAAATTATGCTAAATTGCCTATGAAAGCGATTAATTTATTGGATTTGCTACAGAATTTAAATGAGAATAAGTCTTTTGGTTACGAAAAAATCGAAGAATATTACATTCACTGGTGGAAGTATGATGGTCTTTCTGAAATTGAGACTGAACTCAAAGAGAAGCTCGAATATTGGAAAAAGAAAAAGCCTCCTGTTAAAGTAAATAATCCGAAAAAGTGTAGGAATTGTCCCTATAAAAATGAATGTCTGAAAACACCGAAATAAAATTAAATTTTCGGAGTTTTCATTTCAATACTCGTTTTCAGGGTTCTTCGATTGCTACAATACATGATCGGAAAAGGAACGAGTTTGCAGACAATAAACTTTCAATACCCGTTTTCAGGGTTCTTCGATTGCTACGATAGAGTGGCTGAGAGATATCAGAGATACATTAGAGTCAATCTTTCAATACCCGTTTTCAGGGTTCTTCGATTGCTACTTGTGTATCGCTCTGCATTAACGCTTGATGTATACCACCACTTTCAATACCCGTTTTCAGGGTTCTTCGATTGTTACGTGTCATTATTTCGTATTGCGCTTTATCGCTAAGATAGTCTTTCAATACCCGTTTTCAGGGTTCTTCGATTGTTACGAGGATAAAGAAGGTTCGAGAGACAATCGAGAGATTAAACTTTCAATACCCGTTTTCAGGGTTCTTCGATTGTTACCTGTATACCACCACGAATCGCTATCTTATCTTTATTGAAACTTTCAATACCCGTTTTCAGGGTTCTTCGATTGTTACTACAAGCACGCTTTAAGCAACTCGAATGTATGTGGGACTTTCAATACCCGTTTTCAGGGTTCTTCGATTGTTACTGCTTCTCTCAAATATAGCGGGATGTTTTCATTGCGAAACTTTCAATACCCGTTTTCAGGGTTCTTCGATTGTTACTGCACCATGATATTTGTTTAGTTTGGAGGTGATGGCTTTCAATACCCGTTTTCAGGGTTCTTCGATTGTTACT
>JANXDJ010000123.1 GCA_025059545.1 Archaeoglobaceae archaeon
GGTGTTACTGAAAGAAGGGCGAAAGGCTTATATTTTTGCAGTTTAGAGAATTTTTAAGTGGGGGTAGCAATCTCAGAACCCTGAAAACGGGTATTGAAAGAACAACAGAGAGATGTTCTTGGTTTTGAGAATTATCCTCTGTAGCAATCTCAGAACCCTGAAAACGGGTATTGAAAGCGAAGAGAGGATATTGGAGTTCTGTTGAGGAAATGCTTGGTAGCAATCTCAGAACCCTGAAAACGGGTATTGAAAGACTGAGAAGATCCCCTTCAGTAGTCTGCCCTATTGTGTAGCAATCTCAGAACCCTGAAAACGGGTATTGAAAGAAGTATTCCTCAAGTGTTATGAAAGTCATATTATTACGTAGCAATCTCAGAACCCTGAAAACGGGTATTGAAAGACTTTCTCATGCTTCTTAATATACTTTCTAATAAACTTGTAGCAATCTCAGAACCCTGAAAACGGGTATTGAAAGAACGTCAGCGTTTACGCAGAAGGAAGATATTGCGAGGGTAGCAATCTCAGAACCCTGAAAACGGGTATTGAAAGTTGATCTACCTACCGGAACACTATTAAGAATGGGCTTTGTAGCAATCTCAGAACCCTGAAAACGGGTATTGAAAGATGAAATCTCCACTAGTCTATCCGTTGAATTTGAAACCTGGTGAAGTAGCAATCTCAGAACCCTGAAAACGGGTATTGAAAGGGGAACCGCTCCAATTCCCCCGCCGATTATTGCGCGTAGCAATCTCAGAACCCTGAAAACGGGTATTGAAAGTTTTGGTGTTATTTTGTCGATTGAAAGACTTTTAATAAGTAGCAATCTCAGAACCCTGAAAACGGGTATTGAAAGTATCTTTTTTCAACCAATAGTTCAAGCATCTTTTTTTGCGTAGCAATCTCAGAACCCTGAAAACGGGTATTGAAAGGACTTTAGAGCTTCAGCTACTGCATAAGCCCCGCCTAAGTAGCAATCTCAGAACCCTGAAAACGGGTATTGAAAGGATTCTGCGCATGGGTTAAATTCTGCGTTAATTCTGTGTAGCAATCTCAGAACCC
>JANXDJ010000124.1 GCA_025059545.1 Archaeoglobaceae archaeon
CAAAGACGTTTTAGAGTGATTTTAACATCTCTGTCGATAAAAATAACATCAGCACCAATTTCTCTCGCTTTCTGAATAGCTGCAAGCATTTCTTCTCCAGGTCTAACTTTCATTTTTTCTCCGATTTTTCGCTGAAAATATCCAAGAATTAATTGAAATAGAATCAGGAAAAATTCTCCCTTTTTCAAAATTTCCCAAACATTTAAATCTTCTCTTTCTCCAACTAGTGCTTTATACCTTCTTTCACAAATTTCAACCGCAACAGCATCTGGTTTTTCCTCTTCTATAACCTTCTCTACAGCTTCGATGCTCTTCTGCGAAACGTGAGCTGTTCCGACGATTATGAGCTTCTTCTCCATTCGTATACCTCGAGTATTTCAACTATTTCTCTTAGTTTCATCAGATCACTCCTAGTAATTATCCCAACGAGTTTTCCATCATCTACAACTGGTAATCTGCCAATGTTCTTTTCACTCATGATCTTAAAAGCTTCAAAAGCGCTTTGACGAGGATTTAAAGTCAAAACGTTGGTACTCATTATTTCTTTAACCTTTTTACTTTTCTCAGCATTCATGACATCAGTTAGTGTTACGATTCCAACGAGTTCTTCTTCTCTAACAACTGGATAGCCGAGATGTTTATGCTTGAACATCAGATCGATCACATCGCCCACAGTCATCTCCGGAGTTACAGTCAAGACGTTTGAAGTCATTATGTCTCCAACCTTAAACCTAGAAAGGAGACTTTCCATGGTGATTATTTTTTCCTCTTCTGTAGCTCCAAGGTAAACGAAAAGTGCGATTAAAAGAAGCCAAATATTAAAAAAGAAGCCAAATATACCCATGATGACAGCGATTGCTTTTCCAATGTTTGCAGATATTCTAGTTGCTGTAACATAGCTCATTCTTCCTGCAAGAACACTTCTCAAAACTCTACCTCCATCCATCGGGAAGGCTGGAATCAGATTAAATGCCGCAATCATGCCATTGAAATAGGCACTGATCAAGAAGAAAGTTGAAAGCCCCCCATGAGTTGTT
>JANXDJ010000125.1 GCA_025059545.1 Archaeoglobaceae archaeon
TAGCTCTATCAGCACCCATTGCAAGACATTTGCGTAGAGTATCATCGCAATTCTTTCCGACCCCTACTACGACAACCTCTCCACCCATTTTCTCTTTTATTCTAATCGCCTCCTCAACAGCATAGCGATCCCAGTCGTGTATGTCAAAGTCAGCAGTACCAAAAGAGAGACTTTTGCCATCGCTTGAAACGCTCACTTCGCTTTGGGGATCTGGAGCATGTTTAGCAAGCACGATAATCTTCATCTTCCCACCCTTTACCGTTTGGATTTGCTTGAATAAAAAATTTTCTATTTTAAAAAATTTTGCTTTTACAATAATTAAGCGAATTAGATCAGCCAAATTCATGAGACTTTTCTAAAACAGCTATAAAAAAGAAATTTTTGCACTTCTAAAATCGCATTTAGTCTGATGATTCCAGCATAGGTTTTCAAACAAAAAGCTTATAAGTAGATTTTTAAAGAATGACTAAATGGGTCCGTGGCTCAGCCTGGTCAGAGCGTTCGCCTGATAAGCGAAAGGTCCGGGGTTCAAACCCCCGCGGACCCATTCGCTATTCTTTAGACAAAAATTTCAGAAATTTCGAAATTTTGAAGTATTCAATTATTTGGAGAATCATTGATCCAATAGACTACAAAATAAATGATTCTGGGATTTTTAAACCAAAAAAAGAGTCTTTAGCGGTTTCGATCATTACTGACAAAAGATTTAAATATGTAGATATAAAAGTTTCGCATGAACTATGGAAAAATGTTTGAAGACTCGTTTGAATACACAAAGAATGCGGTATGGGGAAAGTGGATTAAATGGTTGCTTTTGATCGTTTTTTGTATTATTTTTCCATTGATTTTGGGATACATGATGGAAATTATGCGCAGAAGAGAACCTGCTCCAGAGCTTGAAAATTTAGAGAAATTTTTTGTGGATGGCATAAAACTCTTCTTGGTGATGATAATATATGCAATACCTCTCATAATTCTAATTCTATTGATAATAGGCGG
>JANXDJ010000126.1 GCA_025059545.1 Archaeoglobaceae archaeon
AACTTCTTCGGCTTCAGCTCCTCCTTAATACTCTCCCAATTTCCCATACTCCGCCCCAACAATACTTAATTTTATTTAAAATTTCTCACAAACTTCTTTAAAATCTCTACCGAACTTTGCTCTCAGCGTTGTAATTTTCAACTCTCACTTTTCTTTTATTTTCTCCATTGCGTCTTTCAATACCCGTTTTCAGGGTTCTGAGATTGCTACGAAGAAAAAGAAAGCTAAAGTTCATAAGGTGAATAAACTTTCAATACCCGTTTTCAGGGTTCTGAGATTGCTACAAAAGAGTTGCGTCATGGAGTTCTCGGTTCATTGGTAGTCTTTCAATACCCGTTTTCAGGGTTTTCCGATTGCTACAAAGACCAAATTACACTACCCACTACTGCAACAATAACTTTCAATACCCGTTTTCAGGGTTCTGAGATTGCTACGGGTTATGAACAAGGCTTTAGTAGCTCTTGCTTTGCTTGCTTTCAATACCCGTTTTCAGGGTTCTGAGATTGCTACTGTTTTTACTATTCCTGAACAAATTAGCCATGGTATTCTTTCAATACCCGTTTTCAGGGTTCTGAGATTGCTACATAGCAAAAAATATAATGAATAAAGATTAAAAATGTAAACTTTCAATACCCGTTTTCAGGGTTCTGAGATTGCTACAAAATAAGCGAGATGGAACTGATGAGTGAGATTAGAAAGCTTTCAATACCCGTTTTCAGGGTTCTTCGATTGCTACTTGAAACATTGAATAAAGTAGCTAATGCTTTGAATTGCCTTTCAATACCCGTTTTCAGGGTTCTTCGATTGCTACTCTTTTATAAAATTCAGAAGACCCTGATCGTCAAACTGCCTTTCAATACCCGTTTTCAGGGTTCTTCGATTGCTACTGCCGGGAGCTAGGAGGTGAAAAGTATGGAAGAGAGAACTTTCAATACCCGTTTTCAGGGTT
>JANXDJ010000127.1 GCA_025059545.1 Archaeoglobaceae archaeon
GCAGTTGGTGTTACTGAAAGAAGAGCGAAAAGCTTATATTTTTGTAGTTCAGAGAATTTTTAAGTAGGGTAGCAATCGAAGAACCCTGAAAACGGGTATTGAAAGCAAACTCTTCAACGGTAGACAACCGCTTAATTAACGTAGCAATCGAAGAACCCTGAAAACGGGTATTGAAAGTATAAACGTAATATAGTAGAAGAAAGAGAAAAAGTAAGTAGCAATCGAAGAACCCTGAAAACGGGTATTGAAAGTTGTTTATTCTTTCTCATTTCATTTGCACAATTTCACTGTAGCAATCGAAGAACCCTGAAAACGGGTATTGAAAGAGCTTCTGGGTGCATCAAGAGGGGACGAGAGAAATTTCAGTAGCAATCGAAGAACCCTGAAAACGGGTATTGAAAGCTACTCTTCTCTTTTCATCTATGAAAACTTCTCCAGTGTAGCAATCGAAGAACCCTGAAAACGGGTATTGAAAGCCTGGCTGACTGTGTAGTTGTTTAAAATATAGCTTGCAGTAGCAATCGAAGAACCCTGAAAACGGGTATTGAAAGTTAAGCTCATCAAAAGTCAGAGTTTTCGGCACTCCTTCAGTAGCAATCGAAGAACCCTGAAAACGGGTATTGAAAGACACACACTCGCTTTTTTCTTCTTTCTTCTCCCGCTTCGTAGCAATCGAAGAACCCTGAAAACGGGTATTGAAAGGTGTTGACTTCTCCGAGTAGGACTTCGGCTTTTACATTGTTCTTTGTAGCAATCGAAGAACCCTGAAAACGGGTATTGAAAGTTTTCAAAATTACCATTTGGAAGCTTCTAACTCTCAAGTAGCAATCGAAGAACCCTGAAAACGGGTATTGAAAGATTCATTTGCCGCATTCAAAAAGTCGTCTCTTGTATAAAGTAGCAATCGAAGAACCCTGAAAACGGGTATTGAAAGAACGTATCTCCC
>JANXDJ010000128.1 GCA_025059545.1 Archaeoglobaceae archaeon
TGCAAAGTTCGCAAAAGCAATCGTTGAAGCGGTTGAGCATTATGATCAGCCTGAAGTGGTTGCTGAAGTATCGAAAGAACTTGGAGAGCCGATGAGAGGTCTTGAAGTATCGAAATTGGGCGAAATAGAGCTATTGCAGACTCGTGGAGCATGAAGGTTGCGGTTATTGGAGTTCAGGGGGACGTTGAGGAGCATGTTTTAGCGGTAAGGGAAGCGATGAAAAATCTGAAAATAGAAGGTGAAGTGCTAAAAGTCAGAAGAGCTGGAATAGTGCCAAATTGCGATGCTTTGATCATTCCAGGAGGAGAGAGCACAACGATCAGCAAACTAATCTTTGCGGATTCCATTTCAGACGAGATCTTGGAATTTGCAAAGAGTGGAAAGCCGATAATGGGCACTTGTGCTGGGTTGATAATTCTGGCAAAGCATGGCGATGAACAGGTTGTGAAGACAAGAACGAAGCTTTTGGGTTTGCTCGATGTAAAAGTAAAGAGGAATGCATTCGGAAGGCAAAGAGAGAGCTTTCAGACTAAGCTTGAGATGAAATATGTCGGTGAAGTTGAGGCGATTTTTATAAGAGCTCCTATAATCGAAAGCGTTGGAAAAGATGTGGAAATTCTTGCGAAATTTGAAGATAAGATCGTTGCGGTGAAGCAAGAGAACATTCTTGGTCTTGCTTTCCACCCAGAGCTTTCCTCTACGAAAGTTCATGAGTTCTTTCTTAAATTTTGATTAGAGATAATTAAATTCCGCTAAATAATAGTGTATTTCTGAAAGGAAGAAATTTAAAGATGCAAAAGGAACGATTATACAACCTTCATGGAAATAAATTGCGTCGTCGATGAAGGATATTATAACTGGCAC
>JANXDJ010000129.1 GCA_025059545.1 Archaeoglobaceae archaeon
AGAAGACCATTTCTAAACCTTATTTCTGAAAGAAGATTTTTCAAATCGACATCGAAGAGATCTGACTTTGTAATCGCAGTTATAGTTGGCAACCCAAGGCGAAGCATCACAACAACGTTCTGCAATATAGCTGAGACGAGGTTCTCAGGTGTTTTAACCATTGTAGCGTCAATCAAAAAAACCCCACATGTTATTGCGCTCCTGAGATTTGTGATAAGATTCAGTCCACTTTCGGAATAAATGAAGATCTCCATCTGTCCAGGAGTATCGTATAAAACGTAGTCCGCTTTTAATTTCATCTTCTCTGTATATTTAGACATCAAATCAACCGATCTCAGCATCGCCCCATTTATACCAAGCCCATATTCGAGCATGATCTCTTCAGTTCTAACGTAGTCTCTTATATCAAAATCCGCTTTATAAATTGGCTCGCTTGCTGGATCGAGATTCACACATTTAACTTCGAAATCTTGACTTTTCAAAAAAACTGAAAACTCTTTGACGAATGTGCTCTTTCCACTCCCCGCTGGTCCAAGGACGATTAATTCCATCAATACCTCCTTAACATTGCTAAAAAGGTCCCAACGATGAAAGCCAATGCAAGGATCGTCAAGTTCTTGAATACCTCCAAGTAGAATGAAGAGTTAGAGAGAAAGTTTTTCAGAGAATTCAATTCAGAGTTGCATTGATCCATCTCGATTTTAAACGTGTCAATTAAAGTTTGAAAATTCTCAATTCTCTTTTCCAAGCTTGTAGCATTTTTTGAGCAGTTTTCGAGTTCTGACTTGTATTTTTCCAACTCAGAAGCTAATAGGTTGTTTTTTTCTGCAAGATCTTTT
>JANXDJ010000012.1 GCA_025059545.1 Archaeoglobaceae archaeon
GGTTATAAAAACTGTCTCATATTTTAATCATGCAGATCATTCCCATAGCCTACGATTCAATGGGAGTTAGAAGCATGGCCACTTTCGTAAAAACAAAAGATCTTACAATAACGATCGATCCAAGCGTAAGCTTAGCACCTTCGAGATACGGATTACCCCCGCACAAGATTGAGATCGAAAGGATGAATGAGAGGTGGGAAGAGATCAAGAGCTTCGTGGAGAGAAGCGACGTTATTGCGATCACGCACTACCATTACGACCATCACAATCCCGAAGAGGTTGAAATTTTAAATGGTAAGAAGCTCTTACTAAAGCATCCGAAGGAGAAGATCAATAGGAGTCAGCTTGGAAGGGCAAACTATTTCCTTGATCGGCTAAAAGAGGTAAAAGTTGAAATCGATTTCTGCGATGGTAAGAGCTATGAGTTTGGAAATACTCTTTTAGAATTTTCTAAGCCTGTTTTTCACGGAACAAATCAAAAGCTTGGATTTGTAGTTGAGGTTTTCATTAGCGATTCGAAGAATAGTTTTTTGTTCTCTTCCGACGTCGAAGGACCGATTCATGAAGATCAGACCGCTTTTATCCTTGAAAAAAAGCCTGAAATCGTTTTCATAGATGGTCCAATGACATACATGCTTGGCTATCGGTTTTCAAAGAGCTCTTTCGAGAGCGCTGTAGAGAACATCAAAAAAGTCATGGAAGTCTCTAAGACCGTGGTCCTTGACCACCACCTGCTTAGAGACCTTAAGTGGAGAGAGAATCTTTCAGAGCTTTTCAAATACGCTGAACAGCTTGGAGTAAAGCTTCAATCCGCTTCAGAATTCATTGAAATTCCTGAAGAACTTTTAGAAGCGAGAAGAAAAGAGCTTTATCAAAAAAGCAAGTGATCAGCTTAAAGCGGCTTCAACGCAAGCTTTCAAATCTCCGAAAGAAACTTCAACCCCCCTTTTCTTAGGCAAATACTCCAAAGCTTTTCCGGAGTTTACCATTACACACTCAAATTTCTCCGTAACTGGCGACACGACCATGCAAGTGTCTTTAAAAACTTTTGCTCCAAGATTTTCGAGCTTTTTTACTATTTCTCTGCTCTCCTCTGCTACTTTTCGAGAGGTAAAAATCCAGAGCTCTTTTCTAACTTTTCTTCCTCCAATCAGCCTTAAGACTTCTTTGAGTTCCTCTTTCGAGCAATGAGGACAGCCGATTGCTATTAGCTGTGGTTCACAACCTTTTTCAATTTTTCCCTCAATTTCAACAACTTCCTTAGGCTTTTCAAAGTCTCTCCATTCTGGTGTGAGCTCTTCAGCGTGAAACATTGCTATGTTTCCACTCGCAGCTAGAGAAGCGGATAAAAGCTTAAGTTCATCCAAAGAGACTTTTCTGTCAAATAAGAAGTATGGAATCTCATTAGGTAACTCCAAACCAACTTTGTAGCCAACCAAAGACAAATCACCTCTTGCCTTTATGACAACAGTCGGAGCTCTGTTTTCCTTTATGTGCAATCCGTAGTAAGGTGTTCTTCCGGTGATCGCAGAAGCTAAAGCGCTTATACCGCTTTCCCTATTCGTTCTTGCGCCAAGCAAAGAATTAGCATAAACAACAGCAGAACTTTCCGCCCATGCTAAATGTTCTCCGATTTTTGGCTTTTGGATATAATAAGGCGTGCAAGTGAGCGTGATTTCTACGCCAAGCCTTTTAAATACCTCTATGATCTCCATCTGCTTTTTGTAGAATTCCTCGCCGATTCCCATCTCTTTCCATCTTTCAAGATCCATTCCCGCAGGATTCAGAGTTGTTGGAACTACAACTTTTCCCTTGATCGATCTAAGCCATTCTAGTCCTTCATCACCAATGTTATCGTAGCTCACTCCAGAAATATGTGCAGAAGTTATTTTAACAAGCTTTTTAGCCTCGAAAACCTTTGCCAATGCTAAAACGATCTTCATGCATTCTCTCGTTTCTTCATTTTCAAGCAGAAGTTCCTCTTCCTTAGTGAGCATTTTCCACCTCTTTTTTCAACCATTCAGGAAGCATGAATGCGGATAAGTGCACTTCTGGATTGTAATGCTTCGTTTTAGTAGCGATCTTTCTGAAGTTTCTTCTTACATACCTGAAATCGTAATCTCCGGCTATTATGAAGCTCCAGAGAGCCATTGGATATGTTGGGATCGTTGCAATAAAAACATTTCTGTTTTTAAGGCTTGAACTATTCAAGAGCATTTTTCTGAAGTATTCTTTTTGAATTAGCGGAGATTGGGATTGAGAACAGAAAACTCTGCCCTTTTCTCTACACAGCTCAAAGAATTCCTTACCGAATAGTGGATCGCTTACCCCGACTGGATCCGTGCCATCTACGATGATCACGTCAAAACTCTCGGAGTGCTCAAGGAATTTTCTTCCATCTTCTATTACGATCTCGACTCTCGGATCTTCAAAGGCACCATGATCTACTTTCAAGTGCTCTTTGCATAGCTCTATAACGTTTCGATCGATCTCAACGAGCACCGCTTTTTCAATTTCATGCTTCAATACCTCTCTCAATGCCCCTCCATCTCCACCGCCGATGATGAGTACCTTCTTAGCCCTTTTACAGCTATTCATTGGCACATGAACGAGCATCTCATGGTAGAGCCATTCATCAAACTCTGTAAGCTGGATCTTTCCGTCTATTACGAGCATATTTCCAAAACTTTCGGTTTCGTAGAGCTCCACTTTCTGGATTCCCTCTGCAAAAGCGATCTTTCTCTTCACCGCAATCATCAACCCTGAGCCATTGTATCTCTCGACGAACCACTCCATAGGGGAAGTTCGAGAGGTATATATAACACGTTTGCCCACTTCTATCGTGATCTACCTTGGTGGCGAAGCGGAAGTAAGAATAGGAGATCTTGTTGTGAAGAAGAGAAAGCCGAAGCGCTACAGATTAAAGGAGATCGATGAAGCGTTAAGGATAAGGAGAACGAGAACAGAAGCAAAGTTAATTTCAATGGCAAGACGCATTGGAGTTCCAACGCCCATAATTCTCGACGTCGAAGAAGATACGATCGTCATGGAAAGAATTTATGGAATTCCAGTCAAAGATTGTATGAGCGAAGAGATAAGCAGGGAAATTGGAAGGCTTGTTGCAAAACTGCATTCAGCCAACATAATCCATGGAGACATTACTCCGATGAACATGATTCTCAGCGGTGGAAAAATATACTTCGTCGACTTTGGTCTGGCTTTCATAGACAATAGAATAGAGGCAAAAGGTGTCGATCTGCACGTATACTTTGAATCTTTGAAAGCTGGTTTCGAAAACTGGGAGAGACTTCGAGATGCTTTTATCGAAGGTTACTTGGAATTTGGAAAGGAAGAAGTCGTTAAAAGGGCTAAAGAGATTGAAGAAAGGGGAAGATATGTAGAGAGAAGACTACAATAGCTTCTTTGTTCTTTCCAAGTATTCTATTATTCCATATACTGCTTCTTCAAGGACCTTTTTGTTGTCATAGCCCGTAACGATCTTCTCCAATTCTTCTCTACTCAACTGTTTGAGCTCTTTTGCAAAATCGATCATCCTTGGAATAGCTCTTGTAATGTTGTCAACGATCGTAACATCCGCCATTTTCGAAGTTCTTGACAAAGGATTTAGATCGATCGCTATAACCTTCTTTCCATGCCTTTTCAATATCTCACACCTGTCTCCATCTTCCAATGGGACGAGAACTACGTCGGCGATATAAATGCCTCTTTTATCAACGATCCTCCTCGCTGAGCTTAAGCCTTCCAGCTCCGCATCACCAGCATGGAGAGCAGAGACACCAAATTTGGCTAAGTAATTCGCTATCCTCTCCACTCTTTCCTTGCTGTGATGAAAAACGTTTACCTCTACCTTTGCATTCACGAGTCTTGCAAGTTCCCCAACTTCTTTGGGAACAAGAACTGCGGTGTTTCCATTTACACTTATTACCGGATTTTTAGCAAGTAAAAGCATCGCAGTTGCAACTTTTTCAGCCTTTAAAGCAAATTCTCTTGTCTTCTCACCGAGGATATAATCAAAAGCTTCTCCTCTTCCATGGGCGATCAATCCTTCGGGAGCTGTAATACCTTCCTTCATACCATTGACGAGCTTCTCCCTCGTCATTAGGGACTCATACCTTGGATGGTCTTTTGGGATCATATTCTCCCTCAAGAAATTCTGCAAGCTCCTTTAGAGAGTTAAAAATGTAGTCAGCATGTATTTTAAAGCTTTCGACCATATTTCTGTTTCTTTCATGCACGATTAGAGCGGTCTTAACACCAGCATTTTTGCCTGAGAGTAGATCGAAGAGAAAATCACCAACAAGAAGTGCATTTTTAGGCTCAACACCAAATCTCCTAAGGATCATGTTTATCGGTTCTGGAGAGGGTTTCGGATTTGCGTCTTCTCTTGTAACAACGAAATCGAATTCCAATCCAAATTTTTTCGAGATAGTTTCAACGCTTTTTCTGCTGTTCCTCGTCACGATCCCATGCAGTATTCCCTTTTCTCTGAGAAACTGCAGAAGTTCCTTAGCGTAAAAAGCTAGTTTAGTATTTTCAGCACTTTTAAGCTCGTATTCTTCAAGAACTCTGAGCATCTCTCTTTTTTTATTCTCATCCTTCTCTGACAGAATGCTCTCTAAGATAAACCTATCTTTTATCCCCAAAATTCTCTTTATTTCCTCGAATGGAATGTTGAATTCAACGAGAGTTCCGTCAAGATCAAACGCTATAAGCTTGAACATATTCTCTAAGTTTTTTTGCTTCCTCTCTCGGATTTTCAGCCTCGTAGATACTTCTTCCAACTATTATCCCATCTGCATACCGAAGAGCTTCGATATTCCCCCCTTGTGCTCCGATGCCGGGACAAAGGATTTTCATCCGCTCTGCAATTGCTCTAATCTCCTTTAACCTCTCAATTCTCGTTGCGGGAGCTATTAGTCCGTTAAGACCAATTTCTTTCGCCCTTTTTGCAATTTCGATTGAAACTCTACTCATGAACTCTTCTCCGCCCGGACTGCTTAATTCCGTTACAACATAAACTTCTCCTCCAAAACGCTTTGCTATATCTAATATGGCTCTCAAGGAATCACTACCGATGAATCCGTGTGTTATAACTGCGTTGGCATCGTTTCTGAAAGCAATTTCGGCAATCTTTGAGCTTATATGTGGGACATCTGCAATCTTTAAATCCGCAATAACTGGCTTCATTTCAGAAAGCTCTGGGATTATTTTAATTCCAGAAGACAGAATAAGAGGATAGTTCACCTTAAAGCGGTCAATCAGATCGCTGATCTCTTCAGCAATTTTCAAAGCAATTCTTCTCTCTTCCACATCTAAAGCGAGGATTAGCTCTTTCACAGAGATAGCATCGTAGGTGAAAAAATAAATGTTTCCAAAAAACAATTTTTAAACTCCATGAAAACTTAATCTATGGATCTGCCTTTGCTTTACTCAAAAATGGGGAAGAATTCTTGGAAAATTCTTGGGGTGATTTTCAAAAATCTTTGGAATTACAAATATGTCCCTCTAACTTTAATAGGCAATCATGCAAAGATCAATGAGGAAAAAACGAGGAGAATTTTGAGAGCGTTAGGAGATGAGGGGATCGTTTTGAACAAACAAACCGAATACGAAGGGGCTACTATGACCTTTTCTGGATTAAGTCTTTATTCTCTTCATTTGCTCGTTGAAGGTGGAGAAGTAGAAGCTATAGGAAAGAAAATGGGCGAAGGAAAAGAGAGTTTGGTTTACAACTGCATCTCGAAACATGGAGAGGCGGTCATAAAATTTCACAAGCTCGGCTATCAGAGCTTCAAGAAGGTGGTTGACAAGAGAGACTACGGAAACTTGAACTTCTCCGTTCTCTCGATAAGATCAGCAAAGAGAGAGTTCAGCGCTTTGCGGAAGCTTCGAGGACTGGCTGTGCCAGAAGCTTACGCCTGGGAAGGAAATGCGGTGCTAATGCAGTTGATAGATGCTAAAGAGATGTTCAAGGTTAAAATCGAGAACCCAGAAGAGCTTCTGGATGCTATCATAGAAGAAGTTGCAAAGTTCTATCGCAGAGGCGTTGTTCACGGCGATCTTAGTCCTTTCAACATCCTCGTGAATGAGAGTGGTTTTTGGGTAATTGATTTTCCTCAAAGCTTGGAGGTTGGTGAAGAAAATTGGAAGGAAGTTCTTTTAAGAGATCTCGATAATGTGCTGAAGTATTTTAGCAGAAGCTATAGGATAGAAAGAGATATGAATTCTGTGATCGAAAAAATTTTTAGTGATCGTAGGAGTTGATGTGCTTGGGCATAGAAAATTCGCTCTAATTGCGATCGAGGGGGATGAAGAGTTTAAAAGAGTAGTCTCTAAAAATAAACTCTTCAGAACAATAAAAGATCTAAAACCAGAAATAGTCGCAATCGACAACATTAGCGAGATTTTTAAGTCGAAAGAGGAGCTAATACAGTTTTTGAAAAATACGAACACGAGATTAGTCCAAATCGCCGTGGACGCGTCTCTTCCAGTTCTTGCAAGGAGATTTGGTATAAGGATGAATCCAAGGGATCCCTTTGACGAAGCAAGAACTTGTGCTTATCTTGCAAGCTTTGAAATTGGATATGAAGTCTCGGTATTCACAGATAAAACCCAGATCTTGGTCTCGAGGAACAGAAGCTTGGGAAAGGGGGGTTGGAGACAGAAAAGATATGGAAGAAAAGTCCATGATGCAGTTAGGAGTGTTTACAGAGAGATCAAATCGATCTTAGACGATTCTGGGCTGGATTACACTGAAAGTGTTAGAGAAAGATTTGGAGGTATTTCAAGGGGAGAAATAGTTGTAAATGCACCAAGAGAGGAGGTTCCAGTTAGCTCTTTTAAGACGAGAGACGTTCAAGTAAAGGTAAGCTCTGTGGAAAAAGAAAGAGTTGAATTAATCCCTCTTTCAAGATCTAAAAGATACCTCATTGCAGGCATAGATCCCGGAACCACTACTGCTGTCGCTATCATGGACTTGGCTGGCAATCTGATCTCGATTAGAAGTAAGAAGGACTGGAACACTTCAGAAGTCATTGAGTTTATTACGGAGCATGGAAAACCCGTGATCGTTGCAACAGACAAAAAGAATCCTCCCGAATTTGTTTCAAAGATCAAAGCTTCTTTTAATGCTGTTCTTTACTCCCCAAAGGAAGATCTAAATGTTGACAAGAAAAGAGAATTGACCTCAAATTACAAAATTCTCAACGATCACGAAAGAGATGCGCTCGCTGCGGCGATCGACGCTTTAAACTACTACGAGAGTAAGTTCAGGAATATAGAGAAGAGAGTTCCTGCAGGAATAGATGCAGAGAAAGTTAAGGCGGAGATCATCAAAGGTATGCCTTTAAAGAGTCTCTTCGAGGAGAAAAAAGTTGAAAAAATTGAAAAGAAAGAAGCAATCGAGTTGGATCTTATCTCTACAATAGAGAAAAAGGACAAGAAGATCAAGGAACTCTCAGAGGAGAATGAAGTGCTTAAAAAGCAGATAGTTGAATTGAAAGACGAGATTGAAAGATTGAGAGCAAGGATCGCAGGTTTTTCAAGTGAAGAAAAGGAGAGAATTAGAAAAGAGACATACATCAGAAATCTGGAGTTTAGGATTACTGAACTTCTATCAGAGATAAGAGAAAAAGATTCCGAAATCTCAAGGCTCAAAGACCAGATCGAATTGCTCAAGAAACTCAAGGTTGGAGAATTCATGGGTTGGAAAGAGGTAAAAGTTCTCAAAAGATTTTCAAAAGATGAAATTGAGCAGAGAAAAGATCTCGGAGAGGGAGATATCGTCTATATTCTCGATGCAAGCGGTGGAAGTAAGAGCGTTGCTGAAGTTCTCTGCGAGAAAAAAATTAGAGCAGTCATAGCTGGTGGAGAAATGTCCCACTTGGCTCAGGAGGTGTTTGATTCCAATGGTATTCCGAGGATCAAGAGAGAAGAGGTAGAAATAGTCGGAACAGAAGATCTCGCTTATGTTAGCCCAGAATTTGAAGAAGTTTATCGCAAAAAGGTTGAGGAGCTTAAGAAAAGAAGAATTGAAAGTATAGAAAAGCTATTTGAGGAGTATAGACGAACGAGAAGATTATGAAGATCCTTTTTTCTTCGATGTTCCTCTATGAATATTCCACAGACATGATCGCAAAAGCTGTTGAGGCTTCTGAATACGATGGTGTTGAATTCTGGGTCGAAACTCCATACTTTTGGATCGATCGAGCTTTAGAGAAGCTTGAATGTTTTTCAAACATGAAATTAGCCTTTCATGCTCCAGTTCTCGATCTGAATCCAGTCTCGGTGAACAATGATTTATGCGAGCTCACTCTTAAAGAAACGCTTTACACGATCTCTTTGGCTTCAAAAACAAATGCTGAGATCGTTACAATTCACGCTGGAAAGAGAAGTGCTTATAGAGAGCCGGTTTGGGCGGACTACAACTCTTTGCATAAATATTTAAGAAGATCTTCGAGATTTTCAAGTTTAAAAGGCGTGGAATTGTGCTTGGAGAATTCTGAGCAAAGCATAAACAATCTCTGCAAAACTGCTGAAGAGCTAAGAAAGTTTGCAGAATTCTACGATCTATCGATCACTTTTGATATAAAACACGCTATGAGAAATGCAGAGGAATTTTACAGCCTTTTAAACAGAGTTCGAAATGTCCACGTGAGCAACTCTGACGAGAAGCGAAGACATGTTCAAGCAAGTAAAAATGAGAGAGTTGCGAAGATCTTAAGAGATTTATCGGAATTTGGCTACGATAGCTTAATAACAGTCGAACTCGATGATCTTGGCATAGGAAATATGGATTTCGGAAAGAAGGTAGATATTTTAAGAGAAGAAGGAGATTTTATTAGAAGAATTTTTAAAAAGTAGCTTATTTTTTCAAAAATCTAAAAATCAATTTCTCAAATTCAACTGCAAAGAAGACTGAAGAGGTAAAAGTTAGAGTTTTTAGCCATTCTTCAAGGCTCATCGGCTCAAGTTTAAGTATAGGAGAGTAGTTCGTTACATATAGCTGAAGGGCTAATGTCGAAATGATCCCAAGAATTGCGTATTTGTTTTTCAGACCAACTTCAAAGAAGCTTTTCTCTATATGTGGGGTTAGTAAATACCAAATTCCAACTGCGATTATTGCATTAACTGCAGAAGACATTTTTCCCGTGTCGAAATACAGTAAATATGCTAAAAAGACGCTTAGAATTGATATGTATGCGATCCTGAACACAATTCTGCTGTGAAGAATTTCTCCCCCCATTGGCTTCATCCTTAGTAGATCCTTTTCCCGAGCTTCGAAAACGAGCATCATTCCAAGCAAACCGGAAGTGACGGTGTTGATCCAAAGAATATGCAATGGGAGCATTGGCATAGCTATTCCAAGTGCGAATGCTACAAGAACGATCATACCCTGCCCTCCGTTCGTGGGCAACATCCATGAAATTATTCTTTGGATCTTTCTAAACACATTCCTACCTTCTTCGATTGCCTTTACGATCGTTGAAAAGCTGTCATCCATCAAAACCATGTCTCCAGCTTCTTTTGCAATATCGCTCCCACTACCCATTGCGACGCCTATTTCAGCTCTTTTTAACGCTGGAGCGTCATTGACTCCATCTCCCGTTACAGCAACAATTTCACCATTTTCCTGCAAAGCCTTAACGATCTCAAGCTTCTGCTCAGGTGTAGTTCTTGCAAAGATGGAATATTTCTTAACCACTTCCTTTAGATCTGAATTTTCAAGTTCTTTTCCGGTGATCATTTCTCCTTCTATTCCAGCGTTTCTTGCAATTGTTAAAGCAGTGCTTGGGTGATCTCCAGTGATCATCAAAACTCTGATCCCCGCAGATCTGCATTTTTCAACACTTTCTCTGCTATCATCTCGCAATGGATCGATCAAGCACTGATATCCAAGAAATTCGAGATTTTTAAGATCGAATCCGCTGAAGTTCTCAACCCTCTTGAATGCAAATGCGATAGTTCTCATACCTTGTGATGTGCAAGTTTCGGGCAATTTCTTAGATACCATTTCTTCTATAACCTCAGGGGCTCCTTTAACGACGATGTAAATACCATCCTTAGTTTTTGCCGAAACCGCCATGAACTTTCTCTTAGAGTCGAATGGAATTTCGTCAATTATTTCATAATCCTCCGTTATTCCAGTCCTTATTGCCAATTCAAGTAAAGCTATTTCAAGTGGATCTCCTCTGCAATTTCCCGCTTCGCAAGTCGCTCTGTTGCAAATGTATCCCGCTAAGACGATCTTTCTTAGATCTTCCCCAAATACTTTCTCTCCATTTCTATAAAAACCGTCTTCTCGAACTTCGTAATCACCATTTAGAGTCGTGATTTTGACAACCTGAAGCTTGTTCTTCGTTAAAGTTCCAGTTTTATCTGTGCAAATCACAGTCACTCCACCAAGCGTCTCTACGGCTGGTAAAGATTTTATGAGCGTATTCCTTTTTGCCATCTCCTTAACTCCGAATGCGAGAGCAAGGGTTACAGTAGCTGGAAGAATTTCTGGAATCACCGCAACAGCAAAGCTTATTGCAGAAAGAAAAGCATAAGAGGTTTCATATCCTCGATATAATCCGAGCAAAAATATTAAAATAGATATAAAAACTATTCCGAGCGAGATCTGTTTTGCAAACAAACCCATTTTTGCGATGAGTGGTGTCTGAACACTCTCCTCAAGCCCTTTCCCAATTTTGCCCATCTCAGTTCTTTCGCCAGTTGCAACAGCTACTGCTTTCCCCCAACCTGAAGTAATAATAGTTCCAGCGTAGAGCATGCAACTTCTCTCGGGAAGAATTGCATCTTCAGGAACCTTTTTATTGTTCTTTTCAACGGGAAAAGATTCTCCGGTTAGCATTGATTCGTCTGCAAATAATTCTCTGCTTTCAACAATTCTCGCGTCTGCAGGAACCTTCATTCCTGCTTCCACGACTATTATGTCTCCTGGGACAATTTCCTTAGAATCGATCTCAACAAATTTCCCTTCCGAAATGATCAAAGCCTTTGGGATTAGAAACTTCCTTAGCTCACGCATTATACTCTCCGCTTTCCACTCTTGAAGAAATCCAAGAATTGCTCCAAGAATTATGATCGCAAAGACGATTAAAGCCTCGAGGATCTGGTTCAAATAAAAGAGAAGGAACATAGAAACAACAAGAACCAAAACAAGCGGATTCCAGAACTGCTTAAGGAAAACGAGCAATTTTTTCTTCTCTTTTACCTTTATCTCATTCAATCCGTAAATTTTCAGTCTATTTTTCCTCTCAATACCACCAATCCCATTCAGATCCGTTTTTAAAGCCTTTAAAACCTCCTCTACTTCCAAAGACCAGAATTTCATCCTATTCCCCAATTAATTTGAAGTTTTATTACTTAAATCTTATGATCTCGCAATCTCCGACGTAGTTCTCCTCGAAAATGTCCCCAAGCTTTCCATTGCAGACCGGACATTTCTCGCTTTTTCTCAACTCAAATTCGAAGAAGCTCATCGTAGAAGTGTCTAATCTTATCATTTTACCTTTTAAAAGTTCTCCGTATCCGGTAATTAGCTTTATTGCCTCCAAAGCTTGTAAACATCCAAATAATCCCGCAACCGCACCAACTATCGCTCTTCCGTTACTTGGAGACATCTTTGGTAAATAACATCTATAGCATGGGCTTCCGAGGAATGTTGAAAGTTCTCCTTCAAAGGCATAGACTGCGGAATGAATGAAAGGCTTTTTCAACAAAAAACAAGCGTCGTTCAAGATATATCGAACTCTGAAGCTGTCTGGACAGCCAATAATTACGTCAAATCGTTCAATCAACTTTTTTGCGTTGCTTGGAGATAAATTAAAAGGAAAAATCTCGAGTTGGATTTCAGGACTAAGTTTTTTAACAAAAAGCCCTGCAGACTCTGCTTTGTTCATCCCAACATTACCCGCATGGATCGTTTGCCTCTGCAAGTTCGATTTTTCCACAATGTCTCCATCTACAATTCCCAATCTTCCGATGCCTGCAGAGGCTAAATACTGGATCACCGCACTTCCTAAACCACCTGCACCCACTACAAGCACGGAAGAGTTTAGCAATTTTTTCTGGCTTTCAACACCAAAGATCTCGATCTGCCTCGAATATTTTTCGAGATCAAACATCGAGATTCTTCACCTCGTTTGAATGGGCTATTATAAAATTCTTCCTGCTTTCAACATCTTCTCCCATTAGAATTCTGAAAAGCTCGTCCGCTCTCTTAGCGTCTTCGATCTTCACCTGAACCATTATTCGCCTTTCTGGATCCATCGTTGTCTCCCAGAGCTGTTCTGGGTTCATCTCCCCAAGACCTTTGTATCTCTGAACTTCCGCATTTCCAAGTTTTTCGAGCAATCTGTTCAGTTCAAGCTCGTTGTAGGCATAATAGATCTTATTCCCCTTCTTTAATCCATAAAGCGGTGGCTGTGCAATGTAAAGCCTTCCAGCTTCTATTAGTTGCTTCATGTGGCGGTAGAAAAATGCTAAAAGTAAAGTTCGGATGTGCAAGCCATCAACATCGGCGTCGCTCATTATTATAACCCTGCTGTATCTCATCCTACCAAGATCAAAGTTCTTGTCAATCCCAGCACCGATTGCAGATATGATCGCCTTTATTTCCTCATTCTTCAGAATTTTAACCATTCCAGCCTTCTCTACATTTATAATTTTACCTCTTATTGGCAAAATTGCTTGAAATCTCCTGTCTCTTGCTTGTTTCGCTGATCCACCTGCACTTTCGCCTTCTACAATGTAAATTTCTCTCTCTTCCGCATCTTTTGAAGAACAGTCTGCAAGCTTTCCGGGTAACGTTATTGATAGCTCCTCTCTTCTCTTCACGAGCTCTTTTGCCCTTCTTGCAGCTTCTCTTGCTCTTTTTATAGTTAAAAATCTATTTATTAAATCTTCAGCTTCTCTGGGATGGTCTTCAAGCCATTTAGTCATCCCAGCATAAACTGCAGACTCTACAGCGGTCTTAACTTCCGTGTTCGTTAGCTTGCTCTTTGTTTGCCCCTCGAACTGCGGATTTGGGACTTTAACGCTTACAACTGCAGTTAATCCTTCGCGGATCTCAACTCCTGCTATCGTTTCGAACTTCTTTATGTTCTTCCTCCCATACTCGTTGATCGCTCTCGTAAGTCCAGCGCGGAATCCAATTACATGTGTCCCCCCATCTTGGTTCTTTATATTGTTTGCAAACGCTGAGATATTTTCGATCTCAGAGTCTGTGAACTGAATTGCAACCTCTATTATAACCCCATTTTTCGAATTCTCGATATAAATAGGGTCGTGAACAACTTTTCTGTTTCTATTCAAATCCTTTAGAAGTCCAACGATCCCTTCATCATATCTGTATTCCTCCTTTTTTCCATTTCTCTCGTCTGTTAGCAAAATCCTTAGACCTTTGCAAAGGTAGGCGATCTCTTTCAACCTTTGGGAAACGATCTCGTAGTTGAAATCCGTGACTTCAAAGACCTCCTCATCTGGCTTAAACCTAACAATCGTGCCAGTTTCACCACTCTCTCCTACGATTCTAAGCTCAGTCTTTGGATTCCCTCTTTCATATCGCTGATAATAGACCTTCCCGTCTCTCTTAACCCATACATCAAGCCACTCTGAGAGAGCATTAACAACCGAAACTCCGACTCCGTGAAGTCCTCCAGCAACGCTGTAAACTTTATTTCCAAATTTGCCTCCAGCATGAAGCTTTGTCATCACAACTTCCAAAGCTGGCTTTCCAGTCTCATGAAGATCCACTGGGATCCCCCTACCATTATCTTCAACGCTTGCAGAACCATCTTGGTGAAGTATTACCGTTATATTATTGCAAAATCCTGCCAAAGCTTCATCGACGCTGTTGTCAACTACTTCCCAAAGTAAGTGGTGAAGACCTCTTATACTAACATTTCCTATATACATTCCTGGTCTCTTTCTGACCGCTTCAAGATCCGCAAGAACTGCAATATCCTTTGCGGAGTAATCGTTCCTATTTGAAGGCTCACTGTTCACTTTATCCACAAAATATGTGGCTTTTACTGTTAATAAGGTTTTTGAGGAATTTCGATCTCTCTGTATTTATATACCAGAGCTTTTTTAGATTGATTAAGCGGAAATTTTTTAATACTTATAAATTTACATTGAATCATGGTGTTGAAAGGCTTTCCATCGACGATGAATGACGAATACCAGCTTAACCTATACAAGATCCTCCAGCATGCTGCGAGAGTTCATGATGAGGTCGAAGTTATCTCTTATAGAACCTTACAAAATGGAAATGTTCATACCTTTAACTACCTACAGGTCTACGAAAGAGTTTGTGCGATGGCAAATGCACTTGAACAACTTGGATTAAAGCCCGGCGATCGAGTTGCAATTCTTGGATGGAACGATCATAGATATTTTGAGAGCTATTTCAGCGTCTCTGGAATTGGAGCGGTTTTAGTGCAGTTAAATATTCGTCTACACTTGAATGAGCTTGCATACATCGTAGATCACGCTGGAGCGAAGGTTTTGTTCTTCGACGACACACTCTTAGAGTTAGCAGAAAGACTTGCAGAGAAACATAAATTCGATTTCTACGTTTTAATGACTGACAAGAATCCTGAAGATATCAAGACGAAGTTAAAGCCTGTTTATCACTACGAAGAACTTATTAGAAAAAATCCGAAGAAGAGAGAATGGATCGAAATCGACGAAAAGTCTTCCGCTACTGCTTGCTATACCGCTGGAACTGCAGGAAATCCAAAAGGTGTCTACTATTCTCATAGAGCACTCATATTACAGGCGATAACATCTGCTGCAGTTTTCAATTTCACGGGTTTAGACGTTTACCTTCAAATCGTTCCATTTTACCATGTTAATGGCTGGACATCTCATTTAGCATGTCCTATGGTCGGAGCAAGGTTAATACTTCCAGGATTATACAATCCAGTGCATTTGACAAACCTAATACTGAACGAAAAGGTCACCATAGCTTCAGGAGCTCCTGCAATACTTTCTCCAATCTTAGAAGTGCTGAAGAGAGTTGCTCCAACCGCTAAGCTGGAAAGACTTAGGTTGATCAGTGGATCTACTGAGCCACCATTGGAGATGCTGAAAAGCTATGCTGAAATTGGAGCAAAGGTAATTCATGCCTATGGGGCAACAGAAACATCTCCTCTTGCTACCGTTAATATTCCTAAACCGCAGATAATGGCTAAAACTGAAGAAGAGCGATGGAATCACATGAAAAAACAAGGTATCTTTGTTTTTGGAGTTGAGGCAAGGTTGGTAGATTCAGGTGGGAAAGAACTGCCTTGGGATGGAAAAAGCGTTGGAGAGCTTTGGCTTCGAGGTCCTTGGATCATAAAAGAATACTACAACGATCCGAGAACAAAGGAGAGCCTAACAGAGGATAAATGGTGGAAGAGTGGTGATGCGGGAACAATAGACGAACTTGGATACTTCCATATTGTCGATAGGCTAAAAGACATAATAAAAAGCGGTGGAGAGTGGATTCCAAGTGTAGATCTTGAGAAGAATCTAATGAGCCATCCATACGTTTATGAGGCAGTAGTTATTGGAATTCCACACCCAAGATGGGGGGAGAGACCTTTAGCCCTTGTTGTCCTCAAAAATCCTCATAAGGGTAAACCAAAGGAACAGGTTGAAACTGAATTGAGAGAGCACATGCTCAAGAGATTTGCAAGATGGCAACTACCAGATAGGATCATTTTTGTCGAAGAAATTCCAAAAACGAGCGTTGGAAAGATCAACAAGCGTTTTCTCAGAGAAAAATACAGAGATATTTATATAAAATAATTTTAATACAGAACATTGTAAGATGATGATTATGCTCACAATAATAAAAAATACTTGGATAGGACATATGATAATTATTGGACAAGTCTAGTAGTTGGAAGATCCTCAGTGAACTCTCTGCGACGTCTGACCTTCTTTATCTCCTCTCAAAATCGGTTATAAAAAAATAAATAAACATTAAAAACCATAAATTTTAAATACTTCTCCAAAAGTAAATACTCGTGTCGTGGAATTCGGATGTAAGAACAGAAATTGATGAATTTGGAGTAATTAAAAAGGAGGGTGGTTAGAGTGTTGGATGTTCTGTCTCTCATAATAGCATATACGTTCGTAAACGGATCCCTCTATTTAGGGATGGCACTCGGATTTACAATAACGACCGGAGTGCTAAGAGTCTTCAATTTAGCATACGGAGCAATCTTCTTGATAGCAATATACGGAACATGGATGTTCTGGAACGACTTAGGACTTGGGCTTATTGAATCGATCTTACTGGCAATTTTGCTTGTGGCAGCTTTCACGTATACAGTCTATAGACTAGTGATTCTGAAGTTCGCAGAACTTGAAGACTACATGCTTGCAGCGCTCGTTGCGGTTTTCGTTATAGTCGAAGAGCTAATTGGCTACTCATACCCAGAGATCGTAGGAGTATACGTTCCTACAATGATCTATGCAGAACTCGTTCCGTTCGGAGAGGCAAGTATTCCTGGGCAGTATTTGGTAACAGCATTTGTCTCTCTTGCAATGTTAGCGATTTACCTATTGTTCTTTATAAAAACAAAGAATGGCTTCATAATGAGAGCTATAAGCCAGGATATGTTTGCATCAAAGCTCGTTGGTGTGAACTTTACGAGAACTTTTGCGCTCGCAATGGTAATAGCCTCAATACCGCCGGCGATCGTAATGATCTTGATCTCTCCAATATGGGCATTGAACCCATACATTGGCTGGACAGTGTTCACATATGCTATTCTCGTTGCAGTTCTCGGTGGCTTGGGCAATCTAAAGGGAAGCATTATGGCTGCATACGTAATTGGATTCATTCAGGCTTCAGTTGGCTTCTTACTTGATCCAAGATTAATGCTCCTCGTTTCGCTGATCGTCGTTATGATCGTGCTAATCGTGCGCCCGAAGGGATTGGCAAGGGCGGAGACCATATGGTGATGGGATATGGTCAAAATTGAGGCGAGAAGAGGTAGAATAGTAATACACGCCTTTGGAAGAAAATATGAGTGGACGGTAGAGCCAAGATATTGGAGAAATCCGATAATAGGACTGACAATTTGGCTTTCTGCACCCATAGTCTTGTATATAACTGCAACGACGATCTTTAATTACCAACCTGTAGCACTGATGTCGACTCTGATCTTCGCAAATCTTCTGATAATGATGGCCGTCCCATTTAATCTCCAAGTAATAGGAACAGGTCGTTTAAGCTTCGGTCCGCACTTCTTCTTAGCAGTAGGAGGCTATACTGCTGCATTGCTAAGCAGAGATTACGGCTTAAGTCCCGCATTAACTTTACCAGCAGCTTTTGGAATTGGAGCACTTATAGCTCTCGCTATTAGCCCGATCACGATCATCTCAAGAGGAGTCTACTACGTTCTGATAACACTACTTCTGCCGTTCATTCTCGGAGAAATCACCTACTGGCGTTCTGATATATTTGGCGCTGAAACAGGAATTCCAAATGTCGGACTCTTATTCCCAAGCACGGGCAATGTTACTTTGGATGTGGTGATCTTCGTTTATGTATCACTTGCAATAGCATTGATTTTCCTGTTCTTCGTTGACAGAACCCTTAGATCGAGATATGGCTTCATGATGGGTGTCATAAATGAAGATGAGGACGTCGCTCTCTCTTATGGCATAAATGTCAGACAGATAAAAATCCTGACCTTCACCTTCACGAGCGGGGCAATGGCAATTTGTGGGTGGTTCTTGGCACACTATCAGGGTTCATTCTCTGGACCAGTATGGTTAATGCCCTCTTTCTTGATCATGGTGCTTTTAACAGCTACTTTGGGTGGAAAAGGCGCGATATATGGAGTGGTTATCAGTGCATACATTGTGGCAACTTTGAGAGAAGTAACGAGGGTTACATTTGGAGAGTTGTCAGTGGTCGTCTTATTCCTGATCCTTCTGCTTCTGCTATACTTCCTGAGAGAAGGTTTCTGGGGACTATACAGAAAGAGGAGATACAGAGAATACGAGCCGAGTATTAAGGTTAGAAAGAAGACTTGAGGTGGTCAAAATGCTAAAGGTTTCGAATCTGACTAAAAGGTTTGGAGGAATTATTGCGGTTAATGACGTGAGCTTTAAAATCGAAAAAGGGGAAATAGTGGGGCTAATAGGACCAAATGGAGCTGGTAAGAGCACGCTGGTTAACCTAATTTCTGGTTTCTATTCCCCAGACAGAGGAAAGATAGAATTCAATGGGCTGGATATAACTAAGAAAAAGATGAACGAAAGGGCAAAGCTCGGAATTGCAAGAACTTTCCAGAATCCAAGAGTAGTTTCTAACATGACCGCACACATGAATGTGCTTTACTCAATTCTTGGGAGCAAAGATGGTAAAGAGCTTACGATGACTGAAGCGGGAGCTGAAGCGATCTACTACCTCGATCTTTTTGGATTGCTTAAGAAGAGAGACGTTTTAGCAGCAGATTTGGCGATATACGAGCTTAGATTACTCGAAATTGCAAGAGCCTTAGCATTGAAACCAAGACTTTTGCTTATAGATGAAGCTATGGCTGGTTTAAATCCTGCAGAAGCTGAAAGCGTTTCAAAGCTCATAAACAGAATTAGAAACGAATTCGATCTAACGATTATCTGGATTGAGCACGTGCTAAAGGTGATCATGAGATCCGCCGAGAGAGTCCTTGTGATGCACTATGGAAAGCTCATCGCAGATGGAAAGCCAGAAGAAGTTGTTAGAAAACCCGAAGTTGTTGAGGCATACATAGGAGAGGAAGAAGTATGATGAGCGTTGAGGATTTGGAAGTTTGGTATGGAAAAATACTGGCTGTAGACGGTATTTCAATTAAAGTCGAGAATGGGGAAATAGTGGGGCTAATAGGGCCAAATGGAGCTGGTAAGAGCACTATAATGAATTCTATAATTGGCGCAGTGAGACCGAAGAAGGGGAAAATTACGCTAAATGGGGACAATCTGATGAATCTTCCCACTTACGAGATCATCAAAAAAGGCGTTACAATTGCTCCAGAAGGCAGAAAAATATTCCCATATCTCACCGTAGAAGAAAATCTCCTGATGGGTGCTATAAATGGTGAAGCTTGGAAGAAAAGGAAGAGTTCTCTTGAGTTCATATACTCAAAATTCCCGAGATTAAAGGAGAGAAGAATGCAGTTAGCAGGCACTTTGAGTGGTGGAGAACAGCAGATGCTAACAATTGCAAGAGCTTTAATGGCTTCGCCAAAACTTCTGCTGATCGATGAGCCCAGCTTAGGTTTAGCCCCGAAGATCTCCTTAGAAGTCTACAAGCTCATCAAGTCTCTAAGAGATGAGAACAAGATCACGATCCTTTTGTCAGACCAAAACGCTAAAAGGGTTCTTCAAATAAGTGACCGGGCTTATATCATCGAGAACGGAAGAATAAGGATGTCGGGATCGAGTGAGGAGTTGGCTAAAAATGAAAACGTGAGGAGGGTGTATTTGGGCTTATGACGGACTATTTCAGTTATGTGGAATCCCTATTTAAGGTAGGAGAGAAAAGAGAACTACCGCTGAAAGGACTTAGGGTTGTTGAACTGACACATTTCGTCTTTGGACCAAATGTTGGCAGGATCTTGGCTCAATTTGGTGCCGAAGTTGTAAAGATCGAAACTCCTGGAGAAGGTGAGCGATATAGACTCGCAGCGGTATTTGGCAGATACTACAATAGAACAAATCTTGTTTACGGAATTCAGAATGCGAACAAGTATTTCATCGCTGCAGACGTGAGGAATGCGAAAGCAAGGGAGATCATATTCGAGCTTGCAAAGAGGGCGGATGTTTTTGTTGAAAACTTCAGAGCGGGATTGGCTGATGTCATGGGTGTTGGTTATGCTCAAATAAGCAAGGTGAACCCGAAGATCATCTATGTTAGCTGTTCCGGATTTGGACAATATGGACCACTGAGCAAAGCTCCAAGTTTCGATGTTGCGGCACAAGGAGTTGCTTCGGTCGCAGTTAAAACTGGCTGGGAAGGTGTTGAAGAATTCTATAAATTGCCAGACTACTTCGGAGACTACTTACCTTCAATGATGGCGGTTTTTGCAATCTTAAATGCTTTATACTACCGAGAGAAGACTGGCAAAGGGCAATACATTGACGTTTCGCAAACAGAAAGCTTGGTAAGATTTCTATATGATATTCCTTACTTTAGCCTCACTGGAAAAGAGATCGGCAAGACAGGAAACATAGATCCATGTGCAAGCCCCTCAGGGATCTTTAAGACTGCTGACGAGAAATTTGTCGCAATAGCGATCATGACGGATAAGCAATTCAAAGCACTTTCAAGCGTGGTTGAGGGCTTAAAGAATGGTGAAAGACTGAGAAAGGAAAATATTGAAGAGCTTAATCAGATCCTCGAGAAATGGGTTGAAAAACACACTCTCGAGGAGATCATGGACTTTGCCAAAAAACTTGGCTTCCCCGCTTCGCCTGTTTTAGATGATGTGGAAGTCTTCAAAGATCCATGGAGATGGGATAGAAAGAGCATTGTAAAAATATTGGATCGTCTCTACGGCGAAGTTCCAGTGCCAGGAGCTTTTGTAGCGATGAGTGCTACCCCAGGGCAGATTAAGTGGATCGCAAGACCAGTTGGTTATCACAACAGACTGATACTGAAGAAGTGGCTTGGAATGAGCGATGAAGAGATCGATAAACTTGAGGAAGAGGGAATAATAGGCTACTGGGACGAGCAACCCGGATGCGCTCCTCCACCAATATGGGATCCGGATAAGGATCCAGTATTCAAGGGTGAGAAGGATGAGTAGAGATGAAGCTTTAATGAAGCTTTTCGCAGAAGAAAATAAACCCTTTGCCTTAGAAGACATAAAAGTTGCTGAGATCGCTGGAGAAAACTTTGCTGGGGCTATTGTTGGATCATTGCTTGCAGAATTTGGAGCAAAAGTTATTCGAGTGGATTTTGACGATGAAGCAAAGAAAATTTCACCGTTTGGAGCGAAGGTTGATGGCTACGGAATTCCCTATCTCGTTGAGAGCAGAAATAAGGAGTTGGTGAAATTCGATGAAAAAGTGAAGGAGCGGATAATGGCGTGTGATATCGTCATTGATGGAATGAAGCCAGGTTATCTTGATTCCCTCGGCATAGGCTACCGACAGATCTCACAGAAGAACCCCGGAGTGATCTACTTAGCAGTATCACCATATGGGCACTTTACACAGAAGTCAAGAGAATTTGCAAACGTTCCCGACTCTGATCTAACTGCTCAGGCTTACAATGGGTATCCAACGATCATCGGGAATCCATACTTGTCAGGAAAGTATTCTTATCCGCTAAAAGCAGGGATGTGGGCTGCATGGGCAATGGCAGGAGTTAACGCTGCTATTGGTGCAATGATTGCCTTGATTGAAAGAAAAAAGAGTGGCAAAGGACAGTTTGTAGACGTTGCAACCCATGATGCTTTAGCGGTTATACATTCATTCCCAACGATCGTTGGATTTCTATTTGGAAAACCAAGAACAAGATATGGGACGTTGGACTTTATCCTATACCCATTCGGATACTACAAAGTAAAGGACGGTTTTATAGCATTGGCGACGCCAACGGATCCAGACTTTAGAGCTTTGCTTAAGATCATAAAGAGATGGGATCTCGAACCAGACTGGAGATATAGCTTAGATAGAATTTCGGATGATCCCGTAAAGATCAAGGTTCTCGATGAAGAATTGAACAAAGAATTGCAGAAATACACAGTTAAGGAGCTCGTTGCTAAAGCGAGAAAGAAGTCTAAAGGAAAGCTCATAGGAAGGTTCCTTGGTGCGCCAGTTATTGTTAAGCTGAATACACTCCAAGAGCTCCTAAAAGATCCACATTGGAAGGTCAGAAACAGTCTAATTTCGTTCAGTCCTGATGGAAAAGAGATCCTAATTCCAAACACTGCAATAAAGATGTCTGAAACACCGCCGAGGATCCTTAGAGTCGTGGGTAAAGAGGTTAAAAAATCCTAAATTTTTTCCAATTTATTTGATCTGAAAACCAAAAAATTTTAATATCTTGATTCGACTTTGAGCATGATAGCTTTTGCTTCTTGGAGTGGGGGTAAGGATAGTTGTTTGGCACTTTATAAAGCCCTAAAAGGTGGATTCGACGTTGAAGTTTTGCTGAACACGATTACAGAAGATGGAATGTATTCCAGATCTCACGGAGTTCGTGCTGAAGTCTTAAAGAAGCAGGCAGAAACTATTGGATTGAACATAATTCAAATAAAGACATCTTGGGAAGATTATGAAGCAAATTACAAACAAGTGTTGTCTAAGTTGAAGGAAGAGGGTTTCTCTTATGGAGTCTTTGGAGACATAGATCTGGAAGTGCATAGAGAGTGGGTCGAGAAGGTTTGTGCAAGTGCGGGAATTAAACCAGTTTTACCTCTTTGGAAAATGGAGCGAGAAAAAGTAGTTAGAGAGTTCATAGGCTCAGGATTTCGTGCGGTCGTTTGCTCGGTAAGAGAAGGTATTTTAGAAAAGGAATGGCTTGGAAAGGAGATAAATGAGGAATTTATCGAAGAGATGAAGAAAAGAGGCGTAGATGCTTGCGGAGAGAACGGAGAATTCCACACATTTGTATACGATGGTCCGATTTTCAAAAAGCCTTTAAAATTGAAATTCGGGGAGATAAAAACTCGGAAAAAGTATTATTTCATCGATATTGAAGTTCAATGAGAAGATAGGTTTACCAAAAATTTTTAATCAGGCTGAAGACTGCGAAGCATGGATTTCGATGCGAAGTCATACATTGAGGCAAATATAAAGTCAATAAGGAAAATTCTGAGCCCTGAAGAAAGCGACAAGGTATTGGCTGCATGCTCTGGTGGAGTGGATAGCACAGTGTCAGCTGTGCTTGTTGCAAAAGCTCTTGGGAAGCCAATTAGGGCGGTGTTCATCGACGATGGATTAAGAAGAAAAGGGGAGCCGGAGAGTGTTGTCAAAATTCTTAAAGATCTGGGGCTTAATGCTTTCATATACGATGCAAAGAAAGAAGTTCTTGGTGCATTGAAAGGAAAGACGGATGCGGAAGAGAAGAGAAAAGCCTTTAGAGATGCCTTCTATACGGTGCTTGGCAAAATCGTTAAGGAGATGAATGCGAAATATCTTGTGCAAGGCACCATAGCTGCGGATATTGTGGAGACCGTTGGTGGTGTAAAGACACAGCACAACGTGCTCGAGCAACTCGGGATAGATACAACGAGGTATGGATTCAAGGTTATAGAGCCAATAAAGGATCTTTATAAGCCTCAAGTAAGAGAAGTAGCAAGAAAGCTTGGAATTCCAAAAGAAATAGCGGAAAGAAGAGCATTTCCGGGACCAGGATTGGCAATAAGGATCGTAGGAGAAGTAACTTGGGAGAAGCTCGAAATTCTAAGGAATGCGACGCAAATTGTGGAAGAGGAGACTGAAGACATCAAAGCGTTCCAGAACTTTGCTGTCCTTCTCGATCTTAAGGCTACTGGTGTGAAGAATGGAAAAAGAGTCTATGGATACATACTCGTTGTCAGAGTTGTTTCCTCCGAGGATGCGATGAGTGCGAAGTTCGTTGAAATTCCATATGAAAGGCTAAGGAAGATCTCGCAGAGGATCACAGCGGAGATTCCAGAGATCACGAGGGTGCTTTACGACGTAACAGATAAGCCACCCGCAACGATCGAATTCGAGTGATCATGTATCTCGAACTCTGGATCGATAATTCAAGGAAAGAGGAGATCATAAGAAAGCTAAAAGAAGTCTGCAAGGAGGTCTGGGAAGTTTACTACAACTACGATCTGATCGTGAAAGTTGATAGCGAAGAAAAAGTTAAGATCGATGGAGTGCTAAAGTATAGGAGGCATTACAACTGCTGAATTTTACTCCAAAACCTTTGCAACCATTTCTCCCCTTTTTACCCCGAGATCTTCAGCGACTGGCTCGCATTTTGCGATGAGTAGGAAAGCTATTGGTTTGAATTCTGCTTCAGACAAGCACTCGTAATTTGCCATTCCTTTTGCTATGATCAGATCCGCATTTTTTAGCCTTGAAAGTGTCTCCTCTGGAAGCTCTTCTAAGATCACACCAATAGCTCCTTTTCCGTTCGTCAAAATCTCGTCTGCGATCTTTTCTATTCCTGCCATTTTAGCATCTTCCATGGTTGCATCGTTGAGTATTGGTTTTCCCCTAACAACAACCGTTAGCCTTTTGCAGAACTTCTTCAGCTCTTTCATCAAAATCCTGTCAAAGAAGATCTCGCCAGCGTTGTCGGTTAGATAGACAAGATTGCCAGCAAGCTCTGGAATTCGATCAACATGGTCTATAGCCAAAGGCTCATTCAACTTCTTCCGAAAGTGAAGTTCGAAGTCTTCAGCAACTTTATGCCCAAGAACGCCGAAGTCAAACTCATTGCCTATAATTGCAGATTTCACAGCAGATCTTAGCGGATCTTCTGAACTTAACACGATTTTTTCTGCAATCTCAGCAACCTTTGCAGAATTCTCATTCGCTTTCCTCTTCACTTCATAGTAAGGATCTTCGTATCCGAGGATCTCGTAAACCCTTCGATGAAGCTTTGTAGCCAAATGGGTATTTATTGGTCTTTTAGAAAATTCCTCGCTCAAAATACTAAGGGCTTCGCTGACACATCTTGAGATCAACTTCTTATCATTCGTCACGAGCTTCGCTTCATAGTAAACCCTATTAAGGAGACAAGAAGGACAGATCGGGTGAATTTTCATCTCAGATCCTTCTGCTGATCTCTTTCAGTATTCTTGTCCCATCTTCGAATTTCTCAACCGCCTCTTTTAGCATTGACACAATTTCCGGATGTTCTTTTAATTTCTCGATCCATTCCCTATATATCTCCAAGTGCTCCTCGTTGTGCTCGATCCAGTGCTCGAGAATTTTGGAAAACCTTTCAAAGCTCATATGCCTTAAACAATCTAACACCCTTAAAAATCTTCCTAAATGACTTCAAGCTCAACCTCTTCGCCTTTGTTGTTGTAGCACTTCCAGTCTTTCAAGCCAAATGGATAACAGACTATGATGTGGTATTTTCCATAGCGAGTGAATAGAAAGAAATCCTCATCGCTTGGCTCACAGCAAGGAGAAGGATGGCTGTGCACAGTTCCATGAACTTTCATTCCTAAGGGTAGCATGTCTAAATGAATTAAAGCGGATCTCTCTCCTGCAAGGAATGGAAGAAAAATTAGCTCCTCAATTAGATCCTTTTTTCCTGAAAGCAAAGCTATGAACTCATCTGGATACGAATCCTTTGCTATTGCAAGGATCTCTTTCAAAAGATCTCTGCTTATTTTCATAGGAACTCTCTTGGATCCGCTATTTCACCTTTCAAAGCGCTCACAACAGCTGTTGCGGGAGAAGAGAGATAGATAAATGCATTTGGATTTCCCATTCTTCCCTTGAAATTCCTGTTCTGTGTAGCGATGCATATTTCATTGTCCGCAGGAATACCTTGGTGGATTCCAACACAAGCTCCACAGCCCGGGGGCAGAATTATCGCTCCCGCTTCGACGAGTGCGGAGATTATGCCTTTTTCAATTGCCTTCAAGTAAACTCTTCTGCTCGCAGGAGCTACAATAAGGCGAACTCCTTCTTTCACTTTTCTGCCCTTCAAAAGCTTATAGGCAATTTCAA
>JANXDJ010000130.1 GCA_025059545.1 Archaeoglobaceae archaeon
ATAACCTTTAACTGATTATTATTTAATTTTCCCCCTGCGATTAATTCAAGCCCCAAACCAAAGCTGGAGATCTTTTTTGTATTGCTTTCAATACCCGTTTTCAGGGTTCTTCGATTGCTACGTAATGAAAGAGGAGTAGCATATGGCTATCTTCTGCCCTTTCAATACCCGTTTTCAGGGTTCTTCGATTGCTACGGGGTATACGAGTGTCGCAGAGTTTGTAAAAGAGGCTTCTTTCAATACCCGTTTTCAGGGTTCTTCGATTGCTACTTGGAATAGATAAGAACCGTGATTCAGAATAATTCCACCACTTTCAATACCCGTTTTCAGGGTTCTTCGATTGTTACTATATATACTGCAGTCCCATTATAATTTATCTCGAACTTTCAATACCCGTTTTCAGGGTTCTTCGATTGTTACGTGCAGCGAGTTTTTGCAAAAGAGGATGCTATTTTCAGCTTTCAATACCCGTTTTCAGGGTTCTTCGATTGTTACGAAAAGCCATTTATCTTCCTCCAGAAGCACAACTAACTTTCAATACCCGTTTTCAGGGTTCTTCGATTGTTACGAATTAGAAGAGAAATCACCAGTTTACGGCAGCGATATCTTTCAATACCCGTTTTCAGGGTTCTTCGATTGTTACTGTTGTGTGCCCTTTTATAATCGATAGTAGAATGTATCTTTCAATACCCGTTTTCAGGGTTCTTCGATTGTTACCTACTTAAAAATTTTCTAAACTACAAAAATATAAGCTTTTCGCTCTTCTTTCAGTAACACCAACTGCATCCCTAAA
>JANXDJ010000131.1 GCA_025059545.1 Archaeoglobaceae archaeon
CCTTTCAATACCCGTTTTCAGGGTTTTCCGATTGCTACAAATTTTTGTGTGTGTTGTTGTGCGATATTGCATGGTAGTCTTTCAATACCCGTTTTCAGGGTTTTCCGATTGCTACCCAGTAACACCAACTTTGTGGCGGAAGGTGATGCGGATGAAAGCTAAAAACTACTGCATTGGTGTAGAGAATACAGTCGTAAATCGCCGTAAACTGCTTTTCCTTGACGTAGATCAGCCATCTCTCCCTGAAGAGCTATTAATCGACCTATACGGCCAAACTGAGCTATCAGCCATCCTCATTTTACGCAGCGGGAAAGGTTTTCACGTCATTGCAATGAAGCCATTAACTGCTCCCGTTTGGCGAGAATACCTCTATTACTACCGCGATTTCATAGACCAGCAGTTTTTTGACTTCAGCCTCAAAAACAACTACTCAGTCCTACGCATTAGCCCAAAAATCAGCTGTAAAGACGGAAAGACAGTAGAAAAGTCTGCTCCAACCTTCCACAGCTTCATAGAGCTATCAAACTACCCAGAAACATCTGTTAGCCTGCTATACAAGCGCCTATACCAATTTCAAACACTAAAAAGCTACATTCCAGCCGAAGGCATCGGTAAAGCAATATTACACTTTTATATAACAGGGGGTGAATAAATGCCAAAAGGAAGCGATTACGAGCGTGCTTGGGACAGATGGAACGAGGAGGTTGACCCTACAGAGTTCCCAGACCAGCAAACAGCTTGGGATAACTTTGTGG
>JANXDJ010000132.1 GCA_025059545.1 Archaeoglobaceae archaeon
TGTCTTTCTTCAATCAAAGTATCAATGTTAATAGCTTTGTTAAAAAGAGATTCAGCTTCAGGAATTGACAACTTGTATTTTAATGCAAAACTACTTATGAGTTGTTTTAATAGATTATTAAGCTCTTCTTTTGATCCGTCTCTTCTAATATGTTCTTTTATGAAATCGAGATATTCTTCTTTTATCTTTTCGATAATTTTTATTTCTCTGTCGTTTAGTTTGTTCTCCTCTTTCTTTATATCTACTTTTTTAAAAGATTCGAATTGTGCTTTTAGTTCAGCAAGTTGTTTTTCATATTCTTTTATTTTGTTTTCGAATTCTAATATGTCTTTTTTTAGCTTTGTTATTGTTTTTTCGTCATCTGAGCCAAAATAATAATGCCTTAACAAAGTTCTAATCAATTGCGATAAGTTCAAACCTTTCTTTTGCTCTTCTTTTATAATTTTTATAAGATCATCATCTTTGCCTTGGATTAAGTTGAAACTAAAAACTACTTTCATTTAACCACCTCTATTTGTAATAATTTTACTATTGGTATTTCTGGCAGAAATACCACTGGTATTAGTAATACCAGAATAGTGTAATACCATCTTAAAGATCTACTATAAACTGGTAATACTTGTAATACCTTTCTCATCTTGGTATTACCTTTCATTTTAACCACTATCCCCATCTATTTCCGCCTTGTTGTCTATACTTGTTTATTTAGACCACCTTTACATCAGCTCCCCAACTA
>JANXDJ010000133.1 GCA_025059545.1 Archaeoglobaceae archaeon
TCCCAACGGCTTTTGGTGCTTTAACAATTTACGACATATTTGAAAAAGAGCTGGTGAATGAAACTTTGAGCATTCCAGCAGAGAATTATGCTTTTGTCAGCTTTTACATAAGCCTAACAGGAAAAACGCAGAGTAGAGTGTCTGTGGATATAAAGGAATTGAACAATAAATACGTAAACATCTTTGTTTTCGACGAAGAAAATTTCCAGCTTTATAAAGAGGGGGGAGCTGCGGGACCGATCTTCTCAGCGAGAGCTGAAAAGACGTATTCGAAGGTTTTTATTCCAGAGAAAAGCGGTAATTACTATGTAGTTATTGAAAACAATGACCCCTTTAGAAAGACTGTTCGCTTACAGGTTGTTTGGAAGTATGGTGTTTCAGCACCAGATCTGATCCCAGAGTTCATTTCTGCACATCCCTCTGAGGTTTTCTGGGGAGAAAAGCTCTATGTTGATTTTAAAATAAAGAATTACAGCCCTGTAAAGGCAGGAGCGCATAAAGTTGCAATCTTTCTTGAGGGTGAAAACGGAAAACTGTATGAGATAGATCAGATAGAGGTCGATCAGATCCTTGCGGAGGAGACGAAGTCATTTAGCAGTGGAAAAGTCATCTCGAACAACCTTCCAAGAGGATTATACATAATAAAAATCTCTGTAGACACCTTGAACCAGATTGAAGAGCACAATGAGACGAATAACACGATCTATGGAGCCAAGGT
>JANXDJ010000134.1 GCA_025059545.1 Archaeoglobaceae archaeon
TTGAAGTGATCGTGAAAATCTTATCTCCAATCGCAATGTCTTCAGATCTGATCTTCTCATTCCCTCCTTGAGCGGAAACGATCTCTTTGAACTTCTCCAAAGTTTTTCCACTTTCAAAGATCTTCTTCGCATGGCTATAACCATCGCTTGCAACTCCTGTCATTTCGAAGAGAATTCCAGCAATTCCGAGAGATTTCTCAAGCAGACTTGCAGATCCTCTTCGTTCTTCCATCGCCTTCAAAGCCTCCTTAGCTTCTAACGCTGGTCCAACCGCTCTGCCTATTGGCTGTCCACCGTAGGTTAGAGCACAGACAACATTGAGCCCAAGCCTTTTTCCAAGTTCGATAAAATCGTTAGCCAAAGCTCTTGCCTTCTCGCCACTCTCTATTTTAGCCCCTTCGCCATAAGGTATGTCGATCACCACATTTTTCGCTCCAATTGCCCCCTTCTTAGCCATTACACTTGCAAGAAGCTGGGGGCGAGGATCTATGGAAAGCGGATGCTCAACCCTAATGATCCTATCATCCGCAGGAGCGATGTTTGTAGCCCCTCCCCAAGCAATGACTCCACCGACTCTTTCCGTGATCTCTCTGATCTCTTCAATGCTCAAGTTCACGTCTGCGAGCACTTCCATTGTATCCGCTGTGCCACTTGCAGAAGTTATCGCTCTGCTTGCAGTCTTTGGGATCAATAAACCAGCAGAAGCGACA
>JANXDJ010000135.1 GCA_025059545.1 Archaeoglobaceae archaeon
TTACTGCACCATGATATTTGTTTAGTTTGGAGGTGATGGCTTTCAATACCCGTTTTCAGGGTTCTTCGATTGTTACTGCAAAGGCTTTAAAAATTGCTGAAGAAGGTAAACTTTACACTTTCAATACCCGTTTTCAGGGTTCTTCGATTGTTACAACGAGCATGGCTTTTTTCTCGTCTTCAGCATCGATAATCCCTTTCAATACCCGTTTTCAGGGTTCTTCGATTGTTACAGTGAGAAGGCAAAAATAGAGAAAGAAATTGCTGAATTCTTTCAATACCCGTTTTCAGGGTTCTTCGATTGTTACTCGAGGATAAAAAGTCTAAGCTTCCCATTCTCTTTTAAACTTTCAATACCCGTTTTCAGGGTTCTTCGATTGTTACCTACTTAAAAATTCTCTAAACTGCAAAAATATAAGCTTTTCGCCCTTCTTTCAGTAACACCAACTGCATTCCTAAAAATTGAGGGGGAGTTTAAAAAGGGATGCAGTGGTCATATAAGCTTATATCTTTCTTTCCATGCTTATCGAATACAAAAAATTTCGAATAAAAATAATTCCAGCCAAAAAATTGCTCTATAAAAATCTTAGAGCTTTTTAATAGCTTATTACTCTGGAGTGTATATGATGAAGATTTAGTATAATTCTTGAAAATCTTAAGGATGCGGATTTTTATTTTTCTTTAA
>JANXDJ010000136.1 GCA_025059545.1 Archaeoglobaceae archaeon
TCGTTGCAAGAGCTACGACAACAGCGGGTTTGGGAATAAGGAACTTTCCGATAAAGCTTTTTGCGATCGATGAGTATGGATTAGAGCAATTTGTTGGTGTTGGGGTTACCAATGTCACAAATGTTACACCTTTTGTAAGGATTATAAGCGGAGAAGGATACAGGATGAACTTTTCAAGAATTGAAGCATGGGATGGGTATATGATCAACAACACCGCCTACGTTAGAGATCCAACGTGTGGAAGTCAAACAATAACCCCCCCACCGGATAGGGGTAGAAACATCGCAATTGTTCCCGCGACATATGTTTTAAATCTTGTTGGAAGAATGTATTATCCCGGCGGAGTTGACTGGGCGAGATTTGTTTGGTTCATTCACGACACCTCTGTTGAAAGACATCGCGCTATCCCAATATCACAGAAATTCAACAACACCTCCGTAAGCTTTAGTGTCTGGAAATTTGGATTAGATTACAATTGCACAGACAATAGAACACCATGCGATAGAGAGGGTATATTTGGAACAACACCAAGACCATATTGGGATCCAGCTTGCATAACCATTGGAAAAAGAGATGATTTGATCACCCCATTCTGTGATAGAACTCCAGTTGGAAATACTCCTCTCAGAGCTACTGTGTATGTCCACTTACTATCTCTTAATATTGGGGCAAGAGTTGGTGGT
>JANXDJ010000137.1 GCA_025059545.1 Archaeoglobaceae archaeon
TGCTCTCTTTCCTCTTCCCTTCCCTCCCTCTTCCACCAATTCAACATATCCAAATGCCTCCAATTCATAAACGAGATTGAGTAATCTTGATTTCTGATAATTCAAATGAGTTTTCAGGTCGTAAATCGTGAACTCTTCCATCCCATTCTTCCTCAACTCTTCAATAACTCGAAGAACTTCCTCATGTGATGGAGTCAATCCCGTTAAAGTGGGTTTTATGGATTTAGTTATCAGCCTCCAAACAATTCCGAGATCGCCCGGTGTGGCGAGGATAATCTTCTCATTTCCCATATTTATTATCGGTCTATTTCTCGAGTGGAGATATGCCGAAATCTTGATTAACGCTAAGAGCTTCTTAAAATCTCTCCTCGCTCTTACCCTCTCGCTTGGGAATTTCTCAGCTAATTTCTCAGCAAATGGAATCTTAACTACTGCCCCTTTGTTTTCCTCTTTTAAAATCCTCAATGCTTCCCGTAGAATTGCTATTTCTCGATCTCCAAGATCTGGATTAATTTCAACTTCTCTTCTTGCGGAGAATAGATTTATCAGCTTAGTTTGTTCAATCGATGGATCTGGCGAGATTATCCACAGACGTGTTTCTCTTTCATCATCGATTTTTCTCCGTGTGGTAGTTGAAAGGAAAACAGGTTTTCCGCTTGTCTCGATCTCAG
>JANXDJ010000138.1 GCA_025059545.1 Archaeoglobaceae archaeon
GAAGATGAATTAGTATCCCACCGACCCCATCCCGAGATGGGTAGCAATCTGAAAACCCTGAAAACGGGTATTGAAAGACCTCAGCACTTTAACGAATTTCTTTATTCTGATTTGCGTAGCAATCTGAAAACCCTGAAAACGGGTATTGAAAGCTACGGGATGTTTGATTACTGCAGGTTTGTCTAAGTAGCAATCTGAAAACCCTGAAAACGGGTATTGAAAGTGGTCAAAAATTGTTGAGTTTTAAGGCTACTGTCGATGTAGTAGAAATCGAAGAACCCTGAAAACGGGTATTGAAAGTTGAAGACATAATTGCAATACTGAACACATATAGATGGGCAAGTAACAATCGAAGAACCCTGAAAACGGGTATTGAAAGCGCTCCGATGAGGAGAGGGAGGGATGGTTTGCTAAATTTGTAACAATCGAAGAACCCTGAAAACGGGTATTGAAAGTCTCCAGCATCTTTACACCTCCTAGCTTTTACAGTTAAGTAACAATCGAAGAACCCTGAAAACGGGTATTGAAAGGTGAATATTCGCCGCTCTCGTCTTCTTTCCATCCGTCCTGCGTAACAATCGAAGAACCCTGAAAACGGGTATTGAAAGAAGCTCTTTCTTTCTCCAAGCTCTGCCCTGAGATGGAGTAACAATCGAAGAACCCTGA
>JANXDJ010000139.1 GCA_025059545.1 Archaeoglobaceae archaeon
GTAGAGCCTCATTAACAATCGGGACAACCCATTATTTCGTAGCAATCTCAGAACCCTGAAAACGGGTATTGAAAGTCGGGGAAGTGATCTGGGGCGGCGGGAGAGTGATCGGCCGTGTAGCAATCTCAGAACCCTGAAAACGGGTATTGAAAGTTAGCTTTTCGCAGACTACTGCTGTCGTGCCACTGCCCAAGTAGCAATCTCAGAACCCTGAAAACGGGTATTGAAAGATGTTTTTATCTCCCGCATTTTTTCCTTCTTTCCAAATGTAGCAATCTCAGAACCCTGAAAACGGGTATTGAAAGGCATTGGCGTAGCTGTCCCGATAGTAGTTCAAACGGTGTAGCAATCTCAGAACCCTGAAAACGGGTATTGAAAGTTATAAATTTTATAGATAAAAAAAAATTAGATATAGTAGCAATCTCAGAACCCTGAAAACGGGTATTGAAAGCATGACAAAGCAAGGAAGGACGAGCTACATAACCGCAGTAGCAATCTCAGAACCCTGAAAACGGGTATTGAAAGTTGCGCAATCAACTGAGCAGTGTTGAGAGTGATGTTGAGTAGCAATCTCAGAACCCTGAAAACGGGTATTGAAAGTTTATGTTTCCTGCTTCGTCGAACAGCACTATTTTGTTGGTAGCAATCTCAGA
>JANXDJ010000013.1 GCA_025059545.1 Archaeoglobaceae archaeon
GATGCACTTTCCATTGAGGAGAAAAAGATGCTTGAAGCTCATGGAATATTTGAAAGGGTTGGAAACAAATTCAAGCTAACAGATTACGGAAGAAGATTTATGGAGGTGTTGTTAGGTAGATGATCCTACAGGTCATCGGAAGACCCGAAGGTTATCAGCCTGTAGGATACAAGATAGAGGATCGTTGCTATGAAACTCCTTTCTCTTCAGATGCTTTAAAGAGGCATTACGAAGATAAAGTTTTGCTTTTTGTTCCAAAAAGCCTACTTGAAGAATATCAAATAGACCTAAGAACATTTAAAAGCAAGATAGAGCAAAAAGGTTTCATAGATTTCGAGTTAGAGGTAATTCCGTCAATTGGAGAATATGAGTTTAAAGATCGAAAGTTGAGCTACGAAAATAACTTTGACAACGTAGTTGTAGCAATTTTACTGCATTTAATTAATAGAAGACCAGAAAAAGTTTTAGTGGACGTTTGCACAGGTCAAAATGTCTACGTTTTCGCTTTAATCGAAGCGGTTCGCAGATATTCTACTTATAGACAACTCGAAGGAATTCTTCAAGGTTATGAGTTTAAATTTAAGATTGCAACTTATCAGCCGATTTTAAAAGATGTCAAGGAAGCTAAAATCGAAATAAACGATTTTTCAGCGAAGTCTTTCTTTTTCTTACCTCAAACTGAACCAGATAAGCTATGCAATAGTAAACACATAGAAATAAAGAGAAAAGCGGGAGAAATTGGAAAGAAATATTGGAATTTCAAGTCAAAATTTAGGGATATTCAAAATGAGCTAAAAATTGCCTTTAACGCCATTCGCTATAACACTCCGTTGGCCTTCTACCAACTTTTAAGCTTCGATGCAAATGTCGATGAAATTGAGAGAGAATTTTCTCAATTCGTGAGCGAATTTCTTGAAAAAGAGATTCCAATGAATTTAGGAATCTTTTCTGGCATTTTATTTACAGTTGCTATGTTCAAAAGCTTTAGAGAATTTAAATCAGCACTCAATAAGCCGACTATTGAGGAAATTGATTCAAAATTTTCTAAAATCTACAAAGAAGTGGAATTAGACGTTAATCGTATCTTTTTGGGCAGAGAAATTGAAGAAATAAAAATAAGGGCAGAAGAAATGAAAGAAGAAATCAAACGAAGTAAAAGTATACTACTTTTAGATATTTATAAAAAAGATGTCAAAGAAAAGATTGGAAGCAAAGACATAAAAAGAAACTTCTTTGCTCACTGTGGATTCATAAAGGAGTATACAGAGCTGATATTTTATGAAGATAAACTTTGTATTGAGTGGAAAAAGGAAGCGCTTAGTAATATTAGGAATTGGTTGCTGAACCCTTGACGATTTATTCTAAAATTTTTTATTTTCCTACAAATTATAATCATTTTTGTCACTTGCTCAACCTTTATTTAACCTAACAAAATAATACTAATTGTGCGTGTTGCAGTTGAAACCTATGGATGCACGATGAATCAGGCGGATTCCGATATTATTCGCGCATATCTTTCCAAGGACTTTGTCCTATCAAACTTGGAAGAAGCGGATGTAGTTGTCATTAATTCATGCGGAGTAATCGATTTCACGGAGAGGAAGATCATAAGGAGAATGATCGAATTGAAAAATGCTGGAAAGAAAGTTGTGCTCGCTGGATGTCTCTCGAGAATATCAAAAAATGCTTTAGAGCTTGCAGATTCCGCAATATCGCCAGATAATTTGGATAAAATTGTTGAAGCAGTAAATTCGACTTTTAATGGAGGAGTTCGATTTCTTGAATGGAGAGATGTTGACAAGAGTTGCTTACCGAAGTTGAGGAGCGAAGAGAACGCGATTGCAATCGTTTCCATTTCAGAAGGTTGTGTTGGACACTGTTCATTCTGTGCAACCAAATTCGCACGTGGAAAGCTCAGAAGCTTTGGCATTTCTGGAATTCTTGAAGAAGTTGAGAGGGTCGTGAAGCAAGGTTTTAAGGAGATCCAGCTGACGTCACAAGACACGGGATGCTATGGACTTGATAGGGGGGATTTTCTGCTTCCAAAACTACTCGAAGGGATAAGCAGAATAGAGGGAGATTTTAGGGTAAGAGTTGGGATGATGAATCCACAGCATGCAAAAGAGCAAATAGAAAGATTACTGGAAGTTTTTGAGAGCGAAAAGATCTTCAAATTTTTGCACATTCCCGTTCAAAGTGGAGACAATAACGTGCTCGAGCACATGAAAAGAGACCATACTGTCGAAGACTTCTTAGAAGTTGTTGATGCCTTCAGGAACAAATTCGAGATAACTCTTGCTACGGACATAATCGTTGGCTATCCAACGGAGACTGAAGAGTCTTTTTGGAAAACCTATGACTTGATAGAGGAAGTTAGACCGGATATAGTGAACATCACAAGGTTTTCGAGAAGAAAAGGAACGCCAGCAGAGAGACTGAAAGAGATCCCAGGATGGATCGTGAAGAAGAGATCAAGGAATTTAACTGAGCTTTGTATTCGAATCGGCTTGGAGAACAACAGAGAATTTCTTGGAAAGAAACTTGAAGTTCTGATAACGAGTCAAGGAAAGAGATGGATGCTTGCAAGGACGAACTCTTATAGGGCGGTTATAACTACTGGAAAGCTTGGAGAATTCAAAGAAGTGAAAATAGGAGCATGCAGACACAACTATCTTTTAGATGAAGAGCTTTCGGAACATGAGAGTTCTCAATCCCTTCGATCCCTGGAAGTCTAAGTTTTGTTCTTGTGGTCATAAATTATCCTTTAATCCCTATACTGGCTGTGCTCATCAATGCGATTACTGCTATGCAACCTACATCCCGAGATTTTGGGAAGTTAGAGAGAAAAAAGCTCTTTTCCAAAATCTTAAGAAGGATCTTGAGGAGCTCGAAGGGGAAGAAGTAATTTCAATGTCGAACAGCTCTGATCCATATCCGCCAGTTGAGAAGGAAAAAGAGATCACGAGAGAATGTCTGAAATTGTTTAGAGAGTTTGATGCAAAAGTCTTGATAGTTACAAAAAGCGATATAGTGCTCAGAGATCTCGACGTCTTGTCTGAAATGAATGCGGTAGTTAGCATGAGCATTACAGGTTGTGATCTTCTTGAAAAATTTGCTCCTTCGACAGAGAGGAGAATTTTTGCCTTTCTTAAGATCTCGGAAAATTTACCCACTGTTCTAAGGTTTGATCCAATCATCCCATTCATGAACGAAAACAGGTTTGATCTGATTGAAAAGTGCGATCCAGAGCACGTTGTTACTTCAACTTTAAAACTTAAGCGAGATTCTTTCAGAAGGATTGCTAAAAGTATTCCAAACTTTGGAGAAATGCTTCGAGAGCTTTATTTCAAAGATGGAGAAAAAATTGGAGGATATTGGTATCTTAAAAAGGATTTACGCCTGAAAATGCTGAAGAAAATAGAGGAATTTTGCGAATCCATCGGAATAAGCTGTGCCTTCTGTAGAGAAGGTTTTGATTTTAGGGCTAAAAGCTGTGATGGAAAGCATTTGTTCTGCAAAAAACTTTTATAATTTGGTGGTAAATGTCCAATATGGAAACAGAGTCTATAATTAGAACACTGTTCATAGCATGGGAAGAGGGTAATTACGTAATTGGTCCAAGCTATATCGCACAAAAGTTAAGTATACCAAAATCTACAGCACAAAAAATGCTTATAGAACTATCAAAGCTTGGATACGGCATATATGTTGAAAAGAAAGGATTTATACTAACAGAGCTTGGTTTAAAGGAAGGGAAAAGAATAGTTAGAAAGCATAGACTTTTAGAGTGTCTTCTGGAAGATATAGGTATTGATAAGGCAGAAATTTGTGAAGAGGCATCAAAAATTGATTTGATGCTTGGAAAAGGTCTTGAAATGCTAATTGAAGAAAAATACGGGAAAAGAGAGAGATGCCCATGTGGAAAACCAATACCTTTGTTTTGATTCTTCTCTTGGCAATCGGGTGCTCAGAGGCCAAAATTCTCGTCTCTATTCCGGATTTAAAAAACATAGCAGAGAAGATCTCGGATGAGAAAGTTGAAAGCATAATTCCCTCCTCGGTTGATCCGCATTACATCTCTATTAGTTATCAAGAACTTAGAAAAGTGGAGAATGCCAAGATCGTATTGCTCGCAAACTCGGAGTTGATCGGATTTGAGGCGGAGATAAAGAATGTTTGTGGAGATAAATGCCTTGATTTCAAGGAATACAACGCTACTCTGCTTGATTTCCGAGGAATAGGCTATAATCCACATGCTTACTGGCTTTTACCTGAAAATGCCTTGAAAATAGCGCTTACTCTGAAAAATAAACTCATAGAGCTACATCCAGATAAGTCAGAGGAATACGACAGAAACTACGAGAATTTCAGAAAAGAAATGGAAAATGCAAAAATTTTTGCTAAGGAGATCGTTTCAAAGGTTCAAGACTACGATTTCATCGCCATGGACCCACATGTGGCGTATGCAATTTCAGCGGTGCAATTGCAGGTTTCGATGGCTTTTCCAGAAGATCTAACGCTTAGCATGCATGAAATTGGGGAAGTTAAGGAAAGTAAATGCGTTTTAGTTATTGCAGAGTATCACGAAAAGACAAAACTTGAAGAGATCGCAAAACAAATTGCCTTGGAGAAAAAATGTAAGATTTCGAAGGTGAAAATTCTCTCAAATATGAGTCCAGAAGCTCAGTTAATCTCTAATTCAGTTCTTCTTGCTAATCCTAATTATCCAAACTCTGAAGATCTTGGTTTATTTTATCTGATTTCAATAATTGCTGTTGCAGAAGCGATCGCTCTGGTGGTTTTATGGCAATCAAAGCGAAAAATTTGAGCTACTCACATGGAAAAAACAAGGCTTTGAATAATTTGAGCTTTGAGGTCAAAGATGGTGAATTCATCGCAGTTCTCGGACCAAATGGTGCTGGAAAAACGACTTTGCTGAAGTGCATTCTCGGCCTACTCAAAGCAGAAGGTGAATTATGGGTTTTAGGTATGGATCCGAGGAAAGATCGAGAACTACTCGAAAATGTCTCCTACGTTCCGCAGAGAAGCACTTTGTCGCTCGATCTACCCCTAACAGTTGAAAAAGTTCTCACAATGCAAACTAAGAAGCTTGAAAGAGGAATTTTAGAAGAATTAGAGCTTTTAGATAAGATGAAAATGCTTTTCAGAGAACTAAGTGGCGGATACCAACAGAGAACTTTGATCGCAAGAGCTCTGATGAGAGAACCGAAAATACTTCTTCTCGACGAACCTTTTAACGGAGTGGATCTTTTGAGCCAGGAAAAGATCGTTCAGTTGCTCGAAAAAGTTGATGCTACAATTTTAGTTGTCTTACACAACATAAATCCAGTTCTCCATGCTTTAGACAAGATCATGCTACTCAATAAGGAAATTATTGCATTTGGAAGCTCTGAAGAAGTATTCAACAAGGAAAACATGCTGAAACTCTACAAAACAGAAATACCTCTTATAATCTGCGAAGAAGGCTTTGTCCATCCACTATACGGTGACCACCATGGATAAGATCTTGCTCTCTGTTCTTCTAATATCATTGCTCGTTTCGATCTCGGGAAGTCTTGCGATTTTTAGAAAAGCCTCTTTTCTAATCGCAGGCGTAGCTCATTCCGCACTAGCAGGAGTTGCTCTTTCGATTCTTCTTTCCTCGATAGGTATTAACAACGACTACTTTATTCTTGCAATTAGCTTTGCAGTCGTTTTTGCAATCCTCGCTTCGTTTGCATCGAAGTTTAGCGATATCGACACAGGCATAGCGATCTCATTCGCTCTCTCAATGTCTTTGGCGGTTATATTTATCTCGATGATCCGAAATTTGTCAACAAAAGTTTGGGCTTTTCTCTTCGGCGAGCTATTTCTTATAACTATGCAAGATTTGATCTACCTGAGCTTCTCAGCAATAGTAGTGATTCTAATCTTCGGAGCTCTTTACGATAAATTTTTATTTTTCCTCTTCGATCCAGAAGGTGCGGAAGCTTCTGGAATAAACTCAAAGCTTCTCGACTTGATCCTTGTTGCGATCATCGCAATCTCGGTCGTTGCAGTCATAAGAGCGGTTGGAGCGATTTTAGCCTATTCTATTTTTGTTGCTCCATGTGCAATTGCAAGAGATTTCTCAAGAAGCATCACACAGAACATTATTCTCTCTTTTCTAATTGCCTTTGCTTCTTTAATTCTTGGCATCTCGATTGCTTTCTTCGTTCCAATCTCGGCAAGTGCTCTCGGAGCATTCATAGCTTCTGGATTTTATCTTATAACTTTATTTATAAAAAATAGTTAAATTTATTTTAAGTTTCGGAGCTTTTCAAGAATTATTTTTCTTTCCGCTCTTGCTACGACTTCCCTGATCTTATGAACCATATCCGGATTAGCTGAGACGCTGTCAATTCCCATCTCGACGAGTTTTTCGACTACATGCGGATAGCTTCCGGCTTGCCCGCAGATCGAAGTCTTAACGCCATGCTCCTTGCAGATCTTTATAGTTCTCTCGATCAATTTCATCACTGCTGGATGCGTCTCGTCATAAAGATATGCGACGTTTTCGTTATTTCTATCTACTGCAAGAGTATATTGGGTTAGATCGTTCGTTCCAAGGCTTATGAAGTCTATCCCCTCCTTGATCAGATCTTCGATTATAAGCGCCGCCGCAGGAGTTTCAACCATTATTCCGAAATCGATCTTATCCAACGGAATTCCTTCTTCAAGGGCAACCTTCTTTGCTTTTCTGATCTCATCTGGGCTTACTATCAACGGGAGCATGATTCCAACATTAGTGTATCCCTCGTCTATTAGCCTCTTAATCGCCCTCATCTCCGCTCTAAGGTGCATTTCTTCCGCAAGATCTCTTCTTAGTCCTCTAAAGCCAAGCATTGGGTTAGCTTCGATTGGTTCATCTTCTCCACCTACCATCGCCCTAAACTCGTCTGTGGGAGCATCTATCGTTCTGATCCACACCGGTCTCGGATAGAAAGCTCTTAGGACCTTCTTCATCTCGTTGTAGATCAGTTCGATGTATTTGTCGATCTCCCCGTCTCTGATAAACTTCATCGGGTGTTTCTCGAGTGAAAGGACCATGTGTTCAATTCTGAAAAGTCCCACTCCATCCGCATTTGTTTCTCTTGCAACTTTCTCCGCTGCGTCTGGAAGTGAAATGTTGACTTTAACTTCTGTCGCTGTGATTATGGGTGCTGAAACTGAAACAGCTTTAGCTTCTTCTTTCTTTGCAACCTCGAGCTTTCCAAGGTAAACAATTCCCTTTTCTCCATCAACAGTCACAACCATACCGTCTTTTAGAACTTCCGTAGCATTCTTCGTTCCAACAACCGCTGGAACACCAAGCTCCCTTGATACGATCGCTGCGTGACAAGTCATTCCTCCTTCATCGGTAACAATTGCGGAAGCTCTTTTCATCGCTGGAACCATGTCAGGGGTTGTCATTACCGCAACCAAAATATCCCCTTCTTTAACCTTCGAAATGTCCTTCTCGCTTCCTACTATTTTTACTTCACCAACTGCAAGTCCCGGAGAAGCTCCAAGACCTTTAAGTAAAATTTTTCCAACCTCTGCAACCCCGCATTTCTCTTCTTTTGTCTCTTTGATCGTTGTAACCGGTCTTGACTGCACTATGTATACTTCTCCACCCTCTATTGCCCATTCGACGTCTTGAGGTGTGCCATAGTGTTCTTCTATTATTTCACCTAAGTCTACGAGCTTTTTTATCTCTTCTTCAGACAAAACCCTCTCTTTTCCCTTCTCTCCAAGTTCAATCCTTTCATTTCCGTTCCTTCTGACGATCATGAACTTCTTTTCTGCAACTTTAACTTCTAAAAGCTTCTTTTTTACTCTATCGTAAACATATGTGTCTGGTGTAACAAGACCTCCTACAATTGCTTCCCCTAAGCCAAAAACCGCTTCGATTATGCACTTCTTTTCCCCAGTTACAGGGTGAGATGTGAACATCACTCCGCTCTTTTCGCTGTTGACCATCTTCTGAACAACGATTGCAATGCTAACATCCTCATGTCTAAATCCCTTTTGAACACGATAATAGATCGCTCTTGGAGTGAAAAGGCTTCCCCAGCACTCTTTAACCTTCTTTACAACTTCATCTTCACCCTTAACATTCAAATAAGTATCCTGTTGTCCAGCAAAACTTGCGTCAGGCAAGTCTTCTGCAGTTGCTGAACTCCTGACCGCAACGTAAAGATCTTCTCCATTTCCTAGCTCTTTGTAAGCCCTTCTAATCTCTTTCTCAATGTCTTCTGGCATCTTTGATTTTGAAATCATCTTTCTAATATCTTCAGAAGCTTTGTTCAGCTCTTCCGTTTTTTCAACGTCTAAGTCTTTGAGAATCCCGTAGATCTTATCTTTTAGATTTGCTCTATTTATAAAATCTCTAAAAGTCCTCGCATCAACTACAAATCCTTCTGGAACGGGAATTTCAATTCTTAGAAGCTCACCAAGATTTGCAGCCTTACCTCCAACTACAGGAATATCGTTCTTGTCCACATCACTCAACCAAAGCAGAGGCATGGGATCACCAAAAAGAAGTCGGTTCTTTGTTTAAAAAATTATTTTTAGTAGTATTGTTCAATAAGGTGTCTCAACTTCCCCTTTCTGATCGTCTCTGTTGGCTCAAAGATCTTCTTTCCAAACTTCTTAGAGAGTTCTTCCAGTCTTTTGGAGATCTGCTGATCTGAGTAATCCTTGGCTAACTCAAAAGGTCCCTTATTTCTGCCATAGGCTAATTTGATTGCGGTGTCAATTGTCTTCGGATCTGCAACTCCCATTTCGACGAGCTTTGTCGCTTCATTTATTTCTAAGAAGACAAAGTCCCTCACATCCACTTTGTCCGTAGCCTTGCTGGGATCTATTTCTGGTCTCTTGCTCCAGTCATAAAATCCATAACCGCTTTTTTTGCCCAATTTACCTTCTCGAACCATTTTCTCGAGATAATTTGGCTCGTATTCGGAGCTAATAGTTTGGGCATAGTATTTCATCGCGTTGGACACAACGTCCAATCCAAGATAGTCCCAAAGTTCAAAAAGCCCAATGACGTTGCCAGCTTTCCTGTAAGTAGCATCAACTTCTTCTGGTGTAGCAATTCCGTTTTCTATGATGCACAGCCTTAACACAGACGTGGGGGCAACAACTCGATTTACGATGAATCCCGGTGTTTCTTTATTTAGCACAATCGGAATCTTTTTAAGAGTCTTGAGAAAGTCGATGCAAATTTTCAGCGTCTCATCACTCGTCTTTTCCCCTCTCGTCAATTCCACAACCCCCATGATCACAACTGGAGTGAAGAAGTGCATTCCGATGAACTTATCCTCTCTTTTAGTAGCTTTTGCAAGCCTTGTGATGCTCATAGTTGAAGTATTCGTGGCAAAAATGCACTCAGATTTTGCAATCTTATCACAATCAGCAAAAACTTGTTTTTTTAACTCAAAAACTTCTGGAATCGCTTCGATCATCAAATCTGCATCTTTTAAAGCTTCAACCAGATCGAGAGTTGGATGTATTTTTTCAACAATTTTCTCAACTTTCTCGATTTTACCCTTTTCTTGGAGTTTAGCAAGCCCTTGCTTTATTCTCTCCATTCCCTTATAAAGGAAATCTTGTTTTATGTCTCTCAGCCAAACTTCATAGCCAGCAATTGCACAATTTTCCGCAATTCCATGCCCCATTTCTCCTGCTCCAAGAACTGCCACTTTTTTAATTTTCATAAAAATCAACAGATCGCAAATTTTTTATTTTTTGTCTTTTAATGCTCCTTAATACTGTAGCTCATTCTTCGAATTCTGCAATCAGCGGTAGATGGTCCGAAGGCTTTTCTGCAAGCCTTGGCTTTAGATCCACATCACAGTATTTGCATTTCTCAGCAAGGCTTTTTGTCGCAAGAATTGCATCAACTCTCCAGCCAAGTCCTTTTTCTATTGCACCTTTAACACGATAGTCGTAGAATGAGTATACTTTCTCATTCGGATGCATTTTTCTAAGCAGATCGACAAAGCCAAGATCAAGTATTCTCTTATAAGCTCTCCTCGCATCTTCATGGAAGCAAACATGGTTTTTTAGCTTCTCAGGACTGTGAACATCTATTGGCTCAGGAGCGACGTTCATGTCCCCGCAGATCAGTATTTTATCGTTAAGATCAAATTTTCTGAGCCACTCATAGAATTTTTCGAGCCATTTAAGCTTGTAAACGTATTTTTCGCTTTCTATGCTGTATCCCTGTGGAACGTAGACGTTGATCAGCTTCAGATTTCCAAAATCTGCAAAGACAAGTCGATCCTCATCTTCACCATTTAAACCAAAGCTCACTTTAATCGGCTCTTTCAACGAAGCGATTGCAACTCCACTCTGCCCCCCTTTGCCCCTGAATACAACGCGGTATCCAAGTCTTAGAAATTCTACCGAGGGAAATTTTCTGTCTTCAACCTTTGTTTCCTGCATACAAAAGAAATCCGGCTTCTTATCCTTTAGCCATGGAATTGCGATGTGAAGTCTTGAATTGATCGAGTTCACATTGAAAGTCGCAACCTTCATGTTCTTTATTCCGTATTTAAATTAAAAATCTTTCCTCAAATTGTAACTCTTGCAAAAATCCCTTATAGGGCATTCCTCACATTTCGGATTTCTCGGAAGACATAAAGTCTGCCCAAAACCAACGAATGCAGAATTTAGCCTATCCCAAAGCTCTATGGGGAAGATCCTCTTTAGCTCTTCCTCCGTCTCCTCTGGCTTTCGAGTTTTCACCAATCCAAGTCTATTGGCAATTCTGTGCACATGCGTGTCCACAGCGATTGCTGGTTTACCAAGGTAAGCCAAAACAATGTTTGCAGTCTTTCTTCCTACTCCGGGAAGTTCTAATAGCTCCTCCATCGTTTCTGGGAATTTTTTTCTCCTAAGGACCTCAGCAATTTCTTTTATCCTTCTTGCCTTAACTCTATAAAATCCTACTGACTTTATAATACTCTCTATTTCTTCTACTTTCATCTCAGCAAGCTCTTCAATCGACTTGGCTTTAGAAAAAAGCCTATATACAGCTTTCGAGGTCTGTTCATCCCTTGTTCTCGCGCTTAGCACTGTAGCAATTAGAATTTGCCAAGGCTCGAGCTTTACATTGTGCAAAAAGATCGGAGCGTTTCTCCTCTTCGCTTCGCTTTCCATGAGATCTATGAGCTTAACAAGATCCATACCTTTAATCGAATAAGTTTTTAAAAAGTTCTTCTACGTTTGTCTATGAAGTTCGACTATGCAAAGACGGGCGTTGATATAAGTAAAACTGAAAAAGCGATAAGTGCATTGACAAGCATAGTAAAATACACGAGAAGAGGATTTGGAGAACCTATTCTTGTTTCTCATTACGCTGGAGTCATTGATCTGGGTGAATTCGGTGTGGCGATAACAACAGATGGGGTCGGGACAAAGATCCTTGTAGGAATTGCGATGAACAGGTTCGACACTCTCGGCATCGACTGCGTTGCAGCAAATGTTAACGATCTGCTCGCAATAGGAGCGGAGCCTTTAGCTATGGTTGACTACATTGCGATGCAGAAGATCGATGAAAAGATCGTAGCAGAGATCGCAAAGGGGCTTGAAGAGGGTTGTAGAATTGCGAACATAACACTTGTCGCAGGAGAGACTGCAACGCTTACAGAAATGATCAATGGCTTCGACTTGGCTGGCACAGCGATAGGGGTGGTTAAGAAGGACAAGATCATAACTGGCAAAGCGGTTAAGCAGGGAGATGTTATAATGGCTCTTCCAAGCTCTGGAATTCATTGCAATGGTCTAACCTTAGCAAGAAAGGTTATTGAGGCAAATAAGCTTAGCTATTTTGATAAATTCGGCAACAAGACGATCGGAGAAGAGCTATTGACTCCCACGAAGATCTACATGGAAGTCCTTGAGATCATAAAGAATTGTGAAGTTCATGGACTTGCACACATAACTGGCGGTGCTTTTAGAAAGCTAAAAAGGCTTAGAAAAGATGTAAAATACGTCATCGACTCACCGCTAAAGCCTCAGGAGATCTTCAGGTTCATTCAGAAGCTTGGCAATGTGGATGAGCTCGAGATGTATCGAACTTTCAACATGGGAATGGGTTTTCTCGTCATTGTGCCAGAAAACTCTGTGAGTTGTGTTGAAAAGTTTGGAGCAAAGAGAGTTGGTTATATCGATGAAGGAGAGGGGGTCTTTGTCAAAGATCTCCGAATTGACTGAGCCTAAGATTCCCAAGGTTTCAGAAGAGATCTTAAGAGTGGTAAGAGAAAGAATTAGGGAGTTTGAGGAGCTTGGAAAAAATGGTGTAACTATTTTCGATTTCAAACCTTTTTTGGATTTAAAAATTGAAGCAAAAATCGAAACTGAACTTGCTTTCTGCATTTCAACAGCGAATTCCTCTGCAAAAGCTGGTTTGAAATTCCAAAAGCTTTTAGAAGACAAAGATCTCTCAAAAATCGATGTTGAAAAAATAGAAGAGCTTTTGAAAACCGCTGGTGTGAGATTTAGCAGAAAGAAGGCATTATATATTGAGAATGCAATAAAAAAATTCCGAAGTGTAGAGATTCGAGAATGTGATAATGCAAGAGATCTTCTCGTAAAAGAGATCTATGGGCTCGGGTTAAAAGAGGCGAGCCATTTTCTTAGAAATATTGGCAGAAAAGATTTTGCAATCCTCGACAGACATATCCTTAGATGGCTTGGAGTTGATTACAAGAGTTTAACGAAAAAGAGATACTTGGAAGCTGAGAAAAGGATGCGGGAAATAGCTTTAGAAAATAAAGTAAGTGTTGCAGAGCTCGATCTTCTTGTCTGGTTTTCAAAAACAAAAATGGTTTTAAAATAGTTAGATCTTCAAAGCGAGCTCAAGTGCTTCCTGGGTTGCATCTATAGCCTTCCTTGGTTTAACGCAGTCTCCGATCTTGTATACCTCTGGGACTTTATCCTTAAGCTGGTCATAAAGTCCGTTATTTGACTTTGTTCCAACTGCAAGAACCGCAGTATCGCATTCGAGCTCTTTTCTACCTTTTGGAGTTTCAACAACAACTGCATTCTTCTTGAGCTCCACCGCTTTAGTTTCTGTAAGCATTTCAACTCCTTTCTGGCTAAGATAAAGCAATACAGTCCATCTTGTGCTAATTCCAATGTCCTGACCAATTTTCGGAAGCATCTCGATCAGAGTAACCTTGCACTTCTCAGCAAGCAATGCGGCAGTATCACAGCCAATTCCTCCTCCACCGATCACAACCACTTTCTTTCCAACCTTTGCCTTTCCACTCAGCACGTCAAAGGCAGTTACCGCGTTTTCAACTCCTGAAATTGGGGGAATCAAAGGAGATGCACCAACTGCAATAATAACGACATCTGGCTTCTCAGCAAGAACTTTTTCTGGAGTTGCAGTTGTTTTGTAGTAGATCTTCACTCCAAGCTTTGGCAAAACCTTCATGAAGTATTTTCCAAATTCTGCAAACTCGTATGCAAGAGGAGAGCTTGATGCGATGTTGAATTGCCCTCCAAGTTTGTCTGTCTTTTCGAAAAGCACAACTTCGTGCCCCTTCTTTGCAAGAAATTCCGCAGAAACACAACCTCCGGGACCTCCGCCTACGATCACAACCTTTTTCTTTCTTTCAGCCCTCAGCTCTCTCATCTCAGCTTCTCTTCCAGCAAAAGGATTAACCAAGCAAGTAACTTCCATTCCCTGCATCACATTGTCCATACAGCCCTGATTACAGGCTATACAATACTTTATCTCGTCGAATCTTCCTTCCTTACTCTTTTTCGGGAACTCTGGATCTGCGAGCAGTGCTCTGAACATTGCAACCATGTCCGCTTTACCCTCTTGCAGAATTTTCTCCGCAACAAATGGATCGTTAATTCTATGTGCTATTATAACTGGAACGCTTACAGCCTTCTTTATTTCTTCGCTTAGATAAGCAAATCCGCCTCTTGGGACAAGCATCGTTGTAAGCGGTCTTCTTGACTCGTGCCAACCTGCCATGACGTTTATAGCACAAACTCCTGCGTCTTCGAGGATCTTCGCAATAATCTTCATTTCTTTAACAGTATTTCCACCTTCGACGAATTCATCACCCGGAATCCTGATCATTATTGGATACTTCTTGCACTTTTCCTTGATCCTCTGAATGATCTCAACCGCAAATCTTGCTCTGTTTTCTATGCTTCCACCATACTCGTCCTTTCTTTTATTTGTTGCTGGACTGAAAAACTGTGAAATGAGATAACCAGCAGAGCCAATCAGCTCAACAGCGTCAAATCCTGCTTTTTTCGCCCTGACAGCAGCGTCTGCAAACTCATCTTCAATCTTTAAAATTTCCTCCTTTGTCAGCTCTTTCGGGGTTCTCTTCGTGAAGATCGGAGGTGGGATTGGTGAAGGTGCGACTGGAGTTCTTTCGGGATCGAATGAGATCTCATATCTACCCGGATGCCATAGTTGAACGGCACATTTTACGTTGTAAGAATGAAAAACTTCAGCTATTTTGGCGAGTTGGGGAATAAATTCATCGCTGTGGATTGCCAGACCTCCAAAGAAGTGCGGTTCGATCTTCGCAACTCCCACAATGGCAAATCCTATTCCTCCTCTTGCACGTTCTCTGTAGAATTCGAGAAGTCTGTCTGTAATACCACCCTCTGGTGTGTGATAATTCAGCTCCGCAGCGGGCAGGACGATGCGATTCTTTATCTTCATTCCCTCGATTTCTATCGGCTCAAAAAGCCTCATAGCACCACTTTATAATTACGTATAAAATGCTTTCGATTTCACTCTAAAAAACTATAGTGCTCAGATAAATCTTCCAAAAATTCGGTTGAACAATGAAAGAGAATACTTTTTCACAATCAAATCTCCTTCGATCTCTATTTTGTCTTCGCTGATACCAAAGGTTTTCATGGCTAAGCGAATGTGCTTTATGCTTCTTGGATTGAAGCCCATTAGCTTTGCGCAAACGAAATCGCATGCAACAACGTCGTCGCTTGCAACCATTACGCCATGTTTCAAAGGCACTGTGCTCGATTCCGAGCCGTTTCCACCTATGATCCCGTCAACGATCGTCAATGGTGGACTTGTAAAGTGAAGCAGATCGACGAGTTTCTGGCTTATTCTTGGATGCATGTATATTGCGGGCTTTTTCAAAAATCCCATGTTGTTCTCTATTCCAATCGTTACAATGGTTTTGTGATGGACTTTCAGCTTCGGAACACTTATGAATTTATTTCTCGCTTCTACCGCAGTTTTAGCCATTTTTACACTTTTTAAGGCTTTGCCATTTATCTCAACTTCTAAAAATTCTTCTTCATTTAGATTTATGCATTTCGCTAATTCATTCAATCCGAAAGCTTCAAAACACTTTTTTGCAGTATATTTATAAAATCCACCCTCTATTACTGTTAGCTCATCTCCATGCTCTTTGGCACATTTCAGTATAGCCTTTATAACTTCCGGATGAGTTATACAGCCATTAGCCGGATCTTTGAATTTAAGTAAATTTGGTTTAAGATAAGAGCATTTTTTGAATCCAAAAGTTTCATAAACCTTTTCGATGAACTTTTCGACTTTTTCATAACTTTCAACATTTCCAACTAAGACTTTAGGCATAGACATCGATCGGAAGAGGGAATTTAAATATTACTTCACCTGAATTCCATTTTGTAAAATTTTTTAAATTGCTCTCCGTCGAATTACGTGGATCTCGGGATCATCTTCAGCGGAAAATTTGGAGAGAGGTTTGTTTGCAATCTTGCAGATCCCGAGCTGTGTCCAAAGATTGGGGCATGTGGAATTGAAAGTTGCGATTTCTGCAAGAAATACGATTTCTCTTCTAAGATCTCGTTTGTTCAATCTCTCCCCGAACCCACTGCGATTGGATTATATGTTGAAGAACCTGAAAGATACGTTCAAAAGTTCTCTTGCGACGTTCTTGTAGCGATAAACGTTCATCCAGACATCCTAATTTCAATGCCGAAAATTGGGGAGTTTAAGGCTTTGATCGTTCCAGCTTGTGATCAGAAGTGGTGTTCTCCGGGTTTAAGAAAACAGTTGAAAGAGAAATGCGAGCAAGTTGGGATTGAGTTTGTTTCTCCAAAACCATTTTGCAGTTTGATTCCAGAAGGAGATATTTTAAGGAGATTTTGCAATGAATTCAGCTTAGGACGCCCAGATTTTTGTGTAGAATTGGATGAAAATGCAATAGAGAATGCAGAAGTTTTGCGAAGTGATCCATGTGGCTCAGCTTACTACGTTGCAAAGAAGATGAGGGGATTTGTTATAGAAGATCGGAGCGAATTCTACAAGGAGATCCACCAACATCAGTGTGCCTATCCATGTATGGCAAGCATGGATAGAGACTTAGAGCTCATTGAAGCTCCATTTCACCTTGCTGGCTACATAATGGTCTACAACTTTTCTAAGGCTGTGGGAATAAATGCAAAAGATTTTGTACCTGAGCATTTCAGAAAGATCGTGCTGATTTGATATGGATGTTCCAGAGATCGTAAAAATGCTCTGGGATAAGTATGGGCTTCAAGAAAACGTCAGAAAGCACTGCATAGCTGTAGCTAATTTAGCAATAAAGATTGTAGAGAGAATGGAGAGAAATGGTTTAAAACTTGACAAAAAAGCAGTTTTACTTGGCGCTCTGTTTCACGACATTGGCAGAGCTATTACTCATGATCCATTTCAGCACTTTTTAGAGTCAGCGGAGATTCTGAGAGCTGAAAGAGTTGATGAAAGAGTTGTAAAGATTGCTGAAAGGCATTTTAGCGCTGGAATAACCGCTGAAGAGGCAAAGAAGCTTGGCTTACCTGAGAGAGATTACTTGCCAGAAACGCTGGAAGAAAAAATTGTAAGCTTTGCAGACAACATAACCTTTGGAGCTAAAAATGTGGACTTCGAGAGCTTCATGAGACGGTTAGACAAGATCGATCTTGAAAATCCGAATCTAAAATGGTTCACAGAAGCTACGAGGAAAAGAGCAAGAGAGATGAAGGAAGAGATCGAAAAGCTTAGTGGGATGAAATTTTAGAGTATTAGAACCTTGAATGCGGTCTTTATAAGAGAAGGATGGCGAGTAATTGTGTTTAGAATCCTGAAAAAGACGATTGGATTGAGAAATGTTGAAGGTCGATCCATGTGCACGCCAGAGAAATTGAAATTTTTCAAAGCTTTTATTATTTTCTCAATTTCAGGATCTTCAAGACTGTAAATCCTACGAATTCTTTCTCCAAGCTTTATTTCTCTTCCAAGCTCTCTCAGAAAATCTCTTTGATAGGAATAGAGGTTTGGAAAATTCTTTGCGAGCTTTTCTGCAGCGAGGAGCAGATAGTAAAGTCCACCGCCAGTATGGGGTTTAACCATCCCCGCAGAGTCGCCGATCAAAGCAACATTTTCTTTAACGAAGTCCACAAGTTTTAGGGGGATCATTCCAGAATTTAGCTCAATAATGCTTCCTTTAATCCTCTTTGAAACTGAAGGATGCTTCTCAAGTAGATTTCGAAGAAATTGCATCGCATTCTCTTTTGCAATCACACCAATTCTCGCTGTGTCGCCCAAGGGGATTGCATAGGCGAAGAATTCACTATAGGCTTTTCCAAGATAGATCTCTACAAAACTTTGATCCAACGCCTCAAATTTTGTTTCGATCTGCACAGCGGTCATAAAATGCGGTCTTTCAAAGCCATAGACTTTAGCGACTTCTGAATTTAAGCCATCAGCTCCTATAATATACTCCGCAGAGACTTCTTTACCATTTAGCATCGCTTTTCTTCCCTTGAACTTTAACTTTGACTTGATGAAAACTTCTGAAAATTCCGAGGCTTTTTCAAACAGCATTTCGTCGAGAATTTTTCTTTCTATAACAAAAGCATCGCCTTTTGCAAAGAAGAACTCGCCAGAGGGGGAGAAAAAGAGGGCTCCTTTAATTCTGTTTTCAAGGGCTTTTTCTATTTTGCAGTATCTCTTGTAACTCTCGAAACACTTATCGCTTATGAGCCCAGCGCATTGGACAGGAAAACCTGGACTTTGATGCTCTTCTACGAGTAAAACCTCATTTTCTTTCCCCAAAAGCATTGCGGAGAGACTACCTGCTGGTCCACCTCCTACAATGAGGATCACAATTGGATTAGAGAAAAGTCTTTATCTTAGTTTCTCCCAAGCGTATATGTAGAAGTCTTTACGAAAATTTTTATCCCTCTCCGAAAGCTGAGAGGAAAAGCGAATATAGAATTAATAGTGATAATTGTAATAATTATATGCCAATTTAATAGAAAAACATATATACGAATAGTCAACTTTTTATCATGAAATTGCTCGTATTTGTCGGCTTGATCTTTTGCAGTATTTTACCAGCATCAGCTTTGGGTGGCTATGAGGTGATAAAGGAGAAGTATGCAAACCCATTCGAGATAGATTTGAGCAAAATGCCAAATTTGGATTCTTTACCTATAGATGATCCAAGCGATGGAATAGATTGGATAAAGGTAAATTTACCAAGCCCATGCGTTAACGGACTGGGAAAAGAAACTTTCATACTGGTCAGAAAAGGTTCTGAGAATAAGCTACTCATCTTCTTGGAAGGTGGTGGAGCTTGTGCAGATTATGCGACATGTAAACCTATGCTCTGCACGAATTTTGAAAACTGCAATCCCTTCACTGGAATTGGAACAGTTGTGAGCCTTGAGTCAAAGATGTGGTTCCTAAAAATCTATTACAGAGCGGGTATCTTCGATGTAAAGAATCCAAAGAATCCGTTCAGAAATTGGACTATGGTTTTTGTCCCATACAATACAGGGGATCTTCATATGGGAAACAGAGTGGTTAAATATTTTGAGGACAATTCTTCCAAAGCCAAGACCATTTACCATGTTGGCTTCGTAAACGGAATTGTAGCAATTCGATATTCTTTGCAGAAGGACTGGGAGAGAGTTGTAGTTACAGGCTCAAGTGCTGGTGGGTATGGAACACTTCTACACAGCTATTATACTTGGAAGCTCTTTGGCAAACCTATTTTGGCTATAAACGATGCTGGTCCAGGAATAATGCCGAGTCCACAAAGTCAGTTCCAGATGCCAGAAGTCATGGAAAGGTGGGGAAGTATACAGAACTTCCCAGAAGGAGCTATTCCATATTTAGGCAGTGATCCAATATATGCACTTGAGTTCGGTCTAAATGATTGTCGAAACTGCATTTATGCACTCTTCGAAGACCAGCTTGATTTAATAATCGGCACAATCTACAGCGGATACAAGCCATGCGATTATCAGAAGAGATTGTTAAAAGTGACTGGAGAGATTCGAGAAAAGTTCCCCAAGCAATTCTGCAGATTCATGCCAATAAGCATCCAGCACACGATGATCACCGGTGGAATACTTGGCGGTATTCTGTATCCTAATCCAATGGACAGATTCTATAAGGAGGAAATAAATGGTTTCAAGATATACATGTGGGTAAATGAACTTTTAAATGGTAGATGTCTTGATCTTGTTGCTAAAAATTGAATCTTTATTATAAATTAATTTTATTTTAAAATTTGAAAAGCAAAAAGTTAATCTTCAAAACAACATTCTTCATGGTGCAAAACGAGAGGGACTTTGCGGAAGAAGCGGTAAAAATTTCAGCATATCTGATGGCAGAATCTGCAAGAACCGCTCCGAAGTCTAAGGGAATCGATGACCTTGAGATCTTGTATTTCGGCAGAGATGAGATCGAGAAGATTGCGAAGAAGATGGAAGAATTTGCTAAGGAGGATGAGAACTTCCTTAGGGATGCGGACAGTTTAAGAAAAGCCAAAGGAGTCTTGTTAATTGGTTTGAAAGGTGGAAAATCGTTGGGAATAAACTGTGGAGCTTGTGGATTCAAAAATTGTGCTGAATTTGAAAAAGCTAAGAGAAATGAAGTGAAGTATAGAGGACCAAATTGCGCTTTCAAGCTCGTGGATCTTGGAATTGCTCTTGGTTCTGCGGTAAAGCTCTCTGCAATAATCGGAGTTGACACGAGGATCATGTATAGAATAGCATTGGCTGTGAAAAAGCTTGGATTGACTGAATCCGATATAGCCTTTGCAATTCCAATAGCTGTAGAGGGTAAAAATCCGTTCTTCGATCGCGTGAAAAAGTGATCAAATTTTTTATTTTATTTAACTACACAGCAAAAAGTTTAACTTTTTTGCAGTGAATTTTTGGCGATGACAGAAGAGTTTGTCGATCTTGAGGAAATACCCGGTGTAGGACCTGAAACTGCAAAAAAGCTTAGGGAAGCGGGTTTTACGAGTATTGAGGCAATAGCGATTGCCTCTCCAGCTGAGCTTTCTGCAATAGGTGGAATAAGTGAAGCAAGTGCTCAGAAGATCATACAGCATGCAAGGAAAATGGCGAGTATTGGAGGCTTTGAAAGTGGAGACAAAGTGCTGGAAAAGAGAAGAAATGTTCGTAAGATCACTACAGGAAGCAAAGAGCTTGACAACCTTTTTGGCGGTGGAATTGAGACTCAGGCAATCACAGAGCTATTCGGAGAATTTGGGAGTGGTAAAACTCAACTATGCCATCAACTCGCTGTGAACGTTCAGCTTCCCGAAGAGAAAGGAGGTTTAGATGGCTGTGCAATCGTCATTGACACTGAAAACACCTTTAGACCAGAGAGAATAATTCAGATGGCAACAGCAAAGAAGCTTGATCCAAATGAAGTTCTCAAGAACATCTTTGTAGCTCAGGCTTACAATTCAAACCACCAGATGCTACTCGTGGATAATGCAAAAGAGCTCGCGGAGAGGCTCAAGAAGGATGGAAAGCAAGTGAGATTGTTGATCGTGGATTCGCTAACCTCCCATTTTAGAGCAGAATACGTTGGCAGGGGAACGCTTGCGGATCGACAGCAAAAGCTAAACAGACACATGCATGACTTGATGAAATTTGGAGAGCTTTTCAATGCTGCCATTGTAGTGACAAATCAAGTAATGGCTCGTCCGGATATATTGTTCGGAGATCCTACAAAGCCTGTTGGAGGACACATAGTTGCCCATACCGCAACCTACAGAGTCTATTTAAAGAAGAGCAAAGGGGAGCTTAGAATTGCCCGACTCGTTGATTCTCCACACCTTCCAGAAGCGGAAATTGTCTTTAAGATCACTGAGAGAGGAGTCGAGGATTCGAAGTAGAAACCCTTATATTTTTCTTAAAAAATTTCCCGCATGGACTTCTACCCAGAGTCAAGAGTTCAGAACTGGATCAATAAGATCGAGGAAAGCGATGTTAGGGAGGAAGATCCAGGCTCATTGACGGTTTTTGATCAAATGCTTGAAGACGTGATCATTGCCTGTTTTAGTATTTTAAATGCAGTTAAAGAGCGCGAAATCAAAAAAGCTGAGGCTTTGAAGGAATTAGACAGGATCTCATCCCTCTTTAGCAAAAACTATGTTTTTAATTCCGATCTTAAGGCAGACATTTTTATTCTCACCGTTGAAGCTATAAAGGCAAGCGTTGAATCCTTTAAGTATTATTTTGAGGGTAAATCCAGCAAGAAAAGTATTAAAGAGCTGATAAAAGAAGCTATCGAGAATGAAAGAAGCGGAAAATTGGATTTGGCTTTCGATGCTATTGCCAGAATAGGAGTGAAGGTCATAAAGGGTGAAAAGCTTCCAGATCTAAGCTTGTCTGACGACTCTTTAATACTTAGCTGGCTCGACGGAATTGATGCGATAAACATGGTCGTTGAGCTTTCAAGGATCGACGCCAGCGAAAAAACAGAAGAAGATGAAACTGACGAATGAAGTCATCTTAGCATTACAGAAAGGTTTAGGCTACGATCTATACAAGGCTCTATTTCTGAACTACGGAAAAAGAGGAGAGAAAGCCTACTTTTATGTTTCGCAGAGAAGAGTTAAAAAATACCTTGACTTCTTCGTTGTTGTTGGCACAAATGAATACATCGTCGAGGAATTCTTCTGCTCATGCCCAGATTTTCAACTTAAGCTCAAGGGAAAAAGTCCCTGCGCCCACATGATCGCTGTGGAAGTTGCAAAAATGCTAAAACTTTACGATGAGATCGATACTTACTACCACGACTATCAGAAACCTGATCAGAGGTAGTAGTAATATTCACCTGCTCTTTTCTGCTCTCTGTCAAGCCTTGAGTCGAGCTTGTTAACTCTCGGTCTCTTCGTTTCCTCATCTCTTCTAAATGTTATCTCAAGCTTTGAAAGAAATGCGTTCATACCTTCTCTCATTCCTCTCGATTTTCTCGCAAATCCCTCCTTTCCCGGCTCTCCTTCAAAAAGCATAAGCCTATCGCTAACCATGTCAATAAAGTAGATGTCATGATCTACGACAAGAACACTCTTAGAGTTGTTCAGGGCAAAACGCCTGATCAAGCGAGCGGTTTCGCTTCTTTGCTCCACATCTAAATGAGCTGTCGGTTCATCAAGCAAGTATAGATCCGCATCTCTCAAAAGACATGCAACAATCGCAACTCTCTGCAATTCTCCACCACTAAGATCTTGCAAATTCCTATCCATCAGCTCTTCAATTTGCAATGGTTTCAAGAATTCTGTTTTGATGAAGGAAGAGTATATGTTTTGATTTATTCTACGCAGAAAGAGCTCTACAGACTCATCAAGATCTGCTTTGATATACTGGGGCTTATAACTAACCTTAACACTCAGATTGAGCTTTTTCTCATCATCTTCAAGCACTCCTGCGAGAACTTTTACAAAAGTGGACTTTCCAGTAGCATTTGCTCCAACAACTCCAAGAACTTCTCCAATCCTTATATCTCCTTTTTCAGCCGTAAGCGTGAACCCGTTTAAGCTCTTTTTGAAACTTGGATACTCCAGAAGAATTTTTTCAGAGACGCTCTCTCTTGGCTGAAGAACCTCAAATTCTATTCTCCTCTCTCTTATTCTAATATTTTCCTCAGCTAAGTAACCGCTCAGATACTGATTTATACCAACTCTTGCAGACTTGGGATTTGTAACAACACCGTAGACTCCGGGAAAGCCATAAGTTATGTGAACGAAGTCTGCAAGCATGTCGAGGATCGCAAGATCATGCTCTACGATCATCACAGTCTTATCCTTCGAAAGCTCCCTGATCACGTTCGCAACAGTCTTTCGCTGGTATATGTCTAAATAAGGTGTAATTTCATCGAAGAAGTAAAATTCCGCTTCTCGCATGTAGCAGACGGCAATCGCCACTCGTTGCAATTCTCCACCGCTAAGATCTCCCAATTCCCTATTTAGAGAAGTATTAAGATTTAATTTCTCGACTATTTCGTCAAAAATTCCTCTTTCGTCAAATTTCTCAAGCAGTTCTCTTGTTTTACCACTAAAAACCTTCGGGATCGTCTCAATATACTGTGGTTTTATACTCGCCCTTATTTTTCCATCTTTCAGCTT
>JANXDJ010000140.1 GCA_025059545.1 Archaeoglobaceae archaeon
AACAAACTCATTTTTCCCTCTCACATTTTAAATACCCGTTTTCAGGGTTTCGAGATTGCTACACTGTTAACAGTTCAAATTTTGTTAACAACCTGTTAACCTTTCAATACCCGTTTTCAGGGTTTCGAGATTGCTACTATTATGCAGTTTGAGTTTATTAGCAATGTGTTTTTGCCTTTCAATACCCGTTTTCAGGGTTTCGAGATTGCTACTATGTGCTACACCAACGAGTTGATGTGCAATGCACAATTACTTTCAATACCCGTTTTCAGGGTTTCGAGATTGCTACACACTTGAAGGATGGCTTTTCACCGATTGGGAAGGTGTGCTCTTTCAATACCCGTTTTCAGGGTTTCGAGATTGCTACGAATAAAGTAATCTTTGAAAACGACAAATGCGCGATAATCTTTCAATACCCGTTTTCAGGGTTTCGAGATTGCTACAGCCGTTGCAGAGAATTGCAGCAGAGTTCGTAATTGACTTTCAATACCCGTTTTCAGGGTTTCGAGATTGCTACTAACTTTACAAAGTATCTAAAGAAATTTGTTGATTTGCTTTCAATACCCGTTTTCAGGGTTTCGAGATTGCTACCCCTTTATAATCACAATCACGCCCTTCTCTCCCGATATCTTTAAATACCCGT
>JANXDJ010000141.1 GCA_025059545.1 Archaeoglobaceae archaeon
ACGAGAAAGCGTAGTCGATAGTTATCAACTCCTTCAGGCTTATCTGTCTCATTATAGCCCCTCAAGTCTGGAGCCACTACACGGAATTGCTTAGCCAGAACTGGAATTTGAAAGCGCCAAACATACCAGAAATCTGGAAAGCCATGTAGCAAAAGCAGTAGTTTTCCATCTCCCTTTGTCACATAGTGCATATTGATTTTACCAGCCTTAGCAAAAACATGCTCTAAAGTGTCTTTCATCAACATACCCCCTCATCATAGACTACGAGCAACTTTTAAAGTTAGGAATAAAAGATTTACGTATAAGTGGCTCCTCGATTAGTTGTTTAGTAATTCCAAGAACTTAATAATATAGTCTCAGCTTTAGGATAACTAAAAAGCCGCCGGCGGGGTTTGAACCCGCGACCTGGTGATTACGAGTCACCCGCTCTTCCAGCTGAGCCACGGCGGCATTCATGGAAGCTTTTTAAATATCTCTTTCTCAGCTTTTAAGCTTGTCGCTAAAATAGAGAAATCAATCACTCGTATTAATCCTCTTCAGTCTATCAACACCTTTTAGCTCTTTTATGATCCTAACAACCGCTTTTGGAACACATTCTTCCCAATTTTCGCCATTTAAGATCATCTTCCTAATTGTTGTT
>JANXDJ010000142.1 GCA_025059545.1 Archaeoglobaceae archaeon
CTTCGATTGCTACTGGAGGGTGGTTTAAATGTTAAACTGTGTGAAAATCCTGCTCTTTCAATACCCGTTTTTAGGGTTCTTCGATTGCTACGAGTTTTTGATGAATTGTATGTCGAGGGTGAAAAACAACTTTCAATACCCGTTTTTAGGGTTCTTCGATTGCTACATAAATGCGTTTGTTGAAACGAGCTGGGGGGTAGCAGAACTTTCAATACCCGTTTTCAGGGTTCTTCGATTGCTACACCTCCAATTGGGGATTGGGGATTAAGAAGTGAAGAAATATTTCAATACCCGTTTTCAGGGTTCTTCGATTGCTACCAAGGGTTTAGAGACGTTCAGTCCGCCAGACGGTTAATCAAATTTCAATACCCGTTTTCAGGGTTCTTCGATTGCTACGGATACAAATGCGTATGCGGTGCGGTTTTCGAGGATTCAAATTTCAATACCCGTTTTTAGGGTTCTTCGATTGCTACGAAAATGAAAAGTCAGAAGAAAAATCAAAAGACGAGACTACCTTTCAATACCCGTTTTCAGGGTTCTTCGATTGCTACCCAATTAATCCAATGGAGCCAGAAATGAGAGAAGAAAGATCTTTCAATACCCGTTTTCAGGGTTCTTCGATTGCTACCTCGTGG
>JANXDJ010000143.1 GCA_025059545.1 Archaeoglobaceae archaeon
ATACGCCTTTCAATACCCGTTTTCAGGGTTCTTCGATTGCTACTTTGCCCTGCGACGTAGAAAAAGTCACTTGGTGCTCTGTCTTTCAATACCCGTTTTCAGGGTTCTTCGATTGCTACGTGGCGGAATTTGTCAATGATTTCCCCTTCCAGCACGTCTTTCAATACCCGTTTTCAGGGTTCTTCGATTGCTACATAGTAAAGAGAGCAGTAGACCGTGGAGAGCCATTGACCTTTCAATACCCGTTTTCAGGGTTCTTCGATTGCTACGGTGAAGTGAAGCCTACGAACATTGAAATGAGTAGAACTCTTTCAATACCCGTTTTCAGGGTTCTTCGATTGCTACCTTTTTTCACCTTCAAACAACTCTGCTAATTCTACTCTTTCAATACCCGTTTTCAGGGTTCTTCGATTGCTACCTTAATTTTTCCCCGCAGACCCAGTCCCGCAAAAGCGCTTTCAATACCCGTTTTCAGGGTTCTTCGATTGCTACTCTGCGATAGCAAAAGAGATGCGTGGAGAATCCAATACTTTCAATACCCGTTTTCAGGGTTCTTCGATTGCTACACAGTTTAGAGGATTTATTTTCCTAAAATGAGCTTGACTTTCAATACCCGTTTTCAGG
>JANXDJ010000144.1 GCA_025059545.1 Archaeoglobaceae archaeon
CCGTTTTCAGGGTTTTCCGATTGCTACACTTCTCGTGTTTACAGGTATCCGCTTAGAGCATGCTATCTTTCAATACCCGTTTTCAGGGTTTTCCGATTGCTACACAAAGGTGACTTGGAAGCAAAAGTATTCGATGCGATGACTTTCAATACCCGTTTTCAGGGTTTTCCGATTGCTACTATTCACAGTTCCAATCAACCAAGTCGGCAAACTAAACTTTCAATACCCGTTTTCAGGGTTTTCCGATTGCTACGGCAATTCTGTAGTTTTCGGGGTTTTGTATCTCAAGTCTTTCAATACCCGTTTTCAGGGTTTTCCGATTGCTACCTCTTGAATAGTATACTTGCGATTCCAAGAGCTATGAAACTTTCAATACCCGTTTTCAGGGTTTTCCGATTGCTACAATTTTGGACAACTCTACGCCCTCCCCCTCCCCTCCTACTTTCAATACCCGTTTTCAGGGTTTTCCGATTGCTACACAGTTTCATAAGTTCTTATCGAGTATTGACACAACAGTCTTGCCTTTCAATACCCGTTTTCAGGGTTTTCCGATTGCTACGAATTCAAAGTTGTGCTCAAAAAGCCTGGATTGTTTGCTTTCAATACCCGTTTTCAGGGTT
>JANXDJ010000145.1 GCA_025059545.1 Archaeoglobaceae archaeon
TAATCTGTTTCAAGAACTCCAAAACACATTCGGGAACTGCAAGAGGGCAGAGGATCTTTTCTTTATCTCCTTAGCAAGGGGATTTATGATCGAATTGAGATCGTCTTTTTCCGTGTATTCTAATCTTGAATCCCTTCATGAGCTATTTGGCAAAAGTTTTTCATGCTCTTTTTTGGTCGAAACCTTTTTTAATCGTTTCTATGTGGTTTTTAGTAGGGCTCATGGGATTTAATCCCGATAGCGACAGAGTTAAATGCGCTGAGAATGAGGTGGAACGGACAAGGTTAAAGTCTCTCCATATAGAAAGGAGTATTTTAATCTGTCGGTCTCGGGTTAAAATCCCGCTGAGCCTGCAGTAGAATTTGGGGAGAATATGAAAGTGAACTTACAAGATCACGTGCTTGTGCCGAAGCACGAAATTTTAAAGGAGAGCGAAGCTGAGGAATTGCTTAAATTACTTGGAGTAAGTAAAGAACAGTTACCAAAGATCAAAGCTACTGATCCAATCGTTAAAGAAATTGGTGCTAAACCTGGAGATATAGTGAAGATAACTCGAAAAAGTCATACCGCAGACTTTAGCGTGTTTTACAGATTGGTGATCGAGTAAGGTGGTTTGTAT
>JANXDJ010000146.1 GCA_025059545.1 Archaeoglobaceae archaeon
TCTGCTCGCAGGAGCTACAATAAGGCGAACTCCTTCTTTCACTTTTCTGCCCTTCAAAAGCTTATAGGCAATTTCAAGATCCGAAAGACGTCCATTGGTGCAAGTGCCAAGAAATACCTGATGAACCGGAGTTCCAATGACTTCTTCCACAGGAACGACTGCGTCAACAGAATGAGGCTTTGCAACAACTGGTGGAACATCTTCGACCTCTATGTAGATCTCCTTTTCATATTCCGCTCCTTCGTCCGCTTTAACAACTCTGAAGTCTTTCTCTCTACCCATTTCCGCAAGAAAAGCCCTTGTTTTTTCATCACTCTCAAAAAGCCCCGCCTTTGCTCCGCACTCAATTGCCATGTTCGCAATTGTTAGCCTTTCATCAACGCTCATGTTTTGCACACAGTCTCCGTGAAATTCCAAAGCTTTGTAATCCGCTCCATCCGCACCGATTTTGCCTATGAGATAAAGGACAAGATCCTTTGCATACACTCCTTTCGCCATCTTTCCACTGTAAACAACTCTAATGCTCTCTGGAACTCTAAACCAATTTTTTCCGAGAGCCATTGCAACTGCGATGTCTGTTGAACCCATTCCTGTAGCAAAAGCTCCTAAGGCTCCAT
>JANXDJ010000147.1 GCA_025059545.1 Archaeoglobaceae archaeon
TACTCGCATACTCCGCAATTCCTCCTGGTGGGGAGACGAGGAAGCGAATCCAGTAGTCGCTCCTTAGGAATGGTTCTCTGTAGAAGTGCATAGTCAAATTGTTCGCTCTAACGAATTCGAACTCGTATCTAACGCCTGGCTTTGCATTAAATGGTCCCCAATCGCCATTTGTAATTTCAAAGCTGGCCACTGGTGTATCACTGAGTCTGAAGCCATCTTCTCTCAGTTCGTAGATGTTCAGCGTTCCAGTTTCAAGTCCAATGTTGGAGGGGAAGTAAACGAGCTTTCCTTTTAGCGTGATCTCTTTCTCAGGCAAAATGTATTTCGTTACTGGCTCTTTGCCTGTAATGAACTTATACATCTCAACAAAGCTCTCTGCAGATGTCATCACTTCAACGTGCGTCTGGTTCTGGATGTAGACATTTGTAGCTCCAGTAACATTTGCTCCAGGTGGTCTCAGAGCGGTTGGTCTTCCGAAGATCGCAAGCGTTGGAACACTCGGAGCGGTAACATTTGCTATGCCGTCAACGAGGATGATCTTTGAAACCTTAGTCGCATAATCTGGATAGAACAAGGTGTAGTTGTAAACAACTCTCGTGCCAAGAGAATGCCCAA
>JANXDJ010000148.1 GCA_025059545.1 Archaeoglobaceae archaeon
TTTCAAGCTGATCCAAGAATATCTTCTAAAATTGCCTTCACAAAAGTTCTACATCTCCATAGGAATGAACTACTTGAAATCTGCAGGAAGCAGTGTGATGCATCCGCACATGCAGTTAATCGTTTCCGAAAATTCCACAGACTTCTTTGCCAGACTTGATTGGAGCGCTTTTGAGTTCATGGAGTTAAATGGTAGAGACTACTGGTCAGCACTTGTGGAAAAAGAGAAAGATGGAGAAAGATACGTTGGTAAAACGCAGAAAACTGACTGGCTCGCAGTATTTGCCCCAAAAGGATTTTTACACTTCCTTGGTGTGCCTGAAGAGATGGAATTTGCAGATATGAGTGATGAACAGCTTCTCGGCATTTCAGAGGGAATAACAAAGATCCTCAAATTTTATGAAAGCAAGGGATTCAATGCATTCAACTTCACCCTTTTCTGTGGAGACAGACTTGGTAGACATTTTAGAACGAACTTTCAGATCGTGGCAAGGACACCATTTTCTAAATACTACTGGAATGACATCTTCTTTTCTAAGCTTTTCCACGACGAGAGCGTAACTTTCTTTACTCCCGAGGATTATGCAAAGGAGCTGAAGAGTGTATGG
>JANXDJ010000149.1 GCA_025059545.1 Archaeoglobaceae archaeon
AGTTGCCAAAAACGCCGTCTCTACTTTCGTTCTCTCTCTCGTAGCAATCTGAAAACCCTGAAAACGGGTATTGAAAGGCTGAAGTTCAGACACTTATTGCAGTTGAGCATTATGACAGTAGCAATCTGAAAACCCTGAAAACGGGTATTGAAAGATTTGTTCGGAGTAAGTGCTCGTAATCGGGTATTCTTGGTAGCAATCTGAAAACCCTGAAAACGGGTATTGAAAGTAGTCTGTGAAACCTTTCACAACTGGTCTCAGTGAATGAGTAGCAATCTGAAAACCCTGAAAACGGGTATTGAAAGAAAATAGGTTCAAGTGCAGTAACTGAGGCAGAGGTTAGTAGCAATCTGAAAACCCTGAAAACGGGTATTGAAAGTTGTTTCGCAAAGACAGTGCCACAACTGGAGGATTCGGTAGCAATCTGAAAACCCTGAAAACGGGTATTGAAAGAAGTGGAGCTAAAGAGTTTGTTTCTGGTGTGGGTAAAGGTAGCAATCTGAAAACCCTGAAAACGGGTATTGAAAGTTGCCAATATCGCCGTCTCTTCGTTCGGGCTCTCTCTGGTAGCAATCTGAAAACCCTGAAAACGGGTATTGAAAG
>JANXDJ010000014.1 GCA_025059545.1 Archaeoglobaceae archaeon
AGCTTTCCTTTCCTTCTGCACCTCGGACAAATCTCTCTCTTCGGGTAATAATAGCTCCCACAGTTCTCGCAGTAGCTTCCAACAACATCATAGCGGTATTTTATCTTTCTCCAAAATCTCGGAACCATAAGCTCACCTCGAAAGAATCGTAACAACTGCGGTTGCACCAGTCCCTCCAATGTTCAAAGCAAGAGCTCTTTCCGCATCAACTTGTCTTTTTCCAGCCTCTCCACGTAATTGCAAAACAAGCTCGACTATTTGTCTTATTCCCGTCGCTCCGACAGCATGTCCACAAGCTTTAAGACCTCCTGATGGATTTACTGGAATTCTACCGCCAATCTCTGTTTCTCCTTCCCTTATCAGCCTTGCTCCTTCTCCTTTCTTTACAAATCCAAGATCCTCGTAAGCTAAAAGCTCTGCAATTGTGAAAGAATCATGAACTTCCGCAACGTCTATATCCTTAGCTTCAATTCCAGCAATTTTATAGGCATTCTTCGCCGCTTTAACTACCGCTCTCATAGTCAAAAGATCTTTGCGACATTGTAAAGCTAAGTAATCACTCGCTTGCGCACAAGCTTCGACAAAAACGGGAGTATCGCAGAATTTTCTCGCGACACTCTCATTTGCTAAGATTACAGCGGAAGCACCATCGCTCAATGGAGCGCAATCAAGAACCTTCAAAGGCTCAGCAACAAATTCAGAAGAGAGAACATCTTCAACTTTTATCTCTCTCCTGAATTGAGCCTTTGGATTGTGCACTGCATTCCTATGATTCTTCACAGCGATTTTTGCAAGATCTTCTTCAGTTGTGCCAAACTCGTGCATGTGAAGTCTTGCTATGATCGCAAAAAGAGCGGGAAGATTTGCTCCGACAAATCTCTCCCACTCTTGATCAACTGAAGTCGACAAGACACCCATTGGATCAACCGAATCCGTGACCTTTTCAACCCCCGCTGCAATCACAACGTCGTGCATTCCTGAAGCTACTGCCATGTAAGCTTGCCTAAATGCTGAACCTCCACTTGCATCCGCATTTTCAACTCTAACTGCAGGCACTCCAAATTCAGCTAAACCAGCATGATCTGCGATCAAAGCTGCGATGTGCTCTTGCTCTATGAACTTTCCACCACTCATGTTCCCCACAAAGATTGCGCCAATTTCCTTGCCTTCTACTCCGCAGTCATTCAAAGCTTCAATTCCCGCTTCAAGAAATATGCTTCTAAAGCTCTTATCCCATAGCTCCCCAAATTCGGTGCAACCAACTCCGATGATCGCAACTCTCATTTTATCATCCTCCTGTGCTTCAAATACATAGCATAATCCAAGTAAACTCCATTCTTGACTTTTTCCCAGACCTTTTCATTCCTCGGATATTCAAGGATCTTTTCAGTTACCCTTATGGCAAAAGCATCACTTCCCGCTCCAGAGCCAAATGAAACAAGTAGTATTCTCTGATCAGGCTTAGCTACATCGAGGATTCCGCATAAGCCTAAAAGAGATGATGCAGAGTAAGTGTTTCCTATCGCTCTAACGAGCATTCCATCAGCAATGTTCTCCTCTTTGAACCCAAGCATTCCCGCAACTCTTGCTGGAAACTTTGCATTTGGTTGGTGAAAAACAGCGAAATCGAAATCCTTCGCAGTGTAACCACAAATTTCCATAAGATTTTTTGCTGCAGAGGTTACATGCCTGAAGTAAGCGGGGGTTCCTGTAAATCTACCACCATGGCTTGGATAAGGCTGTAGATCTCTTCTCCAGAAATCTGGCGTGTCGCTTGTGTAGGAGACAGTTGCTTCAATCTCCGCAATCGGATCTTTTCCAATTATGATTGCCGCAGCTCCCGCTCCAGCAGTGTATTCAAGTGCATCGCTTGGCTTTGCTTGAGCTGTGTCTGAGCCTATGGACATACCAAACTCGATCATTCCTGCCTTGACCATCGCAAAGCAGAATTGCATTCCCGCTGTAGCAGCCTTGCAGGCGAATTCGAGATCGACGCAGTAGTAATTGTTCCCTATGCCCAAAGCCTCGCCAACGATCGTCGCTGTTGGCTTCACTGCGTATGGATGACTTTCCGATCCAACAAAAACCGCGCCAATTTTTTCTGGCTTGATCTTCGCTCTGAGCAAAGCCTCCCTCCCAGCTTCTACAGCCATAGTTGCTGTGTCCTCATCGAAATCGGGCACGGATTTTTCCTTAACACCTAAGCCACTTTTTATAGCCTCAGGATCCTCCCCCCAAATTCTTGCGATCTCCTCAACCTTAATCCTGTATTTTGGGATATAAGTCCCGTAAGAAACGATCCCTATCACAGAAAATCCCTCCTTAGCCTTCCAATCATTTCCTCAACCTCAAGCTCCGTCCTTATAAGCGGAATTTTTTCTGCTTCTGCAATCTTTATAGCCATTTCATCAACCTTTGAAATTCCATGAAGAACAACAGTGGAAGGCTTCAGAGTGGAAACTCTTACAGCAACCAGAGGTGACCTTCCACTGGTTATCCTCGTGAAAACAAGTGCTCTCTCGCTCGTGAATCCAAAAAGCTTGTAGAAGTCATATGCATTGAGCATGAGAATTGCATTAAGGCTGTCTATAACTGTGTGCCCATTTATTGTCTTTTCAAAATCGTTAAGCATTTCACCTTCTATTTTTGAACAGAAATCCTTAACGTTTACTCCCCGAGGATATTCTGCGAGGTCTATAATCGCAGAAGATAGTTCTGGTAAATCTCTATACTTGGAAATTACTGGATTTGCTCTCTTGGAGTCGATCTCTATTAGTGCTAAAACGAATTTTTTTATAAATGCAACTCCTGGATTTCTTCTGCCCGCTTCGTAATCACTAATAACGGAAGGAGAGATCCCAAGCTTTCTTGCAATCTCACTTTGAGAAATAGAGAAGATTTGCCTCCATTTCTTCATCGCCTCTCCATGATGCTCGGCTAATGCTATCTCGCCACATACTCTCTCTGCAAATCTCCTGTGTTCCACGAAACTAATTTTTCCGCTCAGCTTATAAATTTAACTAATTGACTATAATAATTTCGACAATTGTCTATTGAACCTTTTCCCATTTGTAAAGCTCAACCACATCAGCAAGAGTTCTCCCCTTCTCCTCTATCTCGCCCCTAATTCTGTCTTCGGACTTCTTAACTTCAAGAGCCCTTCTTGCGATCTCATAAGCTCTCTGTTTTGGGATCACCATCACTCCATTGTCGTCTGCAATGATCCAGTCTCCAGGGTTGACTTCAATTCCCCCGCAGATGATTCGAACATTGATCTCTCCGAAACCCTTAGGCTCTCCAGCGTTCGGAACTTCTCTCTTCGCAAAAAGTGGGAATCCAAGAGCTCTAATGTCGTCAACATCTCTAACCGCACCATCTATGATCACTCCCGCTATTTTCCTATTGAGACAACTTCTCGTCGCAAGCTCTCCCCATACTGCAGTAGTTTCACCAGAGCACTTTATAACGATCACATCCCCCTCACCAGCAACATTTATCGCTTCAACTGGCTTAGCCCAATCGCCATCCATTGTGCTAACAGTTACCGCTTTACCAACGACCTTTTTGCCTCGAACCAAAGGATAAACTCCGCTCATGGCTTTTGCACGATGCATAGCATCGCTAACATTTGGCGTTGAGACTTTCAAAAGCAATTCCCTTGTCTCTTCATCCATGCTCTTCTTTACATAGCTCCCAGCTTTTTTATCAATAGCCTCTCTAATCTTTTTTGCAGATTCGGTAACGTTTCTCGACTTCACTATGTTGCTTCCCACAATTACGATCCTTGCCCCAAGAGAGACGCATACTGAAGCTCTTTCAGCATCAAGTCCACCTGCGGTTGCAATTGGAATGTTTACACTTCCAACTACATTTTTAAGAACCTCAAGCGGATCTATTCCAATCATCTGCTGATCTATACCAACATGAACGTTTAAATAATCAACACCCATATTTTCGAGCTCTTTTGCTCTCTTTACAGGCTCAGGATGATTTATGAGATCTGCCATGATCGAGCATCCATACTTTCTCCCAGCACGAATTGCCTCAGCGATTGTTGCCTCGTTTGAAAGACCGAGAATGATCACGATATCCGCTCCACTCTTAGCAGCCATTTCAACTTCTACAGCTCCAGTGTCGATCGTTTTCATATCTGCAACGATCTTGTGATCACGAAAAGTCTTTTTTAGTTCTCTAATTGCATTCATCCCCTCACTCTTGATCAGTGGTGTGCCAACTTCGATCCAGTCCGCTCCCCCTCTAATAGCTTCTTCTGCGATCTCGATTGCTCTTTTTAGTTCTACCAGATCCAAGGCAACCTGAAGTATTGGTCGATCCATAATATAATTTATACCAAAAGGATTTAGTCTTTTCCCAAAGATGAAAGAGTAGGAAAAGTTTATAGAGCTTAACGTTTAATAGTTATATATGAAGCTTGAGATGAGATACTGGGCTGGACTTGTTGGAGATAAGATGGAAAAATCTGAGTTAGATTTAAAACCATCTGAGTTTAGAATGGCTCCTTTTACTCAGATGAAACCTTTAATCGCTGATAAAGATACTCCAGTTGAGAAAGGTAAACCAGCAATCGTGGAAGTCCAGAGGATCTCGTTACCAGCAAATACGATGGTAGGATGTTTAAACGAAGCGCGTCATGCTCTTGGAACGACAATAAGTGTGATCGAATACGGCAGACCTTCACTCATAGAAGAGGAAAAGTGCATTAGTCAGGCTCTCTTCATCCCTTTTGAGGATGGTGTGATCAAGAAGTGCGACTTAATAGGAGTTATTAAAGTATTCTTTGTCAGAACTGGCTTTGTTGGTAAAACACTCGGCTTAGGACAGCAGAGCTTCGAGATCGTGACTGAACAAAGAACTGGGAGGCTTACATGGAAAGAAAACGGAAATCTGATTCGAAAAACTCAAAAAATGGTTGACACGCTTTATAAAAGAGTCCATATTGCACTGTTAGAGCCCGTGATCGCAGAAGAAGATCTAAACGTGAGAAAGAATGAACTTTTAAGAGTGAAGATCAAATGCATAAATCTGCCTTCTAATACAGTTGTCGCACCGACAGGGTTCATGGGGAACGCTTACGGATCTCTCATAGACGTCATACAGCACGGAAAGCCGAAAAGAGTGGAAGAAGATAGAAGGATAAGCCATGCAGTATTCCTTCCTGTGCAGGATGGAAAGATCGAGAGAGGAGACATGCTCGGAGCTTTAGCTATTTACTTCATAGAATTGGAAGATCTTAAGGCAATTGTTAGGGGAGAAGAGAAAACTTTCACGACCGTTTATAGAAGTGGGCGAGGAGTGATAAGAAGTTCTGTAAAAGCCCATCCATACGGCTTCAGAAGGTCTCCAGTGGCAAGATGGGAACTTTTGATCTCAGATGAGAATAAAAGGCTTAAAGCGGGAGAAACTTGTATAATCTCGCTCAAGAAGTTGAAACTGCCAAAGAACACGATCGTATATCCATTTGGCATAATGAGACATCCATACGGTGTCACTTTGGACACGATCCAGAAGAGGATGAGTAAGGTGGAGGAGGAGAAGGAGATAGATAAAGCGGTATTTCTGCCGATTGCAGACGGAGACGTAAGAAGAGGTGAGCTTGTCGGGATCGTGAGCATATACGATGTTGAGGTAAAGGCTTTAGATAGGTTGAAGAGCTGGCTTAAAGAGTGGATTGAGCACAAGGAAGTCACTTATCCCGCTTTGCAACCTTGACGTGATCTCAGAGGTGACGATATGACCTGCCCGGTCTGTAATCGCAAATTTGATAGCGAAGAGGCTTTAAGGAGACATTTAGAGGAATGCAAGGCTATTGAGCGAGCAAAGAAGGAGATGGAAAATCAAATAAAGCTTGATTCTTCAGGTTGCTTCTTTTGATTTTGATTAACATATATTTGAAAAGAAAAACTGATAATATAAGTCCCGCCTCCCGGATTTGAACCGGGGACACCGGGATCTCCGCTTGCCCGCGGAGTGGCAAACTACAGTCCCGCGCTCTCCCAGGCTGAGCTAAGGCGGGCTGTAAAATGTGGAACTTTTTGCTTAAAAATATTACGCTGTAAGCCTAAAGCTTCTTCGAAGAGTTTATATTCATTCTGTGGAGAAATTCGGAGGATGGAAGCGGAGATAACGAAGGTGATAATTGAGGAAGCTACAAGGGATTGGTTAAACATTGCGAAGAGCGATGTCGTGATCGTTGGTGCGGGTCCAGCAGGATTAACTGCGGGAGCATATATAGCGGAGAAAGGCTATAGAACAGTGATTTTCGAGCGAAGGCTTAGCTTTGGCGGTGGTAGTGGCGGGGGAGGGATGCTTTTCCATAAAATCGTTCTTGAGAAGGATGTAAAAGAAATTGTTGAACACTTCAACATAAAAACCGTAGAAAGAGCAAACATGTTGATCTGCGACTCTTCAGAATTTATGGCAAAACTTGCTTCTAAATGCATTGACAGCGGAGCCAAGATCATTCCCGGCGTCTCTGTTGACGATGTGATCTTCAGAGAGAACCCGCTAAGGATCACTGGAGTTTGCCTGCAATGGAGTGCGGTAGAGCTTTCTGGACTGCATGTGGATCCGATCTTCGTGGAATCGAAAGCTGTAGTGGACGCTACAGGGCACGATGCTGAAGTTGTTGCAGTAGCTTCAAGAAAGGTTCCGCTCAACATCAAAGTCCCCGGAGAAAGATCTGCCTTTTGCGAGATTAGTGAAGCTCAGGTAGTTGAAAAAACAGGCAAAGTTGTAGAGGGGTTATACGTTGCAGGAATGGCGGTAGCGAGTGTTTACAATCTTCCTAGAATGGGTCCAATCTTTGGCGGTATGCTCAAGAGTGGAAAAAAGATTGCTGAGCTAATAGCCAAAGATCTGAAATGAAATGTTCTTGTGGCAGAGTGGCGGAGTTCAAATGCAGAAGATGTGGCAAGGAGATTTGCAAAAAATGCTACTTTGCTCACGGACTCTGCAATGAATGTTATAAAAAGCTACGCTAATCTTTCTTCTCTTTATAAAACTCCTTCAATTTCTCTTTTATTTCTTCTGGATCTTTCGAATCGAAGCCAAAATAAGAAGCAAAAGCTTCTGTTGTTGTGAGAATTGTCGATCTTCCCTTCTTTTCAGCGTTTATTAGTTTTAGCTCGCTCAATTTTTTCACATGATCGTAACACTTGTTACCTCTAATTTTAGCAAGCTTTGCAAGCGTTATCGGTTGCTTAATGGCGATCACAGCAAGAGTTCTTATAGTTCCACGATCAAGCTCTCTTTCCGTGAACTTTTCAACGATTTCTGTGAACTCGGGTTTAACTCTCATTAAATATCTATCTCCGATCTTAACGATCTCTATCGCAGAGTCCATTTCTGCATATCTCTTTGCAACGCTCTCTATAGCCTTCTCAACAACTTCTGGCTTCTCCTTCAAAATTTTGCTAATTTCAGAAACTTCAAGAGCTTCGGGAGAAGAGAAAAGAATTGCCTCAATCGCTTTTTCCAGCATACTACGCCCCGAACTTCTTCGAAATGTTGAGCAGATCGAGAGCGATGTTCAAGAGATCCAATCCTCTTATTCTGCAAAGTCCACCTTTTGGAGCATCGAACTCGCTGAATCTCTTTACATCGTCAACCCTCACACCCTCATGCACGATTGAGACGATAACTGGATCTGCGGTGTGCTCACCAACACTAACAGGGGTTGAGTGGTCTGAGGTTACGATTAGGCAATTCTCTGAGAAGTCTAAGTCCATTAGTCTAGACAGATGAGGATCAAGTTTCTCTATGAATTCCACTTTTCCCTCGAAGTCTCGATCATGCCCGATCTCATCTGGAGCTTTTACGTGGAGTAAAACCACATCATTGCGTCTCAATAAATCCAGAGCGGTGCTCAACTTTGCTCCTAAATCAGTTCTCTTATTTCCCGTAGCACCCTTAGGGGTTATAGCTTCGCCACCAATTATTCTGCCGACACCTTTGATAAGAGCAGTCGCAGATACAACCACAAGATTTAACCCGTATTTATCCTTGAAGTTTGGGATCTCTTTCATAACTCCTGCACCACGCAGAAGAATTACATTCGCCTTTGGAAGCCCTTTTTTCTCTCTTTCAGCATTCACAGGATGCTTTTCAAGGACTTCATTGGCCTTGGACATGAACTCGTTTATGATCTCAGCAGTCTTTATCGCTGTCTCACTTAAAGGTTTGCATTTTTTCACTCTCTCTCCTACTACCTTTGGATCCGTTTCGGTGAGTTCTGCAGACAGATCTCCCCTGAAAACAACTACCGCTCTGTGCCCAGTAGCTTTTGCCACTTCAAAGTCTATAGACAGATCGATCTCGTTCAAAGCCTCTACGAGTTCTTCAGTATCCTCAATTCTTCCAGCCCTACGATCTACAACCACTTTATCAAAAACACTTCCATTGCCAACAACTGTTGCGAAATTTGCTCTGAAAGCTATGTCTCCGGGCTTGAGATCGATCCCAACTCCTGCGGCTTCTATAGGACCTCTACCCGTGTAAAACTTGTAAGGATCATAACCGAGAAGAGCTAAATGACTCGTATCACTTCCAGGTCTCACCCCGGGGGATATTGTGTCCATTATGCCATTAATTCCCAATTCAGCGATTTTATCGAGATTTGGTTTTCTTGCGATGCTCAAAGGAGTTTTACCTCTAATCGGTCTATCTGGCAATCCATCTATTATGAACATCAGCAGAGACAAGCGACCACCTCATACTAATTAGGAAAAAGAATTTATAAAATCATCGTTGCATAAAATATGTTTGGTCTAATTCTACTCTAAAATTATGAGAAAAGCTATAAACAGAATTAACTAAGAGGCAAAAAATGAGGCTACTCACCGTTGGGATAGGTTTGAGGGGGGCAAGGATTGCAGAACTTTTCTACAAACATGGAGTGAGAGTTAATAAGGTTCCCCTATTCAAGTGTTTTGCCCTTCTTAGTGACGAGTCTCAGATCAGGAGTGTTTCAATTGGTGATGATCGAAAATATTACCTACACGATAGAAGAGGCGTTCCCGGTTTTCTTAATGCTTTGACGAGGCATTACGAGATCTGGGAGGGTAACTTAGTCATAACGTCTCTCGAGGATGACTTTGCCTTTGAAATATCCCTCGAGTTCTGCCAAAGAGTGAAAGCTTTTACAGACGATCCTGTAATATATTTAACATTGATTCCGAGCTTGGGTAATGTTGATATCTCAGAAATAAAGAAAAAGATGAGAGCTATTCAAAAAATTTCGGATATAATCATAGCTTTTGAGGGAAAGGCAGAGTCTGATCAAAAAATATTCGATGCTTTAAATCTTCTCGCATTGGCTGGAGAGGTTGACATTAAAAAAAGAATTGCGGGAGAAGTGGTTGTAGACACTTCAGATGTATTCAATGCTCTAAAATCAGCAGGGTTTTCTGTAGTAGGATTTGCAGAACAAAAGATAAATTTCGATCCATTCAAAAAGGGAAGTGAGCTTAAGGCAATTAGAACGAGGAGAATTCTTGATATGTTTGACCAGGCAATCGAGAATTTAAGCATAAGAGGAGACATAGAAAAAGCAACTTCGTCGCTTTTGCTATTCTGTGGACCGAAAGAGGAGATAACGATGGAGGGTATATTCGAAGCGATAAGCAGAGTAGAAAGGCTTAACAAAGAGATGGTGATAAGATACGGCGATTGTCCAATATCTCCGTCGTTTATAACAAAAAAAGTGGCTCTTGTAGTGCTATTTTCCGGTCTCAAAAGCTTCAAGTTCTAACGAGAATAGTTTATAAAAGATACCACTCTCAATTAGCCTCTTTTTTAGCCTTAGATTTAGCAATTTCTTTGCATATTCATCTATCTCGAATTTTATGCCTTCGTATTTTACATCTTTAAGCAAAAGTCCACTTGCTGGAGCAGGTTGAACTCTTTCTCTGTGTTCTGCTGGATTTAGCATTTTTTTGAACCAATCTAAGTCTTTTCCACTTCCAATTAGCTTTAAAGCTGTGGCTATACAGCGAACCATATTCCATGTAAATGCATTGCCTTCAATCTCGAAAATAATGAAATCTCCGCTTTTTATTATCTCCGCTCTATAAATTGTTCTCCTACCTCCTTTATATCCCTTGGTGAAATTGGAGAAGTCCCAAGTGCCACATAGAAGCTTTACTGCCTTTTCTATTGCTAAAAAATCGTAATTTTCGTCGTAAAAAACGTATGAATATACTCTAATATTCGCTTTTCTTGGATTGAAACTCTCTGGAACTTCGCAAGATGCCCATGCAGTTATATCGTCTGGCAATTCCGAGTTTAGCATCCTTGGAGTTATTTTGAAATCGCTGTTAAATGCAACAACCTGCCCAAGAGCATGGACTCCTGCATCAGTTCTACCAGCAAAACTTAACTTTGAGTTAATTCCTAAACTCCTTAGAGCTTTTAGAATTTCTCCAGCTACAGTTCTACAATTTGGCTGGAATTGGCTACCAAAAAAATTATCACCGAAGTATGCGACTTTTATCGCATACTTCATGCCTTCCTAAGGAAAGTATTAACAACTTCGTTAACCGTGTAGAGCATTTCGCGGACAACACTCTTTACATTTTTCTGTCCTTGGTAAAAGCCAACTGCAGCTCCTACGAGGAACACAAAACCAATTTCATCGAGCTTATATTTCTCCTTCAACTGCAGAAGATCGTTTACCTTGCTTTCAGGTAAACCCTCAACGGTGCTCGGCTCTTCTTCCTTTGAACTCAAAAATCTCTCGTCAACAGACCACTTCGCTTTTAATTCTTCGAAGGCATCCATCAATATCGATTTTCTCGTTTCCACGTCCATGCTCTAAGTAATCAAAAAGTTTAAAAATTTTTCTCTCCAATGCGGAGAGATTTATTCGTTTTTTCTATGCTCTGCTTCTTTTCAACTCCGAAAATAGCTCTTATGGCATCGATGTTCTCTGGCACTACAATAGCTTCTTGGTGAACCGCTTGGGTTACAAAGAGATCGTTTCCGTCAATAGCTATTGATTCGAGCCATACAACGTTCTCAAAAAGGTCGTATCTCATCCTTAATTCCCTTCCAAATTCTACAATTTTTGCAGTTGAAGTAAAACCATCCTCAGCTGAAACGAGCATAATTCTTGGTTCTTTTTCAAGCACCGCTATAACGTCTTCTCTTTTCACCCTCTCTTTGAGCTCGATGGATAACGAGTGAACATGCATGATCGTTGTAGGTAGTTTAAAGGCTGTTGTCACGATGTCGACATCGGGAAGCACTGTTTTAACATCTTTGGCATGATGAGATGGTAAAGCAATTGGATCGGGCATTATTGCATTCATCAAACCTTTATTATCCTCCTTTGGATCAGAGATCCTTCGCAAGATCGTTGCTCTGACTCTACCGATCTTGAAATTCGTCTTTAGTAGATAGATCAGCCTCGTCAAAGCAGTTGTGTTACAGCTCACGACTCTCACAAATTTTTTGCCCTTTGCTTGCTCGTAGTTTGCGAGAGCGTTAAAGGAGACTTCCGCAACTTCTTTTTTCTCTCCACCTTGGAAGACCGCTTTAATGCCAATCTTTTCATAGATCTTCTTGTTCTCCGCTCCAACCTTGTCTGGACTGCAGTCTAAAACTATGTCCGCCTTGGCAAGCAGATCCTCGAGAGTTCCACAGGTTTCTATGCCAGTTTTCTCGAACAGCTCTGCATTTTCCTTCTTTGCCAGATATAGATCGAATTTTTTCGAAGCAATCCTCGCTTCAAAGTCCGGCTTTGTCTTTGTAACTCCAACTACTTCCATATCGTCCTGAATGGCTACCGCATCTGCCACTCTCTTTCCTATGGTTCCATATCCATTAACAGCTACCTTTAGCTTCATCAATACACCCCCAATATTGCTTTATGCGCAATCAAATCGATCTCCAAAATTTTCCCTCTGATCTCTTTCAGACTTCCGAGGATATCCCAAATCCTAACAACATCGCCTTCGACCTTTATCCTAACAACATCTTCCATTAGAAGCTCACCACTCGCTGAGAAAACCTTTGATTCGCACATGATTTCTGTTGAGCAAAGCTAAATAAAAGTTTTAGGGTTCGAGAAAAGAAAAATCTAAATTAGAATTGCTATATCTTCATGTGCGTTTTGGGCTCTGAAGAGATCAAGAAGAGAATCGAAAAAGGGCTTATAAGGAATTTCATAGATCTAAGGGTTCAGCTTCAGCCAAATGGTTTTGATTGCACACTCAAATCTGTTGCAAAGCTTAAAAGTTCGGGTAAAATAGATTTTGACAACACCGAGAGATTTTTGGCTGAAATTGAAGAGATAAAATTCAAAGAATGGGTTTATTTACCTCAAGGAATTTACAAAGCAATTTTAAATGAAATCGTGAAGCTTGACGAAGATTTGATGGCAATTGCAAAGCCGAGATCAAGCTTGGTGAGATGTGGGGTTGATGTAATTACTGCAGTTTGGGATGCTGGATATGAAGGAAGAAGTGAAGTTGCCATAGCAGTGCACAATCCTCTCGGGATCTGGTTGAAAAGAAATGCTCGAATAGTTCAGCTCGTTTTCATCAAGCTTTGTTCAAAGACTAAAGAATACTCTGGAGTTTACAAATACGAGAATCTCTAATATTTCGGTTCGAAGAATAGAGAGAAAAAGACCTTCGCATCCTCAACCATGTTCTCTATTTTGCAGTATTCATTTGGCTTATGAGCTGTTGAATCCGTGGTGCACCATGCAACGGATTCTCTAAATCCCTCTTTTCTAAGGAAAGAAGCGCAAGTGTTTCCTCCAATTCCAAAAAGCTTTGGTTTTATACTCCTAAGGTTCAAGATCGTCTCAGAAAGTTTCAGAACTATTTCAGCATTCTCAGGAGTTTTTGGAGAGCTTGAACTCTGAATCACCTCCACATCGATCTTCTCCTTGTCTCTGATCTCATGGAATCTTCTAACGCTCTCTATGTAGTCTATTACTTCTTCTACAGAGTATTCTGGAAGTATTCTACAATCCATGTAACTAACGTCAAGACCGGGAATAGTGTTTACGTTATCCACATTTTTCTCCCTTTTAGTAGGCTCAAAAGTCGAATAAGGCGGATCAAAAAGCTCATTTTTTGCATTGAACTTCGAATGTAATTTCTCATCTAAATCGAGAATGAACTTCATAGCCCTTCTTGAGGCATTCTTAATTGGCATGCTTGCATGCGATTGAGTTCCAAAGACTTCGAATTTTAGCCAGAGAATGCTTTTCTCAGCAATTTCGATAAGCTCTCCTCTTTGAGAACCGACATCTGGAACTATAAAGAGATCCTCCTTGGAGAAAACTCTTTGCTTAAGCAAATGTTTTACTCCATACTCACTACCACTTTCCTCGTCGGAAACAAAAGCGAGTCCAAGATTATACTTCGGCTTGACATCAGCATTCAAAACAGCTATCCCAGCAAAAAGCGATGAAACGATGCTTTGCCCATTATCCTCGCTCCCTCTACCGTATACTCTCCCGTTTTCCACGACCGCTTTAAAGGGAGGAGTTCTCCATAGCCTCTCATCACCTTCAGGCACAACGTCCAAGTGAGTAATGATCCAAATCGTCTTATTGACGACACCCTTCACTTTTGCAACTATATTTGGTCTTATTCCTCCTTTGGCTCTTTCATCCTTTGCATCAAATCTCTCAACATGGTCAAAGTCCTTTAGATACTTCATCAGCAATTCCGCTTTATCTAACTCTCCCTCTCCACCAAAGTCTGGTGAAATCGCTTTAACTTCGATTACTTTGCAAAGTAATTCTACCATCTCATCTTTCATTCGATCTATCGCCTTCAGCATATGTAATCGCTCTCTAAACGGCTTCTCAAAATTTTAGCTTCTTTGATCGCATTCTCATCTTTTGTTGAAGAGATCAAAATTTCAAGTTCCGCAACTATAGGAGCTAAATGATAAAAATCCTTTTTTGATTTTTCATAGATTTCCTCCAATTTTTTAACTCTCATGATCGAAACGAGATCCTTCGAAAGTTCATTTTTGAGTTCACGAAGAAGAAGTGCGATTCTCTTACCACATTCTGTAAGCCTTATAACCCTTGTTCTACCCTCCAATTTACTCTCGATTATGCAGTTTTTTTCAAATTCGCTAATAACTCTCGAGATATGGCTGTAAGGAGAGTTCAAAGAGTTTGAAATCTGAAGTGGATATACTTTTTCGCCCCTCTCTTCAGCTTCAAGGACATTGAGCAAGATCTCTACAGTTTTCTCATGGAGAAACAATTTGGAGAGCATCTCGACCACACACAATTGAAAACTGGCAGTATTTTAAGTTTATCAGCATTATAAAAGATGTGCAGTAGCCCAACATTGTGCTCAGATCTCGTAGAGTTCTCTATATAACCATGGGATTAGAGCCATAGTAACTGCAATTCTTGAAAGTTCAGTCCGCGAAATTGCACCTTTGCTCAAGTAATGCACCGCACCAACTTTTCTCCCCAACTCTTTAATCCCTGAGAGCTTCTCCATCGTCTTACCTACTTCTGTGCCGGTCAAAGCTTGTTTAACGACTTCCTTAGGATACTCAAAGCCAGGACCGAAGCCAATTGTGAACTTTTTGCCGTTGTAAACTACTGCAACCTGAAAGTCCAAGTAGCCGGTGAGAGTGTATTTGGTTGAAATTAAACCCGCCTCAATGCCTACGGAAAAATCAAACTCACTTGAATAACTCTTTAAAGCCCTATCCAAAGCTCCTTTAATTGTTTCATCGTTAAAAGGCTGTTTTAACTGGGTTACAACTTCAACACCAACAACTTCAACGTCATCAAAGAACTGCTGAAAAGCAAGTCTTGTTCCTTCGATCTTCGTTGGATTTTTTGAGCCAACAACCACCCTCATACCTTCACCCTGTCGAAAAGGATGTATTTTCTGTTGTATGCCAATATAAGCTTTTTTCTAACACTGTTTGACAATCTAACCGCCCTTGCTAAATCTCTTGGAGTTATTTCTGAATTGACAATAGATACAAGAAATTCCGAATGAGGAAGGTCTTCAGCAGATTCAACTTTTCTGTAAATTCTGAAATCACTTCCAAACTTAAATCCTGTCTTAACAACGAATTTTCGCTTCTTTAAATCTTTGTAAACCTTATATTTTTCTTCAAAACCCTCAGAACTCTTTATGATGTCGTAAAGTTTCTCTGCACAGTCAAGCTGAAGGAAGCCATTCTCATATAGATAAAAGCTTTCTACGAGAGATAAAACCACAATTTTGCCGATTTTGCTTCCATAAAAGAATTTACTGAAGAGTTCTACATTATCTGTTATTACTCTATCCTTTAAAAGGCTTCCACAAATTTTTGGAAGATTTTCGACTTGTTCTCCAGCAAGATCTGGCAGAGAGGCAATGTAATAAGTTATCTCGCTTTCCTCGTCAACTATCGCTAAGATAATTTCACCGAATTTTTGTATTTTATCTAAAATATCTTCTATTTTTATAATTATTTTTTCTGAAATTGGATAAAACCTTCTTTTCGCAAAGATTAACTCTCCATCGATCTTCGCTCTATAACCTCTGTTTCTAAGATCTTCATAAACAAAGTATGATTCCGGAAATGATTTCAATCTGTTTTCAACCCAGCTCTTCAGTTCTTCCATTTCAGCAAAGAATGCTTTTCCATTCATTTGAAGGTAAAAAGCCTCAATAGGATGCAAATAGAGCTTATCTCCTTTCTTGAAACCAAAACCCTGTCTTTCTAACTCTTTAACTGCATTTAGCTCTGCAAAGTCATCGAGGAGCTTACCTTTCATAACTCAACTCCATATAGCTTCTCTATATTCTCCTTACAGATTTTGTATATGAAATCTTCGTCAAATCCATTTTCAAGCAGTTCTTTAACCTTTTTTGGCACCGTCTTTGGACCAAGAACAGCTCCAGGGCGCTTGGGATCATCGATGTAATCCGTTTCGAGCACAAAGCGTGAACCTTCTCTCGCAGCAGTCATGACCTTGTCATCTCCAGCAAGGACTGATGGAAAAATACCAATTTCTTCAAACTCTTTGACTTTTGGTGGACTAAAGTGCTTCACCACTTTTTCCCTCTTCAGCCCAACTTCATCAGCCATTTTAGCTATCTCCATCCCCATTTCAAAGTTATAGCTCTCAGTATGGAGTTGAACCGCACAGCCAATTTCCTTTGCTATCTCAAAAGCGTGCTTCATGACTTCATTGCTCAGCTTCCAAACGTGTGCGTCGACACGATAGTGTGGTCTTCCGCTTTTCAGAGCGATCGCTTCACCTTTCGCAACGTATTCTCCCGCAATTGTCAAAGCCTCTTTCATGATCTCCGCAGCTTTTTCAAAACCGAATCTTGGTCCTAGGATCGTGATCTCTGCGGGATGAACTCCGAGGACTGCGTAGGATTTCACGATCTTGTTCGCCTTTCTAACCAAACTTATATGCTCTTCAAAAACCTTTACGAAATCTTTGCCAGTCTTTGGGACTACGTCGTAGTGATGGGCAAGTAATGAGACAAGAAGCACATGAGTTCCACCAGCTTGTTTGAATTGCTCCAAAGCCTTTAGTTTGAGATGCTTATAGATGTGCATGTGGTTATCCGTTATGATCATAAAAATAAGCTCATTTTTGCTATTTTTAACTTTTTCTAAATAGAATTGTGGTTTGAAAGCGATTGATTACTTTCCAAGCTTTTTTCCAAGCTCTTTTAGAGCATTAATACTCTCAAAACCGATTTGGGAATCTCCAAGCTCTTTTGCAATTGAATTAGCTTTCTCATATATAGCTAAGGCTTTTTCGGTCTTTTTAAGCCGGTTATAGAGAGAAGAAAGGTTAATTAAAGTGGCTAAAAGTGTTCTCTTCTTATCTGCGTTGAGACTTGATCTAACCTCGTAAGCTTCAAGTAGAAATTCCTCGGCTTTTCTGTAATCAGAATCAAGGTAAAAGACCCCAATTTCTAAAGAAGCAGTAGCATAAAGCTCCAAATACTTTGGATTTCTTGTAAGCTTTCTTATTTCAGAGTAAATAGCTTGAAGAATCTCTTCGAATTTGTCTTCCGAATAACCCAGCTCTCTAACGTGCTTTCTTAGCCCTTTTATTCCTGATTTTCCAGTTCCTATAATCGACTCCGTTATTTCAGGATAAACCCGAATTTCGGATGAGATCCCGAACAGAACAGAGGTTAGATCTTTAAAGCAGTATTTTGAAAGAATTAGGTTGTAAGTCTCTTCGGAAACTTTTCCATTTTTTTCATATTCTTTTAGAATTCTACCTCTTTCCTCGCTGTTCAGCTTTTTCTCAACTTCTACCGCCAAATCTCTGCTCAGCCTGACTTCAAGGATTTTAATGACCTTATTTCTTAGGATCTCTCTTAAAGTGTCCTCGATCATGAAAAATCTGGCTTACCGCATTTAATTAGCTTTACGATCTTTGGACTATCCGATCTTTGTTAGTAGATCGAACAAGCCTCAGAAGGATAAATAAGAAAAAGCTTTATAACTTCTCCGGATTTTTAAAGCAGAGATGAAAGTAAAGGCTGTGATCTTCGATCTCGATGACACGCTCGTTGATTTTATTCCAGCAAAGCTGAAAGCATGCGAAGAAGTTGTAAAAATTGCAAAATGTGGTTCTGCGGACGAGCTTCTTAACTATTTCCTTAGAGGCAAGCACGGTTTTGAAAGTCATGAGAACATAGCGGACTTTTTGCGAGACCATGAAGTTTTTAGCCCAGAACTTTTTTTGAAGTGCTGTGAGATCTATGAGAGAACAAAACTTGAGAGAATACGCGTTTATCCAGGGATTGAAGAAGTCCTCAGGAGACTGAAAGAGAGAGGAATGAAGCTCGCAGTTGTTACTGATGCAGAAAATGGCAAAGCAATAGCAAGGCTTAGAAAGACGGATCTTGAGAAATACTTCGATGTAATAGTTTCTGCAGACATGTGCGGAAAGCGAAAGCCAGAACCTGATTCAATACTATTGGCTTTAGAGAAGCTTGGAGTTAAAGCTGAAGAAACAGTCCTTGTCGGAGACAGCATTCGCAGAGACATTACCGCGGGCAAGAGGGTTGGAATGATGACGATCTTCGCATTCTATGGCGCTACGCATTTCAGCAATGCTGAAAATGTTGACTTCATCGCTGAGAAACCAGAGGATGTTTTGAAAATACTCGGAATTTAGTCTACTTTTACAAGGTTACGATGAGACTCGAGGAGATCATCTCGATGCTCGAAAAACAGCCGATGAGTGCTAAAGAGATCTGCATAGCCTTACAGCTTGATCCTTCAAGAGAGAAAGAAGTTTATGAAGCGATAAAAAGAGCTTCGAGAGTTTTAAAGCGGAAGGGAAAGCAAATGGTAATGGATCCGCCGAAGTGTAAGAATTGTGGCTTTGAGTTTGAAAGTATTAGCCCGAGCAGATGTCCTAAGTGTAAGAGTGAACGGATCGAACCAGCAAGGTTTTTTGTTCGAGAAAAATGAAGTTCTAAAAATTCGCTGTGATAGTCGAATCTCATAAACTCTCAAGGAAAGATTTTTTACCAAGGAATAACGTTGAAGAAGTGTTTGAGGAAGTGGTTAGAAATGAATTTTGGGGAAACAAATACTTTGAGTGGAAAAGCATTCAAAGATTCGATCGTTGTGGAATGCATTGGGGCAATAGATGAAGCTAACGCTTTCATAGGGCTTGCAAAAATCTTCTCAAGAAAAGAGGAAGTGAAAGAACTTCTTCAAGAAATTCAGAAAAGGCTTTTTAGAATCTGCGAGGAATTTGCAGGGGGTAGAAAAGTAGGTGAATCGGAGCTCGAATGGATAGAGCTACAGATTAAGAAAATGGAAGAAGAAGTTCCAAAGATGAAGAGCTTTGTAATTCTCGAAAAAGACGCTCCTACTGCTTTGTTGAGCGTGGCAAGAGCTATTGTAAGGAAAGCAGAGAGAAGAGCTCTTACGCTTTACAGAAACGGACTCGTTTCGGAGCTTTCAGTTGACTGGTTGAACAAGCTAAGCTATTTGATTTATCTTCTAACGCTGAAAGAGGGCGAAAAATTCGAAGAGGTGCACTTTTAAGCATGCTTGTTAAGAAGAGAGACGGAAGACTTGAGGAGTTCAACGAGGATAAATTAATCAGAACCCTAATAAGAGCAGGTTTAAGCGAAGATAAGGCAGAATTAGTTGCAAAAGAGGTTGAAAGTCGAATTTACGATGGTATTAATACTAATGAAATCCTTGAAATCGCTCTTGAAATAGTTGGAAAATACTCCAAAAAAGTTTCTACAGTTTATGGTTTAAAATCTTCATTGCTTCGCTTAGGTCCCTCTGGTTACAGATTTGAAAAATTTGTTTCCGCTTTACTTAAAGAATTTGGCTACAAAACAATAACGAATCAGCTAATTGAAGGAAAGTGTGCACTTCATGAGATCGACGTGATTGCGGAGAAGAAAAAGAAGTTTCTGATAGAGTGCAAATTCCACAACACCCCTACTTACACGGGATTAAAGGACGTTTTGTATTCCTACGCACGTTATCTTGACATAATAGAATCTGGAAAAGATTTTGATGCAATCTGGCTTTTCACAAATACTAAGTTCTCGAGTGATGCGATAAGATATGCGAATTGCAGAGGTTTATTGCTAACGGGCTGGAGATATCCTGAGAACGAAGGAATAGAGTTCATGCTTGAATCCAAGAAGCTGTATCCAATCACAGTTTTGAGTCTAAAGGATTTCGAGATTGGACAGTTGCTTAAAGAGGGTTTTGCATTCTGCAAGGATCTTGTTGAGAATTCTAAAAAAGTAAGAGAAGTTCTCGGTAAGAGAGGAGAAAGCATATTGGAAGAGGCAAAAATTCTTCAGGAAGCTTAATAAATTGCTGAAGCTAAAAGAAATCCAATTATAGCCCCAGAATTTATGAAAGGCAATCCCGCATGTGCCCCCTTCTTTCTCTCGATCAAGTAAAGAAGCAATGAAAGTCCTATAAATCCACCCAGAATTGTAAACAAGGCGGTTAACTTTATGAAGCCAAATTCAGGTGAAGTTGTGAATTTCTGGGCTGAAACTGCAAGAATCGCAGGAATTACAACATCGCCAACACCCATAAGCATCCTTTCATTTCCTTTCGGAATTATGAAGACCATTGGAGCGTTAATTTTCGTTACAGAGTCCGCTAAGCTGATCATATGCTTTGTCTTGTAAACTGAGATCGCATCGTAGATTGCGAGAATTGCAAGCAGAACGATTACTGGCATCGGCTCAAGACTTATTCCGAACATCGCTGAGATCCCAATTGAGAGTAGAAAGGCTGAAATGTTCACTATAAGCCAGTGTGGCTTTTTTATCAGCACAACAGTGATAGCGATAGCTAAGAATAGGGCGAATATGTCGAGGAATGGGATAAGAACGTAGAAGATCGAGATCAGTGTTAAAAAGTAAATTAATCCTGCTAAGAATTGCTGTGATCTCGCAAGAAATAGAACCAAGGCTGTGAAAAGAATTATGAGGATGAAGTATAAAATCGAATTCGAAATGTCCTCAGGATTCTCGAAAACGATCATACCAGCGGACTCGTAGCTCTGGATGGAAAGAACTGCAAAAAGATTTGCTAAAAGAAATATGATCGCAAAGATAAACCTCAATCAACCACCTTTAGACTTAGCTTTGAATTCTTAGCTCTTGCAATTTTTAAGCTTCTACCAGCTTCCTTGTCCTTTCTAACCTTTATTAGACCCTTTCCACTCACGAGAGCTGAAAAAAGATACTCATCATCTGCATAAACCTCCACAGTCCTTCCTTCAAGTCCTTCTGCATAGATTATGTAATGCCCCTCTGTCTCCTCAATTCTCGGCTCAGATATTTCAGTTTCCTTTGGAATTATGTCTATGGAAACCTTTAGCTCTTCTTCAAGCCTTTTAATTCTCTTTCCCTTTTTTCCAAGGATCTTTGGAATTTTACCTTCTGGAACTTTTACTATCGCTTTTCTTCCCGAAATTAAGACTTCGAAATCATCGAGGATCTCTGAAAATTTGTCTTCAACCGCCCTCTTCAACCTATCATCACTCTCTACTGGCATAACAACGACTTGCTCACCAAACGTGTAGATCTCGAATTCTGCTTTCTTCGTCTCAAAGTCTTTAACCTCTATAACGGGTCTTGCCAGATCTGCTTCGAACATTCCCGTTGGAACCTTAACTGTGAAGTCGAGTTCGTAAACCTTTGCAATAACTCCAGCCTCGATGAAGATCACGGTGTCAACTACCTGTGGAATCACTCCAAGCTCAACTCTACCGATCATTCTCTGAATCGCATCTATTGCTCTCGTGGCATGCGTAACGCCAATCATTCCAACGCCAGCTAGACGCATGTCAGCAAAAACCTGAAAGTCAGAAGTTTTGCGTAGCTCATCGTAGATCGTGTAATCTGGTCGAACGAGAAGAAGAATGTCGGAAGTCAAAGCCATGTCTCCTTCCAGAGGAGCATACTGCGTAATTTCATCTCTAACCATCAGATCCCTTGGACTTTCCATCGTCTTAACAACGTAGCCATGATCAAGCAAATAGTTTGCCACACTTGCTGCAAAAGTAGATTTTCCGGCTCCGGGTGGACCGGCGATTAAAATCCCTCTTTGTCTCTCTATGATCCTCTTCTTTAGTTCTTCACTAACACCGTATTCTTCTATGCTTACTTTCGCTATTGGACGAACTGCGGTTATTTCAAGCTTATCTGAAAAAGGTCTTTCAGCGATCGCAATCCTTACATCTCGAAGCTGAACAACAGTCGCTCCTTTACGCTCGATCTCGATACTGCTTTCTTCATCTTGCTTCGCAGCCTCTATGATCTCGTCAGCAATGTTCGAGAGCTCTTCATAGCTCATTGACTTATCGCTAAGCTTAACCAACTTTAAAGCTCCAATTTTCCCCCTCTTTGCAAAAGGTGGCACTCCTTCACGAAGGTGGACGCTTGCTGTGTCAGGAGTGAAGAAAGTCATTATTTTAGTCTCCTCTGGCCTAATCATTTTTGGCTTCACATAGATCGTCTCAATTCCCTTCGCCTTAGCTATTATACTCTGAACCCGATCAGAAGTTACCAAGATCGCATTGTGAGCTTTTGCTATGTCTCTTATCATGCTGTCTATTTCTCCACCCTTCGCGAGCTTTATTTCATCAATGCTTGGCCTTCTTCCCGTAAATTCAACCATTATATTCTTAGCCTTTGCAATTTGGACTATTTTTTCAATTTCTGCAAGTCCTCTAAATCCACTAATGCGCCCAAAATTAGCCTGAGCTTCAAGATCTGCAACTACTGCTTCAGGAATTATGATCTCATCTATCTGCTCTGCAATTACCACTCCAGTGAGTGGAAACTCCTCTATCTTTCCCTCCTCGAGCATTTTAGAAATCCCACCCGCAATAATTATGCTCGTATCAGGAACTATTCTCATCCTCCAACCTCCTGAAGAAACAAGTTCTGTTTCCAGTATGGCATGCATTTCCCCTCTGCTCGACTAAATAAAGCAGAGCATCGCAGTCGCAATCAACCTTTATTTCAACCAACTTTTGCGTATTTCCGCTACTTTCGCCTTTCATCCACAGTTCATTCCTGCTTCTGCTCCAGTAATGAGCAAAACCAGTTTCGAGGCTTTTTCGAATTGCAAGCTCATTTGCATAGGCAAGCATGAGCACTTCTTTTGTATTTACATCTTGCGCAACGACTGGTATCAAGCCATCCTTGAACTTCAGCTTTGAGAGATCCATATCTAAAGACTTTTTACATCCTTAAAAGTCTTTACTTCTCAACACCCAAATTTGAGAATTTCATTCTAATCTTGCAGAACGAGCAGATCTCTCCACTTGAAATTTCTCCGCATAGAGAGCAATATTTTGTCTCCAATGGCATTTCTGTTTTTCCTATCAACCCTCTTACGAAATTTTTCACAAATCCCGGCTTTTTTAATTCGATCTCATAAACAATTTCCTTCCATTCAGGCTTTGGAGCGTAAGGGCATTCTCCAGACTTAAATGGAAGCTCTTTGAGAATCACATAGAGCATGTTCTCTTTCTCGCTCACCTCAAAAAGTGGTCTCGCTCTCGCAACGACTTTTAAATCAAAAGGTTCGATCCTTGGCAAAAGCTTTTCGGAGAAAATTTGTTGATTTCCCGCGATATTTTTTAGATAAAATGAGGCAATGTCTTCCGCTGTGTGCCCAGTTGCGACAACATTGAAGCCATGATCCCTTGCAAATTTATTCATAATGTATCTCTTCGCGATCCCACAGATAGAGCAAACTCTTCCCCTCACTTGTGGAATCGTGAAGCCGTATTCCTTAAGCTCGACAGTGTTAAGCTTTGCTGAAAGCGAGCTCGCAAGCTTCTCTACTTTTTCCTTTGAATCTCTTGAGTATTCACCGATTCCGAGATCTATGTAGAGCATCTCAAAATCGTAGCCAAT
>JANXDJ010000150.1 GCA_025059545.1 Archaeoglobaceae archaeon
AAAATTGAAATTCATTTCTTTTACTTTTTCTCTAAGTTCAAAAGGTTTTAGATTTGCAACCGCCCTCATGTAACCGTAAAAAACTTCGGAAACGATTATTCCGCTAAGATATCCAGTAATTCCGTAGCTTTTGCTTTTGTGTCCGCTAAATGGTGAAGAAAAACGTTTGAATCAAAAAGAACCCTCAAACCACACCAAAAATCGATATTTTCACTTTCTCACCTTCTTTTAGCTCAACCTTCTCCAAGGGCTTAAAGACTCCGTTCTCGTAGATCGCTTCAATGATCTTTGGCATGCTTTATTTTAGCTTTTAAAATAGAAATAGGTTTCGTTCGCTAATTTTTAGAATTTTTAAGAAATCTATTGAAGATAGAAAAATAATTGAATTGAACAAACTCTACACTTTTTAAAGCTTTGAAAGCCTTTCAACAGCCCTATCAAACTCTTCAAGCAAATAATAGGCTTCAATTCCATATTTTTTAGCGTTATTTGCCATTATTTGGTCGTTTGTTATCAAAATCGAATTTGTTAGCTTTGCGGTAGCGATGAAATAAGCATCTATGGCTCTACAACCAGTTTTGAGAGAAACTTCGATAGCGATTT
>JANXDJ010000151.1 GCA_025059545.1 Archaeoglobaceae archaeon
CCAAATGTGCAAACCATTTCTTTCAATGCATTCCGTAAACAAAGGACCGCTTAGCTCAGAAGTGCCATAGACGTCGTAAGCAATTATTCCGGTCTTCTCTTCTATTCTTTTTCTCGTTTCCTCGCTCCAAGGCTCCGCTCCAAAGATCCCCATTCTAAGCTTTGTTTCTCGAATGCTTGTGCCCATTTTCTCAGCAAATTCCGCCATGTAGAGCATGTAAGATGGTGTGCACGCAATAACGGTAACTCCAAGATCCTTCATGAGATTGATCTGCCTCTCAGTATTGCCTGCAGAGACAGGCAAAGCGGTGGCTCCGATTTTCTCTGCAGCGTAATGAAAGCCGAGTCCACCGGTAAAGAGTCCATAACCATAGGCGATCTGCATTATGTCCTCGTTGTTAACTCCACAGCTAACAAGACCCCTGCAAAGGCTTTCAACCCAAACCTTTATGTCATCCTCGGTGTATCCTACGAGTGTTGGCTTTCCCGTAGTGCCACTTGACGCATGGAATCTGACGATCTGTGAAATTGGAACTGCAAACATCCCAAATGGGTAGTTATCTCTGAGATCCTGCTTCTTAGTAAAGGGAAGCTTTATGAG
>JANXDJ010000152.1 GCA_025059545.1 Archaeoglobaceae archaeon
TCGTAGGTTGTTCTGGCTATCCAGAATGCAATTTTTCTCTTCCACTTCCGCAAAAGGGTTCGATCTACGTAACTTCAAAGAACTGCGAAGAGCATGGAGTTAGAATTCTGAAGATCAGGGGAAAAAATTCATGGAATTTCTGCCCAATTTGCAACTACGATGAATTCCTGAGGAATAATAAAAGAGGGGATAAGATCGCATTGGACTCTTAAAAAAAGATAGAAAATTATCTATTTACTCGAGAACTATTTTATATGGGTCTAAACTTCTAAGAGTTTCTAACTCATCTTTTGTAGGCTCTTTAGTCGTTTTTAGATTTCTGGAGACTCTTATCTGGAATTCGCTGTTCTGTAGTATCTCTTCTACGGAGACGTTTGGATACTTTTCCAAAAGTAACAATCTGCAGTCACTGTCAAATCCGTAAATTCCTAACTGAGTCACCACTCTATATGGTCCTGTTCCTCTAGGTAAGCCTAAAGATTCTCTCTTCCCCACTCCAGTGAGATAGCCAGCAGTGGTTAAAAAATCCAACTTCTTCACAAATTTTCGACGGTCTTGTTTCATTATTATTATCGTCTTCCAGCATAAAGATGC
>JANXDJ010000153.1 GCA_025059545.1 Archaeoglobaceae archaeon
CTTCTCCATTATCTCTCTCGAAGAAAGAATCCCTTCTGACTCTTCAAAGATTTCAGAGATAAGGAAATCGATTTTGTTGAATTCTTTTTCATGGGCAAAGACATCGTATATTCTGTCTATACCTTCTGTGAAGAGTTCTTCATCGTTAACAAACTCTTTTCCAAGATAATGCTTGAAGCCTAGTGCTTCGTGGATGTCGTGGAAAAGATTGGCTCCGGTAGAAACCATCACATCGATGAATCTATTTCTTATAAACCACGTGATGATCTTTCTCATTCCAGCTGGAACCATTGCACCAGCAAGACCCATTAGAATCGTTATTTTTTCTTCTTTAAGCATTTCAAGCCAAATTTCAAAAGCTTCTCCAAGTTTTCTACCTTGAAATCCTGTTTTACTCATCGATTTTAATAATTCAAAAAAATTCCTTTCTCTTACTTCTATTGGAATAGTAGGATGCATTAAATCACGAATACTGCTGCTGCAACAACGGTTGTGAAACCATCTGCGACTTCTGCAATTGCTGTTACATTAAAAGTTTTAGCTGCTTCTGTTTCAAAGGCAGTTTTCAGCATATATGCCGCCATATCTTCTG
>JANXDJ010000154.1 GCA_025059545.1 Archaeoglobaceae archaeon
GACGATTTTAATATTTAAATTCTCTTCGTAAGACTGTCTCTACGACAAGAGCTTTGGGAAGAATATACAATTCTATTTTTGATTTTTGTAGAACCCTCCTCTTTTGAAGGAAATAAACTAAGAGTTATTTTTTCTCCCCTATGAACATCTTTATAACTCATCTTTATCTAAGGATGTTGCTGAGCAAATGTAAAAAGCCTTTTTGCAGTCTTATCAGCTTTCTCCCTAAAGACTAAATTTTTGCTTGTATGTGCATACAGCGTAGCAAGCTCTCGCTTGCATACGCTTGTAGCACAGCACGCGAGAATTTCGTGTTCTCTTTTTATTCTGTGCAACAACGCTTTTAATCTATCTAAGAAATCGATTTTAATGTTAAAATTATAAAAAGCAATTATAATTACTCTCTCTATTGCATTAGCTGTGGATGATGTGAAGTTTAATTATGTTAATAAAAAATAAATTATATAATATATACTAGCCTATCATCTCTAAAGTTCTCACTTTTACTAACTGAATTGGTTCCAATATTCTTCTCAAAAGGATCTGGGATCTCTCCTTTTTCTTCATTGTCGCATCGATCCATCAACT
>JANXDJ010000155.1 GCA_025059545.1 Archaeoglobaceae archaeon
GGGTATTCTGGCTTGAAATAGCTGTTAAAACAGACAAAGAGATAAGAGAATACTTTCTCAAAGATATAAAAATCGTGGAAATTGAAAGAATGATCAAAGAAGTTGAAATTGAAGAGAAGATAAGCGAGGAAGAACTTGCGAGAATGATCTTGAGACAAGTAGATTACATGTTCAACGTTTTGAATTACGATAGAAACAAAACGATCGAAAGAATTGCAGAGATCTACGGCTTGAGAATCGATGACGCCAAAGCGTTCGTAGAATATGCTGAAGCTCAGCTAAACTTTATATAAATAAAAATGGGATTAAAAATGAAAAAAAGAACGAGTGTTTACGTAGATACTAAATTGCTTGAATTGGCAAAGCAGAATGGCTTAAATCTGTCTAAACTACTTGAATCTATTTTAGAAGCTATTAAAAATCGAAAATCCGATAAAACTGAAGACTTAAGACCCTGTCCCGTAGGGGTCCGCGGGTTCGAATCCCGCCCCCCGCATAGATCTGAACTCGAATCAAAACTTGACGATTTTATTTTCAAATTGAAGCTCTCGCACATTTCAGAACAAGAAATAAAAGCATATTCGAGA
>JANXDJ010000156.1 GCA_025059545.1 Archaeoglobaceae archaeon
TAAAGTGCTAAACTTTTTAGAACATTTATCTGCCACTGCATTTTCTCACCTCCTTAGGCATAAAAAATAAAAAAAAATACTTCATTTCAATCAACTATTCTCACATCAGCAAACTCACTGAGTTTTGTAGCTACATCACTGCGTTCAGCGTCAATAAACCAAACTTTTCTCAAACTGTTCCATTTGAAGCCCATAGCCTTAAGATGCTCTTTTATTTCAAACGTATCTCCCCAAACTGCCGTAATTCCTTCCTTACAGCTAAAGTAAACCGTTGGCTTTCCAAGACGCTGAACATCTGTCTTTACTTTTACTTTCTTTAGCTTCAGTTTAATATTCTCATGCACGTAGTAATAGACTTGATAAGTGTCTATAAACTTCTTGTTGTCTTTAACATTTTCTTCTTTTTCTACTTCAGAAGATATTGTGCCTACACCGTGCTCAATTCTAAAGCCTTTCCAGCCCGACGATGAAGCAGACTCTTTTACGACTGCTAGAACGTGTTCGTCTGGGACATTGATTTTTATTTCGACATTTCTTCTACTCCTCGTGACTACTACATCGATCTTAATGTCTCCTACT
>JANXDJ010000157.1 GCA_025059545.1 Archaeoglobaceae archaeon
GAATGTTTACAGCGAACACGATGCAGTGCTTGACTGAAGCCATGGGTCTCACTTTGCCAATGATGGCAACGACTCCAGCGGTTTATTCTGCAAAACTAAGGCTCGCTCTTGAAGCTGGAAGAGCGGTTATGGATTCGCTTAGAAAGGATATAAAACCTTCAGATATAATGACAGAGAAATCTTTCGAGAATGCGATCATCGCTGATATGGCTCTCGGCGGATCGACGAACACTGTTCTACATCTTCCCGCAATTGCACAAGAGCTTGGAATAAAGCTAAGTCTCGACTTATTTGACGAGATTAGTAGAAATGTGCCTCATCTCTGTGGAATAACTCCCGGAGGAAAATACACGATCCTTGATTTCCATAACGCTGGTGGTGTGCCCGCACTTCTCAAAAGACTTGAAAAATTCATAAACAAGGAATGCTTAACGATAACTGGGCAAAGAATAGGAGAGATCATTGAAAAAGCCAAGGTTTACGATGAGGACGTGATAAGACCTCTTAACAATCCCTTCCATAAAGAGGGCGGAATAGCGATTCTTTATGGTAATCTTGCTCCAAAAGGTGCGGTTGT
>JANXDJ010000158.1 GCA_025059545.1 Archaeoglobaceae archaeon
GAATTTCGCTGGTAGCTCGACAGGCTCGGCGGATTGCGGTAGTCGATGTAAATCTTCAGATAATTCATCGCTATATACTCCTCTAACGAGTCGATTGAAAAAGTAGCCCATCGACACTCCGAACTCGTTCAACAGGTATACGTATTTATGGATTAGCAGTTTGTCCTCGAGTTTATCAAGGTCGAACCTATACTCTAACATCGTTTCTAATGCGTGTATTAGCCCTTGTAATCGCTTTCTTCGCATCGACATATATCTAAACACTATCGATTAAAAAAAATTGATTATAATAGCTTTTCCAATTCTTTAAGCTCATCGTGATTTATATCTTCTACTCCTCTCTCGCTACCGTCTGGCATCACTACGCATATTCCTTTGCTCGGCTCACCGTAAAGTCTACCGCTTCTTTCCCATGAATACTTGACTATCTGATTCGAAAGAACGTTAATAAGCAGTCCTTCGCTAATTCCGAGCGAACCTTTCTGAGAATGATAGTTCTGAAACTTGAATATTTCTGCATCAGTGGGTTCGAGTATTTCTATCGAACTACTACCACGAAATCCACATTC
>JANXDJ010000159.1 GCA_025059545.1 Archaeoglobaceae archaeon
AAAAGCTTATATTTTTGCAGTTTAGAGAATTTTTAAGTAGGTAACAATCGAAGAACCCTGAAAACGGGTATTGAAAGCCCAGAAAAACCGCTCAAAGACAGTGGAAAATTCAAGGTTCGTAACAATCGAAGAACCCTGAAAACGGGTATTGAAAGTCCCTTATTTTTTAAATCACCTGTAGCGTAGTGCTCTTGTAACAATCGAAGAACCCTGAAAACGGGTATTGAAAGATACCATAGAGAAGATAAAAAAATTGAAAGAAACTATCGTAACAATCGAAGAACCCTGAAAACGGGTATTGAAAGTTTTAATTTTCGATATTCATTGTATATTTCTTGAGGAATCTGTAACAATCGAAGAACCCTGAAAACGGGTATTGAAAGATTCAGCTGAATTCGGAACAATTTTTTGTGGCGAGTAACAATCGAAGAACCCTGAAAACGGGTATTGAAAGATCCTTGCGCTCAGTCAGAAAAAGTTGAGAACTTCATAGTAACAATCGAAGAACCCTGAAAACGGGTATTGAAAGCCATCACCTCCAAACTAAACAAATATCATGGTGCAGTAA
>JANXDJ010000015.1 GCA_025059545.1 Archaeoglobaceae archaeon
CAGGATTTATATAAATCTTCAAATTTAACAAGTTTGTTTCGATAACTAAAAGCATTCATTTTCCACAAAAATTAAATCGTATGTGCAGAGGTTATGGGAGATGAAGATTGGGATCATTAGACGTGAGTATATAACGAATTTAGATGGCGTTAACAAATTTATTGCAAATTTAGCTGAAGGGTTAAGCTCGGCAATGAAGTTAAGATTTTAACTTGGAGCTTTTACGGATGCAATTATGATAAACGGAATTATTCCGATTAGATTTAAAAAAACAAAAATTGCGGTAAATCACGGTTTTACAATTGAAGCAAAAAGATTTTATCGTTTATCGGCGAAAATTTTGTATAAGCAATGTGATAAAATTGTTTGCGTTTCTAAGAAGCTTTCTGAAGAGTTTCGAGAGTTTTCTGGAATAAATCCAGAAGTAATTCCATTACCCATCAAAATAAAAAATTTATGTCAGTGTTAAGGCTGTGGAGATTTTGAGAAGTTTCTATGACTTTAAAGACTATAAACTTTGGATGAAGAAGAAAAAATTGAGGTTCTATCTAAAGCAAAAGCTCTAATTTTACCTTCAAGCTACAAAACCCCATATGCTGTTTTGGAGTCTTTAGCTATTGGAGCGAGAGTTGTTTCTGAAGCGGTTCCTGAAGAGGTAGTTTTGAATGGTTTCAAAGGATTTAGAGGAGTGGCTCAGCGGAGGAATATGCTAATTGTCTTAGAAAACTACTAAACGATGAAATGTAAAATGTTAAGCAAAAATGCAAAAATTATGAAAATTTATAAAAAATTCTTAAAATAGAAAACATTTTAAAAACAATTAGAAACTTCTAAACTTTTTGATGAACCTCTTGTAGTATTCCCATCTCTCCTTTGTCAATACATGGAACTCAAATGGTGAATCAAAGAATTTCTCGAACAATATTCCAAGAATTTTTAGTTTCAGATCCCTATTCAAAAAAGCGTCAGAAACTATTGCAACGTCTATGTCTGAAAGACCAATAGAGTAATCTCCTTCAACAACGGAGCCAAAGAGGAAAAGCTCCGCTTCAGCAACCTCTTCTTTCACAATTCTCCTAATCTCAAGTAAATAACTCTCAAGATTTTCGAAATATTTCTTTCTGCGCTCGTAAGCATTTTTTATTAACCCCAAAGCAAATCCCTCAAGTTCTTGTATACTTTTAAAGCCTCCTCTACCTCTTCTTTCTGAAAATCCTCTGGATAGTATCGAGAGGACAGATAAGCGAACTCGAGGTTTCTCAAAACGCTCCAATTCTCTCTTCTAAACTCCATTAGTTTTTCATGCAAAAAAATTTCTGATAACTCCTCAATTAATCTCCTTAAACTATGCGTTTTTTCAAAGTAGCCGGTTAAGTCTAAAAGTTTCGCCTTTAAAATTAACTGACAAGCCTGTTCAACGTGAAACATTGCTAAATCATAATCCTCCCTTTTTAGATCTTCTTGTGCATCTTTAATAAATCCATCTGCTCTCCTCAAAAATACTTCAATCTCTTTTTTCATCTAACAATAAAACGAAAACAAAATAAAAATCTTTTGCACCATTTATTTTTTAAAAGATCCTCTCGAAATCTTTTCCAATGAATCTCAAGAAAAATTCCCATTTCTTTCTCGTGAGTAAATGAAATTCGAAGGGTGAATGGAAGTATTTTTCAAATAGTAAATCGTATATTTCAATTCTAAGATTTCGATTTTCAAATTCTTCTGAAACGATTGCAACGTCGATGTCGCTAAGCCCCGGAGAATAATCTCCTCTTAAAATGGAGCCGAAGACGTAGATTTCAAATTTTTTAAGATAACCTGGAAGAATTTCAGAAACTTCCTGTAAATATTTTCTATAGTTTTTAAAATATTCTAATCTTTCCATAACAAACTTCTTAGCTCTTCTAAAGCTTTAAAAGCTTCGACGACTTCATCTTCAAAGAATTCCTCGAAATAGTACCTTGATGAAACATAAGCCCTTTCAAGATTTCTTAGAACTTTTTTGTATTTCTCAACAAATTCTCTCACACCCTCTTTATCCTGAAATTCTGAAAGAAGCCTTCTTAAGCCGTGAGTTCTTTCGAAATACCCTTTTTCATTCAAAAGCCTTGCTTTAATAAGCAATTGCATCGCTTGCTCAATGTGAAACATCGCTAAATCGTAATCTTTCCTATCGAAGTTAAACTGTGCATTTGCTTCGAATTTCTCCGCTCTTCTTAAATAAAGCTCTATTTCTTCCTTCACAGAAAATTTTAGACAAGGAAATATTTATTCTTAACTCACCTATAGATAGCAAACATTTTAATAGATCAAAGAACCTCGAATGATGAAAATGAAAGTCGTAATCTTTGGCCCTTCAAAGCGCTTCCTTTCAGGAATAAGCTATTACACGATTCACCTATCTAACGCTCTCTCTGATTATGCAGAAGTCAACGCTGTTCTTTTTAGAAAAATGCTTCCAAAAAGACTTTTTCCTGGATGGAGAAGGGTTGGTGAAGAGCTCGCAAGTGTTGATTTCAATTCAAAAGTTTCAGTCCACGAAATCCTCGACTGGAACAATCCTTTAAGCTGGATAAAAGCCTACAAACTTGCAAAAGATTGCGATGTGATGATTTTACAGTGGTGGACTTCGAGTGTGGCACACATGTATCTTGCAATCGAGTTGCTTAACAGAAAAAAGACGCCAATCATCTTGGAGTTTCATGAAGTCGTTGATCCGCTTGAAAATGCTATTATGCCAATAAAAATCTATTCGAGGCTTATGGGAAGACTTATAAGAAAATTTTCAACGCACTTCGTAGTTCATTCAGAAATGGATAAGAATCAGATTTCCAGAATTTACAAAATTCCAGAACAGAAGATCACTGTTATACCCCACGGACTTTTCAATCATTACAGAAGGGATAAAAATGCAAAAAAATTGCTGGGAATAAATGAGGAATTTGTAATCCTTTTCTTCGGGCTCATAAGACCATACAAGGGAGTTAAATACTTAGTTGAAGCATTTGAGAAGCTACCCAAAGATCTAATCGAGAATTCAAAGCTTCTAATCGTTGGAGAAATTTGGGAAGATAGGGAAATAATTAAGAAAGTTGAAGGATCAAAGCTTAGGGATAAAATAACGCTCGTTAATAAATACGTTTCAGACGAAGAAGTATCCCTATATTTCTCAGCCTCCGATGTGCTTGTTTTGCCATATTTAAGAGCTTCTCAAAGTGGAGTAGCCCACATTGGGATGTCTTTTGGGATCCCAATAGTTGCAACGAAAGTTGGAGGTATTCAAGAATCGCTTTCAGAATACGATGGAACGTATTTTGTTGAGCCAAATGCAGAAAGCATATCTGAGGCTTTGCTGAGAATTTATCATGAGCCGAGAAAAAGTTTTTCTGCTCCTGAAAAGCTCAAGTGGGGGAATTTGGCAAAAAAATGGATAGACTTGATCGAAAAAATTTGAAAGAATGGAGTAAAGAAATGAGTAAAAATCAAAAATTTCGAGAGAAAAGGCTAAGTGATGAGGATCTGCGTTTTGATCCACGGAGCAGAAGCATTCTACTCTGGTTCGATTTCTAAGCTGATCGAGAAGTTAAATCCATTGGGGGAAATTGAAGCTTTTGTAACAGGCACGATGGCAAGGACCGCGTCGCTTGATGTTGATTGCAAGGTTAAAATCTGGAATGGAACCCCTTCAGAGCTTTTTAAGAAAATGGAGAAAGATTTTGATCTTTTCGTGATCCTTAGCCACTCAAAGAGTCCTGAAAGTGGCTACAAATTCGGAGAAATAATTTTTAAAAGATCTGCAATAAAGAAACCTCTTCTGCAATTGGAAATTTCCAACAAAACCGCAATCTTATGGAACGGAAGTTTTAAAATTGCTGAAGAGCTGGGTTTCGAGATTGTTGAGCCTAGGAGTCATGAAAATAACGTCTGGGTAAAAAATGGAAGGTTTTATCGAAAGATTTCGGCTGTAGAACATGGAGAATTTATTCTCATTGGTGGAATAGTTGTTGGAAAAGTGAAGGAGAGAGAAGTATTGCTAATCGCTGAAAATGGAGATCTTATAGAATTGCGGGGAGTCGAGGTTAAGGAACATGGTTTGGAAAAGCTCAAAAGGTTTTATCCAACTATAGATCTGGAGAACATCAAGATCTGCACTCTGAATAGTTTTAAGACTAAAGAAACAACCTTTAAAGGTAATGAAGGTTCTGGAGTAGCCTTTGTTGACCATTCAAGTGAGAAGATCTACATGTTCGCTGGTAAATGTGAAGGAGCGGTATGCATTGGAGATGACACGACAGCTATTGCGAGCGAGATCCTTTTTAGGTTTAACACACCAGTTCTCGGAATAGTAGATGGGGATAGAGATTTTATTCTGGATCTGAAAAATATCCATCCGGATTCGGAGATCTTCATCACAGAGCACGACGATCTCGCTGGCAAGATCGTTTTTGAGGAATTATTCAGAGGAAAAGAAATCCTGATGGAAAGTTTTGGCGAAGTGAAGGAAAAAATTGCGGAGATTTTGCGATCTAAGTCAATACTCTCTTCAAGGAGATTATTAAAAGATTTTTAGTTCAGATCAATGGTTTTTGTTTTGCAGAAAAAACTTTTATGAGGCGGATAAGGACTATTTAGCCCAAATATACACGCTTTTCCATGAAGGGAGCATATTAGGACTTTTTCGCTCTATTTTTGTAGACAATTGTAAAAATTTTAGTCAAAAATCTATTCTCCGCTCCGTTTAAAAATTAAAATTAGCTTGATTTAAAGTCAATTCAATTAGAAAAGCTTATATATCCCCTTGTTGAAGAAAAAACATGGCGATTGCGTTCCAGTTTGAGTGCGAAGTAGGGGGAGGATTGACACACTACGTGATGAGCGAAGATTCCCCATTTTAATTTTTTGAGGTGTTTTTATGCTTTGCAAAGTTAAAATCGACGACTTCGATTTAGCAATCGATCCAGAGACCAATTTCTGGGCGATCTATGAATCCAGTATTCCAGAAGACCTTTTGAAGCTTCAAGAACGCTTGAATGGAGAGCTTAAGAAGAGAATGGACAGATACAGATTTGAGATCGATTTCAACACAGTTTATGTTAACATAACCGAGAGATGCAATTCAAACTGTCCATACTGCTATATTCCAGAGAAGGTCAGAAAAAGAGGGAAGTGGATAGAAAAGAGGGATTTGGAGTCTTATCTTCAGAAATTTGCTGAGATCGGAGTAAAAAACGTGATCTTCCACGGAGCAGAGCCCCTTTTGATGAAGGAAGAGATCTTCGACTTGATCGAAGACAACGTTGATCTGAGTTTTGGCATTCAAACGAACGGTTTTATGCTGACAGAAGAAGATGCCAAGTTTTTGAAAAGAAGAAACGTTAACGTCGGAGTTTCATTTGATTCACCGATGAGAGAAGTGGAGGATTTTCTAAGAGGTGAAGGGCATTTCGATAGGGTTAGCGAGATCGTTGAATACTTCAACGGCTACAGAAGGTTCAACATCATAACAACGATCACGAAGTTCAATTACTCCCAGCTAAGCGAGCTAATCGACTATCTCGCTGGTAAGGTTAGAGTCGTTTTGATGAATCCCGTTAGAGGAACAAGTGAAGGTGGGAGAGAGCTAAGAGAGGATCATGAAAAGGTGTCATCAGAATTTATAAAAGCTGTTGAGAGAGCGATCTGGCATACAAAGAATGGTAGGAGAATTGTGATCGGCGACTTCGCAAATATCATGCTCGGGATCGTTGCTCCCTATTCCAGAGTGCTGCAGTGCGACATCTCACCTTGTGGAGGAGGTAGAAGATTCTTTGCATTGACTCCTGACGGGATCTTTCCATGTAGTGAGTTCGTTGGAATAGAGAACTTCAAGATCCCACTCGAAGTCCTTGATGACCCACTGAAGCTAAGGGAAAGCTTAGGAGTGATTAGAGTTAGGGTTGTTGAGAAAATTGAGGAGTGCAAGGATTGTGTTTACAGAAACATCTGTGGAAGTCCTTGTCCTGCGGAAGTTTACGCTGAAAAAGGTTCACTTTTCAACAAAAGCCCATACTGCGAGTTTTACAAGAAAGTGATCGAGCATGCGTTCAGAGTGATCAAACGTGGAGACGTTGAAAATGTTGTTGAGCTTGATAAGATGAAGAAGGTTTACGAGATCAGAGCTTAGTTTTTGAGATTTATTTTTCTCTGAAAATTTGAGAAGTTCTTTCCATTTTCTGAATTTATTCGAAAGATCTTCCTTGGGCTCGAATTCCTGAGTTATTTCATCACAGACTCTATTCCACTTTCCGAGTGCCCTTCCTGCGATCAGATAAGCTCCGAAAAGTGAGCCAGATAGATTTGCACTTCTCTTAACTCTCAGCCTTGTAACGTTTGCGATGCATTGAAGCAGAAAATCATTAGAACTCATTTCACCATCGCACCTTATAGAGTTGATCTTCTCAACTTTCCGCATTAGCTCAACGATCTCCGCAATTCTAAAGGCTATCGACTCGAGGAGAGCTCTTATCAAGTCTTCTCTACGCATGGCATTTGTAATCCCGTAGAGAAGTCCGGGGATCGATTTGTAATGCGGAGTCCCAAGACCGACGAAGGAAGGAATAAGTAAAAGCTCATTTTTCGAGGAGCATGCAAGCTCGGAAGTCTCTTTTACATCTCTGACGATTCCGAGCTCTTTGAAAAGCTCAACAGCTGAACCACTGTAGTAAAGCATACCTTCGAGCATAAACCTCGTCTCCCCTTTTAGCTTCCATGCGACGAGTGGCAAAAGTTTTGGAAACACTTCCGCTTTATCGCCAACGTTCAGATCTACAAAGCTACCTGTGCCATTTGTAACCTTTAGCTCTCCTCTTTCCCAGCAACCGAGAGAGTAAAGAGAAGCCGATTGATCTGCGATCACTCCAGTAAAGGGAACATTTCTGTATTCGCCAAAATCACCGTCGCTCTCAGCAACTTTTGGCAATAGCTCTTCTTCGATCTCAACGATCTCCATGATCGTTCTACTCCACTTCAAATTGAATGGATCAAATAAAGCGGTAGCTCCTGCATTGGAGTAGTCTGTAAGATGCTCTCCAGTGAGTCTATAGATCAGCCAGCTGTCTATGGTGCCAGCTTTAAGCTTGTATTTTTCTGGCTCCTTTAATTGGTCAAGAAGCCAGCGAAGCTTTACACTTGAATGAGTGGGATTGAATGAAAAATCTGCTACCGACATCAACCACTTCGCTGTTTTTCTCTTTTTTATTGAAGGAAAGATCTTTGCCCAATTCTGAACGAGCTTACCCAAAGCCTTTCCAATTCTGATCTTAATATCCCTGTTCAATCTGATCGCAACTTCCAAAGCCCTTGCATCTTGCCAGCCAATAGCTGGAAAAATAGCTTTCTTTGTTTTTTCATCCCATAAAACAATCGTAGCTCTCTGATTCGTGATCCCTATAGCTTCTACTTTGTATTTATCGATAGCATAATCTGCCATCTCTTTTGCTTTCCTCGCAAGATCCTCTACGTCTATTTCAACCCATCCAGGATAGGGACAATGCTTTAATATTGGTTCTCTTCTGATTTCAAGAAGCTTCTCATCGTAAACAGCTAGCTTTATGTTCGTGGTTCCCGCATCGATTACTGCAATCATCAGACCACCTCTAATATCAACTCTACCAAATCCTTTCCTTTCAAAGCGATTTTACACGCTGGGCAGGCTGTGATTATTTCTGCTTCAAACTGCTTTCGTCTCCTCTTAGCAACAATTTCAGCATTCTCTGGATAAAGGATTCTATAAATTCCACCATAGCCACAACACGAGGTTTTTATTCCAGAAAAAGCAGTCTCGAGAATTTCTAATCCACATGCATTAAGGAATTTTCTTGGCTCTTCAACTAAGTTAAGCTTTCTTGCCATTATGCACGGATCGTGGTATGATATGCTCCCGCCAATCTTCTTTGGCTTTAAATAGCTTATAATGTGTTCAGCCCTTATTCCGAGTTTTTGCATAATGAAAATGCAGTGAGGACAGTTGCTTATCACTCCTTCGAACCCCAAAGCAATCTTTTTCAATCTCGAAAAGAATTCTGAAGCTTTCTTATTCCCAATTTCATAATAAGGCATTCCACAACAAACCAACTCAGAAGTAACTGCAAAATCGACATCAGCATTCTCAAGAGCTCTCACAGTAGGCTCGAAGAGTCTCGCTTCAAATGTTCTACACCCGGGAAAGTATAAGATCTTGCCCTCTCTTTCATCGAGCCTTCTTTGAATCTTTGAAATCCATGAATCTATTTTATCGACATATTTTCCATTTCTAAATTCTCTAAGGGTCTCGTTCACGCTTATCTCCATCTTGCAGTTCTCTTTGCAAGCGTCGCAAGGTAGGCAGTGATATATTGCCCCCTCTCCGCCAAAATAAGCTATTCTCGATTTCACGGATGGTGAAACGGTTAAGCGTCTTTCAGCATCGAAAACTGGACAGGCGAACAAGCACATGTTTGGGCATAACATGCATTTAACAACGTCATCTCCACTACCGAGCTTAGTTATAACCTTGGCAAGCCTTAACTTTGTCTTTAAGTCTGTTTTCTCAATTATACGCATTATAAATCTTGGATTCATGGAAAAACACCTCTGTTCATTATGTTTTTCTCATCCACCAAATTCTTTATCTCTTTCATGAAATTGAGGTAGCTTCCAAACTCTTCTCTGAGCCAAGCTTTTCTAAGCCTCCCTATACCGTGATGGTGCGTAATGTTTCCGCCATTTTGCAGAGAGGCATTTATCGCATTTTGCCACACTTCTTTGTAGTATTTCTCTGGCTCATCTGGAAAACCTGCAAATGTGAAGTAAAAACATAATCCATTTTCATAAAAGTGCGAAGCATGTGCTGAAGCGGTTACAGTTCCTTCTACGCCACGAATCGCATCTATTACTGCCTTATATAGTTTCGAAGCTGAACTCCAGAAACATGAAACCTCTATCGTGTCGAAAACAAAGCCAAGAATTCCAATTTTTGAAATTTCTGAGACATCAAATCTTTTCTCGAGCCATAAATCTGTGTAGTTCTCAACTTCTCTTCCACTCGATTTTTCTTTAGCTTTTTCAGCTCTCCATTTCGCATTCTCCCCCTCGAAAATTGCGATCAAGCTAAAAGCCTCGTTGTCGAAATACCTAAGCGATTCTTCGTCGTCAAAAATTCGCATTAGAGCTGGTTTCAGCTTTAAGAATTTCTTTGCATCCTCCAGAGCGGATTCTATGCGGTCATATTCAAAGGAAATTTTTACTAACTCTTTTGGAATTTCGAAGATCTTCAGTGTAGCTTCCGCTATAACTCCCAACAAACCTTCACTGCCTACGAAAAGCTTTTTCAAATCAATTCCTGCCCTTCTTGGAGTCCTTCTCTCCTCCAAAATTTCCCCATTCGGAAGCACGACCCTTAGCGAGACTAAAAGATCCTCTATGTTGCCATAACCCGTAGAAAACTGACCGCTCGAAGCGGTAGCAACCCAACCACCAACAGTTGAGCAAAAAAGGCTTTGCGGAATATGGCGAAGGCTAAAGCCTTTATGGTTGAGAATTTTTTCAATTCTTCCCCCAATAACTCCTGCTCCAGCGGTTACGAGTCTATCCTTTTCGTCAATTTCAAACCAGTCTAATGCAAGCGTTGAAAGGGCTATTCCCCCTTCGTATGGTGTTGCTGAATCTATGACTCCACTCGCCCCACCAAAAACATAAACAGGTTTTTCAAGCTCACTTGCAATTTTTAAAACCTTCGAAACCTCCTCGATACTCTTTGGAAAAACTACAACCTCTGGGAGTGCAGGAGGAATCTTTTTCAGCAATTTTAATTGATGTAGTGGATTGAAATCCTTGCAATATGCTATTAAATCTTCTTTGTCGGTTGAAAATGCTATTTCCTCCTCTTTAAGTCTTTCAATTAATTTGTTCATCGATTTTATTTTTAAGTATAATTAATAAGCTTTCCGCTTCAATTTTTTGACTAAATAGGTTCCAGAGAATAAAATAGAGCTTGCAAGGAGCAATAAATATCCACCTAAATACTTTTTAAATGACTAATAAATTTTTTCAGCTCCGCATTGAACTCATTTGGATTTTCGAGCATCACCATGTGCCCAGAGTTGCTTATCACCTTTAATTCAGCTCCATACTGAGTGAAGAATTCGGAATACTTTAAGGGTGTGAGAAAGTCCTTTTCTCCAACGAGCGCAAGCGTTGGAACATCGAATTTTACTCTTCCAACCTTAAAATCGTTCAGAAGATCGAAGGCATCGCACAGTTGCAGATCTTTGAGGAGAATTTCCGTTCTTTCTTCAAAAAGCTTGCTAAACTGCTCAACGAATTCTTTTCTGTAAAAAGCAACATCAGCCACAAGCTTAGCAGTCTCGAGGGGGTTATTTTTCAACCCTTCAAGAACGCTTGGAAGAACTCTTAGCCTTGCTCCTGTGCCAGCAAGAACGAGAGCTTTAACAACTTCTTTTTGATTCAGGTAAACCTTCTGCGCAATTGCACCGCCAAGGCTGTGTCCTACAACTATGCCTTTTCCAGCAACTTTTTTCACGATCTCAGCTACAAAGTATGCGTAATCGTCCATTGTGCGAATATCCGCTTTTTCACTGTGTCCATGATTTGGAAGATCTATAGCATAACCTCCAATCTCCTCCAACTGATTCTTCCAGATCTCTGCATCCCCACCTGAGCCGTGAATGTAGAAAATTGGCACTTTAAAGCCTTCTATAACCGAGATACTTTTATTATCTACAGAAACGCTGAACCTTCTCATTTATTTAGCCTCCAGTTTCTTTGCAAAACTAATAACTTTGCTCTCCTCGAAATAATTTCCTATCACTTGCATCCCAACTGGAAGACCCCTGATAAAACCCAGTGGAACGTTTAAAGCGGGCAATCCTGCCAAGTTCACAGGCACGGTGTTCACGTCCATCTTATACATCGTAAGCGGATCCTTTATTTCACCTATTTTGAAGGGCAATGTTGGCATAGTGGGAGAAACAAGAACGTCGAATTTTGCAAAAGCTCCTCTAAAGTCCTCGATTATGAGCGTTCTTGCCTTTAAGGCTTTAAGATAGTATTTCCCATAATAGCCTGCAGAGAGTGCGTAGCTTCCAAGCATTATTCTTCGCTTCACCTCTTCACCAAATCCCTCTGCACGAACTCTTGAAAAGTAATCACTCCAAGAAGTTAAATCGGGAACACTAAAGCCGTAACGAACTCCATCGTATCTTGCGAGGTTGGAAGAAGCTTCGCTCATTGCTATGATGTAGTAGGCGGAAAGAGCGTATTTCAGCGAGGGAAGTTCAATTTCCTCATACTCGAAGCCATTCAACGCATCGTAGAACCGATCCATGATCTGTTCCTCAGCAGTCATGTTCTTCACAACTCCAATACGAAGATCCTTTTCTTCTCTGAATTCAAAGCTTTTTCCAGCATTTGTAGAGTCTCGTTGATCTTTTCCTGCAATTACTTCAAGCAAAAGGATTAGATCTTCAATGCAATTTGCCATTGGACCAATTTGCTCAAGTGAATTCGCATAAGGAATCAATCCAAACCTTGAGACGAGTCCATAGGTTGGTTTTACCCCATATACTCCGCAGAAGCTTGCAGGACATCTTATACTTCCTCCAGTATCACTACCAAGTGCTAAAACTGCCTCTTCACCTGCAAGCACCGCAGAACTTCCACCACTGCTACCTCCAGCCACTCTGCTTAGATCGTATGGATTCCTCACTACTCCAAAGTATGAAGTCTCCGTCGTAGTCCCCATTCCAAACTCGTCCATGTTCGTCTTGCCTATTATTATCGCCCCCTCTGTCTTTAGCCTTTCAACGACGTGTGCATCGAAAACGGGAATATATTTGGAAAGCATTTTCGAAGCACAGGTTGTTTTTATCCCCATCGTTGTAATGTTGTCCTTTACCGCAACTGGAACACCTGCAAGTCTGCCCTTTAACAAGCCTTTGTCGTATTCTTCTGCTTTCTGCAAGCTTTCTTCTTTGCAAACCGTAATATATGCGTTCAGCTTACTCTTCTCAATTCTTTTAAGCATTTCGCTAAGAGATTCAAAGCAACCTTTTTCTTCTACTGATCTTCGCCATTCTGCAATTCTCACTCAACCACCCTTGGACCAACGAAGTAACCTTCTTCTTTTCTCGGTGCATTCTTTAAAGCAGAATCCTGATCGAGCCCAATCTTTGCTTCATCTTCTCTGAAAACGTTTCTTATTTCGAGAACGTGAAAAGTTGGCTTAACGTCTTCTTTTACTTCGTCAAGAACATCAAAATAATTTAGAATTTCTTCAAATTCCTTTTGGAATTTTTCAGCCTCTTTTTCGGTAATCAGAAGCTTTGCAAGCCTTGCAACATGGTAAACGTCTTCTATTGAGACCATGTTTTTTAAAACCACAGAAGATTAAATAAACTTTGCTTTCAATTCGATATAGAAATAAGAGGTTTATTTTCCCAGAAATTACTTAGGCTTATACCTCAAAATTCCTGCAATTCCTCCAAATGCTTTAAGAAGCACTTCTCCTTCCTCAGTTTCAGTTGATAGAAACTCAACTTTTGTATTCATTCTTTCGGCGATCTCAGAAAGCTCTAAAACAACATCGATTCTCTCGACTTCGTCCATTTCAACGCCGTCTTTTTCACAGATCTGCTTCGAAACAGCTTTGTCCTTTAGCGTTAAAACCCTTTCTTCTCCACAAGTGCCACAACGGTAGCGGACCCTTTCAAATCTTAAGTCTTCTGAAACAAGCAAAGTATCAACTGCCCCGAGCTCAAGATATCTCCTGATCTCCTCTTCTCCGTAAACTGCAAGTCCGTCTCTCGAGATCTCATACAGGAAGCGATTCATCAGATTCTTCTCTCTAACGAGATCAACTTCTGAAAGCAAGTCTTTTGCCTTATCTACAAGCTCATAAAGCCCACTTTCACTCGTGTAGCCTACATCAAACAATCCAAGCACTTTTCTCTGAATCTCATGGTGCAAATACTCACCTTGGTAGAATTCATCTTTCGTTGGCGAGGGACCACCAATAAGAACGCCTACAAGCTTATCCTTGTGCGGTAGGAAAGCATTGCTCGCCATATCGCCAACCTTCTTATAAAATTCATGGATCGCAATCTCTCTTAGTCTTTCAAATCTAACACTGCTTTGACCACCTTGCCTGTGTTTTCCCGGAACCATCGAAGTGTCGTAGTCGAGAACCTCAATTCTTCTGCCCTTCAACAGTCCGATCGTGGCCTCTCTTCGATCAATGACTATTAAACCGTAGAGCTTCTTCTCCCTAAGCATATCTTTTAATGGCTCTAAGTAGAATTTTGCGTCGCAGTGATACTTATACAAAGGCACGGGTTCTGGTGGCTCAAGGATCTCGGTTATGTGCTTTTCTCTCCCATTTATTGTAACAAGACCGCTGAATATAACCATTCCATGTTCTGGAGGTTTTCTATACAGTTTGAGCCTATTCAAAATAGCTTCAAGCCCAGTAATAACATTCGTTCTTGTTTGCTTCGACTTTATGTTCGACGCTTGACTTAGCTCTTCTCTCAACTGGTTTGCAATGTCTGCAATGTTCTTATCAGGAGGAATGTATAGTGTTATGAGCTCAGTTCCCTTGCCTCGATAACCGTCGAGTTCCTCTATTTTCCTTCTGAACTCATACATCAACTTCTTTGACATGCTCTCCTCCTCTGCCATTCTCTTATAGCTCTCAACAGATCGATCTTTCTGAATTCAGGCCAGTAGATATCGCAGAAGTAAGCAACGCTGTTTGCAGTTTGCCAAGGTAGAAAATTCGAAAGCCTCTGCTCTCCACCACTCCTTATGACTATGTCAACCTTTGCATACAATTCGTGGCTGTTGTATAGGCTTTCATTCACGATCTTTTCGTCTATTTCCTCAGGCATCATTTCTCCCTTCTTTACTCTCTCCACGATCTTTTTTGTTGCATCTATTAACTCTTGCCTACCACCATAGGCAACAGCAACGTTCAAATAGCAATTTTCGTGCTTTTCAGTGGCTTTTTCAACCTCTGAGATCAATCTTTGAATGTTCTCTGGTAAAAGCCCCCTTCTACCGACTATTTTTACCTTTACTTGTCTTTCATAAGTTTTTTTATCGTTAAGCAGTCTTTTCAGCTCTCTTTCAAAGATCTGGAATATATTACTCTTCTCAACTTCACTTCTGCTGAAGTTCTCGGTGGAGAATGCATAAAGGGTTAGCATATTAACTCCGAGCTCCCAACACCATTCAAGGACTTCTTCAGCCTTCTTAGATCCAAATTCATGACCCATCAATTCAGCTAATCCTTTCTTTTTTGCAAATCTTCTATTTCCATCCATTATAATTGCTATGTGTTTTGGAATATCCCTTTTTGAGATCGTTCTAAGCAATCTCCTTTCGTAGAGCTTATAGATCGGCTTCAATGGTCTCCCTCACCAATTGAACATAATCTTTTTTAAGATAATATCTTTTTTTATCTCCTGCTTCACTCTTGATGATCCCAATTCTGGAACCAATTATTCCGATCATTGCAGAAATGCCTTTCTGGTTAACTTCGTAACCTTTGCTTCTTAGGATTTCGCAAATTTCAGAAGTTGTGTATTTTCCACCATTTAGTAAGATCAAAAGTAATTCCCTTCTGATCCCGGTTTTGTCTTTCTCCAAATATGCTTTTACTCTTTCAACGACTTCTTTCATACCTAAACCCGTGAAACTTCAATTAGAGTCCTTTTAGCAGTAGGATATCTCTCCACCAAATAAAGTTTAAAACCTTCAGATATTAAAGCTTCCTTAAGTTTCTCATTTTCCGCAACTTCTATAGAAGTTTCTATACAATCTTCGAAAACTGAAAAATCGAATCCAGAATCCCTAAGAATTCTCTCAGCTCTCTTCAATTCTCCTTCAACTCTGCAACAGAGCAAAGTTCCATCCCTTGTAACAAGATAGAAGTCTGGATGATTCATAGCCATTCTTATCAGCCTTCTGCGGAACTGGGCTTTGTCTTTAAATCTCGCACTGCAGTAGTGGAATTTTTTAGCTTTTTCGAACATTTTAACAACTTCTCGACATTCAACATAGTAGTCTGTGATCTCAAAATCTCTCTCTTCAAGCGCACTCCAATTAGTCTCGCTTGCCTCAAGCTGGTTTATATTCAAAAATGCATCGTTCTCGTTAACAATTTCTACGATCTTAGGCTCATACCTTATTGTGGGAATTTCAAATCCAGCGTCGATGCCAAGCTTTTTCGCAATTCTTATTGGTTCCTCGTATAGCTCTGGAGTCTTCAATTCAGGGGGATGAAATCTGATCTCGTCTACTTTCAGCTTCTTGAGCACGTCTTCTTTTGCTGGAATAGAGGTGTAGAGGTGAACATGGAGACCAAGCTTTTGGGAAAGTCTAACGAACTCCAAAACTCTTTCAAGCTTCAATAGTGGTTCTCCTCCAGTGATCGCTACACCCTCTGCACTCATCAGCTCAACTTCAGCTAAAAAGTCTTCAGTGCTTTTAATTTCTCTCTCGTTCGCAAATAAAACATCTTTGTCTCTTCTCTCATTGGAAATTGGACAATAAAAGCAGGAATTTTTGCAAACACCAGTTAAAAATAAAACCAGCTTAGCTCCCCTTCTGCAGAGCTTGCATCCTTCTGGCAAATAACTGTAGTAGCTTCCCGCTTCAATACGCTTCATGGAACCTTTTCTTCACCCAATCGACGCCAAGAGATTTTATAAAGTAACCCGCTCTTGGACCCTGCTCTTTTCCAACAAGGATCTTGTAAATAGCCTTAAAGGCTTTGCTCGCATCGATTCCAAGCTCTTTCGCAACTTCGTAAACGAGCGTGTGGATCTCGTCTGCACTCATCGTTTCCTTCATTCTTTCAGAATATTTTTCGACGAATCTTCTCTCTTCTTCGTTCAGCTCAACTTTTCCGCTTATAAGCTCAAACTTTAAGCTACTCGGAGCATATTTTTCAAGCCATACTTTGCAATATTTTAAACGTCTTTCGACGTCTTCCGCGACTTTATTTCTTTGATATCCACTTCTTTCGAGGATCTCCAATGCTTTTTCTGGATCCCAGTTTGCGATCTGTCCGACAACAATTAGATGTCTAAATGGGACTTCTGAATACTCTACCTCTCTTACAAGACTCAGCTGAACACTCCGATCTCTCTCAAAGATCTTCTCTTCGAACTCATCGATCACTTCGAGCAATCCAAAGCCAGGATCAAAGTCGATATGCCTTTCAGGTTTAACTCTTATCACTATGTATCTGACGATCTCCGGTGGAATTGCCTCGATAAACTCTCTAACAGGAATAACTATTCCCTTTGAGCTCTTCATTGCTCCCTTGCCTTTCAAATGGATCCATTCGTATGGAACCGGGTAGGGTGGAGAGTAGTCGAAGATCTCAGTTGCAAGCCTTTTTCCAGTGTCATAGCTACCGCCAGCTGCTGCGTGGTCTTTCCCAAATGGTTCGCAAGTTATCTTGAGAATTTTCCATCTTGCAACCCAGTCGAGACGCCAGCTTAACTTTCCTCCACCCTTATAGCTCACTTTTCCAGAATTTCCACACTTGCAGGAGTAATAGATCCATTTTTCATCGAATCCGGTAACTGTTGCAGAGTTAATTCTTCCACAACTCTCGCAGAGTGGCATGAATGGATACCAATCCTCCTCAAGATCTCTTCCAGTGACTTCATGGATGATCTGTGCAATTCTATCCTTTTCCTGCAGTGAAGTCTTTATCGCAGACTCATAAAGTCCTTCTTTATACATCTCGCTTGCTCTTCTAACTTCAACAGGAATTCCAAGAATTTCAAGAGACTCAAGGAAGGGTAGTAAGAAATGCTCCGAATAACTCTCATGACATCCAGAAGGATCTGGAATTCTGCATAGAGGCATTCCAACGAATTCTGTGTACTTTTCTGGCAGGAAAGGATATCTTCTTCGCAATGGATCCATGTCATCAGCGATGTAGAGCATCTCAGCTTTTCCACCAGCGTCAATTAAAGCTCTCCTGACAGCATCTGCGGTTATCATCTCTCTTAGATTGCCTAAGTGTATGTGTCCCGAAGGAGAAATTCCAGTAGCTATTCGATGATAGCTTGAAATTTCAATGAGTTCTGAAGCTATGACATCCGCCCAGTGCATAGCTTTGCATGGAGTAACTGCTTTTTAAATTTGCTAAGTATGAGTATTTTTAAATCTTGAGTTTTTTGTATTGAAAATGCTCAAATTCAAAATGATTTTTATGAAATTCTCTCCGAAACTGAGCAAAGTGATGCGGTGATAGTCTCTTCCCAAGTTTACTCTCTTGATTCCACATCAAAGCTGAAAGCTCCGCTCTACAGGACTTTTTTAGCTATACCATACATGAAAGTCCTCTCTAAAAAATGCGTGGAGAAGAAAAGAGGAGCTTAAAAAATTGGTCGAATTTATGCTTGGTGGTGAAAATTCTTAGAGATTTAGAGAATTAGGCTTATTGCAAGGAAGAGAATGTCCCCAAAAAGGAAAGCGACAGCATAGCCAAAGGTTATGAAGATTATAAAGGGCAAAGCTGGAGTAACCCAGACTTTCTCTATTTTTGACTTTTTCAACCTTTTTATGAGCTCCTCGTTTGCTTCAACCCCTCTTCGAACCCTTTTCAACTCCCCTTTTTCATCTATGAACTCAAAAAGGTTGTGAAAGCGAATCTTATCGACTTCAATTCTATAACCTGCGATGTAGTATAGAGGAGTCTTGAAAAACCCTGAAAATCCCTCTTTGATCACGTTTCTGAAAAAAAGCCCAAACATCAATGCAGGAGCAAATATTACGGAGTTTGCGAGAACTGAGAACGAAAAGACACCAAAGCCCTCATTCACTATTGGAAAGAATTCAAGATCTGGATAAAATGGAAATATTACCGCTAAGCACATCAAAGCCTTTGCATCCGCTCCGCCATAGGTGCCCATGCGGTATAGCAGATAAGAAAGCAGAATCATAAAAAGGATGCCAAAAAATGCAAAAAGGAGAAGTGCTTTGCTTAGAATTGCAACCAAGTAAACCTGAAAAGCGGTTATCGGAATCGTTACTATAAGCATGAATTTCCAGACTCTATTCGGTATCAATCTGCTTTTTAGATCCAATTTACAGGCGTAGATGAGAAAGAGAAATACGATTAAGATCTTAGCGAGCTCTAACCAGTTCATATAGATCGGAAAGGATTGCAGTTGCGGTCTCGAATTTTCCTGCCCCTCTTCCAGCGACGAATATGTCTCCTGCAGTGTCTGTTTTGATCATTGCTGCATTCATTGTTCCCTTTATCGCTAATGGACTGTTAATCGGCACAAGCCTTGGCGAAACCCTGAGATTTTTTCTACTCGCTTCCGCTATTAATCTGATCGTGTATCCTTTCTGCAAGGCAACGCTAAACGCTTGGGGAGTTATATTCGTTATCCCCGTTATTTCTATGTCTCCAAACTTTGCAGGAATTCCGATAGTGTTTGCAAGGATCACGAGCTTTATTCCCGCATCGATCCCCTCAACGTCTACCCTTGGATTCGCTTCCGCAATTCCCATTTCCTGAGCTTCACTAAGGATCTGGCTGTAGGGTAGCCTTTCCTCTTCCATTCTTGTCAAGATGTAGTTACACGTGCCGTTCAGAATTCCTCGAACTCCTAAAATTTCACAAGGAGCTAAATAGCTGTTCAAAAGTCTTATAATTGGCATAACACCGCCAACTGTAGCTTCATACATTAGCTTTGCTCCCTTTCTTTCTGCAAGCTTCATCAAGCCGTTGAAGTCGACTGCAATGCTTTTATTGCTCGTTATCACACTCGTTCCTCTGTTTAATGCAGTTCTCATGTAAGAAATACCGCTTTCATCGAGTTTGGTTGTTGTCACTTCGATCATAACATCGTAGTCCTCGGTTTCGGCAATTTCCATAGCACTTTTATTCTGGGGTAATCTTCCAGTTCTTCTTCTCTCTTCAATAACCTCTTCCAATTTGAAATCCCCCGAGATTGAACCAGTTAGATCCGCTATTGCAACGACTTTGAAATCTCCGATTTTATTCTCGATCTCTCTTCTTTTTTTCACCAATAGTTCTGCAACCCCTTGTCCAACGGTTCCAAACCCAATGATTGCGATCTTGATCATATCTCATCGTTTATGGGCTCTATAACCATGATCTTCTTCTCCTTGCAGATCTCTCTAACCCTTTCCAATGCCTTCTCTAATGCTTCCTCACTCTTTGCAGAGATCGTAATCATCGCTGTTGAGGGCTCATTCAATTCAGGCATCGTTACACTGAGTTCAACGCACTCCGCATCGCTGTTATCTACCCTTTTGATCGTATCACTTAGATCTGTGTGAATGACATGTCCGATCAGAAGGAGAGAGACTACAGAAGTTCTGATTTTTCCGAATCTTCTGACCAACACTTCTTTCTGAAGTTCTTCGATGATCTTCTCCGCCTTTTTTGAATCCGCTCTGAAAGAGATCTCAACTGGAATCCTATTCAAGGGCGTTTTTTTACCCCTTTGGTGAAATATTCCTACAATGTTCCCCCCATTTCTTGCAATTGGCTCAAGAACTCTAAGAAGCTGTCCAGGCTTATCCTCGAGCTCAACAATGAGTGTGAAGAGTTCACTCATAGATTGGAGTTCCCTCAGTCTTTGTTACTTTTTCGAATTCCTCCATGATCAGCTTTGTAATCTTCCCCGGCTTTCCGTCTCCGATAATTCTTCCATCGATCTCAACGATTGGAGCAACTTCTGCAGCGGTGCCAGTTACGAAGACTTCATCAGCGGTGTAAAGATCGTAAAGACCGAGATTTGCTTCGCAAAATGGAATTTTGAGTCTTTGTATGATCTCGATCACGACTTCTCTCGTGATCCCCCGCAAGTTGTTGACCGTAGGCGGGGTTATGATCTTGCCCCTCTTAACGACAAAAATGTTGTCTCCACTTCCTTCAGAAATGTAGCCGTTTCTGTCCAAGAAGATCGCTTCATCACCACCTTTAACGTTTGCTTCGATCTTTGCGAGAACGTTGTTTAAGTAGTTCAGCGATTTTATGTTCGGTGGTAAAGCATCAAAGGCATTTCTCCGAACTGCAACCGTTATCGCCTTCAATCCTTTGGAATAAAGATCTCCGTAGAGCTTTCCCCAAGGCTTTGTTATTACAATAATCGTTGGCTTCTTGCACTTTCTCGGATCTAAGCCGAGATCACCGACGCCACGAGAAACAATCGGTCTTATATAAGCATCTCTGAGCTTGTTTCTCCTAAGCGTTTCAAGAATGACTTTCTCGAATTCTTCCTTGCTCATCGGGATTTCAAGATTTATTGCTCTTGCGGAATCGTAAAGCCTGTCTACGTGCTCTCTAAGTCTGAAAACTTTTCCATCGTATGCCCTTATTCCTTCGAAGACTCCATCGCCATAGAGAAAGCCGTGATCGAAGACGCTGATCTTTGCTTCGCTTTCAGGGACAAATTTACCGTCCAAGTATATGAGTAGCTCCATCAGTTCTCCGTTGCCCTGAGCTTAAAAATTATTTCCATTATGGCTTATTGGTTTGAAAAATTTTATAGAAATAATTTATGTTCTTTGATCAACTGGCACGAATTTCCTCTCGATCTCTCCAGTGTATTTTGCCCTCGGTCTTATGAGCTTGTTATTCTCATATTGCTCTATTATATGTGCAAGCCAACCACTAATTCGTCCCATTGCAAAGATGTTCACGAATAGGTCGTCAGGAATCCCAAGATTTGCATATACGCTTGCGGAGTAAAAGTCCACGTTTGGAAGCAACTTCTTATATTTATAAGCATTCTCCGCTATTGCTTCGCTGATCTCGAACCATATTGGGTTCCCAGTCTTAGACAGCTCCATTGCAAGTTCTCTTAAGATCACAGCTCTTGGATCGATCACGTGCTTGTAAATTCTGTGCCCAAAGCCCATCAGTTTATCTCCCTTTTCGAGCTTTTTCTTCACGTATTCCTCAGCCCTTCTTGGAGTTGCAACCTCTCTGAGCATCTTCATAACCTCTTGTGCAGCCCCACCATGCAATGGACCCATAAGAGTTCCTGTTGCTGCGACAACGCAGGCATACATGTCCGCAAGCGTAGAAGCAGCAACTCTTGCTGCGAAAGTAGAAGCATTGAGCTCGTGTTCTGCGTGGAGAATCAGATCCGCATCCAACGCTCTCTCTGCAATATTTGAAGGCTCAAGTCCTGTCATCATGTAGAGAAAATTTCCTGCATGGCTCAATTCAAGCGTCGGCGGTATTAGGTTTTTACCAAGTCTTATTCGATGGTAATATGCTACGATCGTTGGAAATTTTGCGATCAAATTTTTCGATTTTTCCAGATTCTCTTCTTTCGTCTTTAGATCCTTTGCTTTGTCGAGAGAACCAAGATAGCTTGTCGAAGTTCTCAATACAACCATTGGATGAGTGTATTGCGGAAGATGGGTCAGCAAACCAATGATCTGCGGTGGCAATTCTCTTCTTTCAGCCAATTCGATTCTGAAGTCCTGAAGCTCATACTTCTTTGGTAGTTCTCCGTAGAGAAGTAAATAAGCAACCTCCTCGTAGGTAGCGTTTTTTGCCAGATCTCTGATGTCGTAGCCTCTGTATTCAAGAATTGCTCGGTCTTCTATCAACTCAATTCTCGAGATCTTACTCTCACAGGCGATCACATCTTTCAATCCATCCAATACTTCTATCATTCCCACACCCCCTATCTTAATTTACCATAAACCTCCAATATCATGCCCGAAACCAGAATCGGGGCTTCTGATCTTGCCACTTCTATAGCATTGTCGAGCTTCCAATCCTTCTCAGCGTAAATAGTTAAAAGCGGATCTCCAGCCTTTACAACTTCTCCTCTTTTCTTGTGAATATAAACTCCCGCTCCCTTATCCTTAGGTGCTCCAGCGGATCTTGCAATTCTAACGATTGCCTTGTTGTTCACAGCCACAACAGCTCCTTCGAATCTTGAAGTGATCGTGAAAATCTTATCTCCAATCGCAATGTCTTCAGATCTGATCTTCTCATTCCCTCCTTGAGCGGAA
>JANXDJ010000160.1 GCA_025059545.1 Archaeoglobaceae archaeon
TGTTGTATTGGAAAGATCAACGTCGCTAATTGTTATATTATTTGAATTTACGAGGATCACCTGTCCCGCATCATTTACAGTTTCATAGCTCTGGTTCTCAATGTAGACAAGTTGTTTTTCGTTGACTTGGTTGTTTAGAACATTGTTTTGGTAAGAGTGGTAGACAAAAAGTCCGCAGTTCTCGAATTTGTTGTTCGAAATTGTGCTGTTGTTTGAAGAATACAAGTAAACACCATAATTGTTATTCGAGATCGTGCAATTCGAGATCGTATTGTTGTTGGAAAAAGACAGATAAATACCCTCTTCGTTGTTATTCGAAATTGTGCTGTTAAAGATCGTGTTATCGCTTGAATAATACGAGTAAATGCCCCCCTCATTGTTATTCGAGATCGTGTTGTTTAAGATCGTGTTGTTGTTGGAATAATAATACAAGTAAATGCCCCCCCTATTGTTATTCGAGATCGTGCAATTCGAGATCGTGTTATCGCTTGAATAATACAAGTAAATGCCCTCGTAGTTGTTATTCAGATAGGAACTGCGACGGGTAGGGGAGGAGTTTGTAGAAT
>JANXDJ010000161.1 GCA_025059545.1 Archaeoglobaceae archaeon
ATTGCTATCTATATCACTGCAAGTCTGTGAAAAGCCTTTACCATCTGGGCTTAGCCAAGCATTACCACCAAGGATGTTTGTTCTGTTGCTTAGCGTTGTGTTCCAGGTGTTTATTGAGTTGGAGAGATAGAAGTTGTTTGAATTGTTGAATAGGTTGTTGTAGAAGAGGTTGTTGGTTGAATTCCGCAAGAAAATGCCCTCTACTCCTGAAATCATGCTCTCTACTCTGTTGCCTGTTATGTTGTTGCTATCGGATTCATAAAAGAATATGCCATACCATCTGTTGTTTAGAATTAGATTATTCTCTATGGTATTTCTCGATGATAAGTGAAGCGATAAACCTTCTCCATTATTTGTGAGTGTGCAGTTGGCTATTTTGATGTTAGAAGAATTCCATAGCTCTATTCCGACTGTTGTATTTGAGATCGATGCATTACTAACTACTACATTCCGAGAGTTTACAAGAATTACTTGTCCGGCGTCGTTTATTGTTCCGCGCGTAGCATTCTCAAGATAAACGAGTGGTTTTCCGTTGACAAAGTTGTTTAGAAC
>JANXDJ010000162.1 GCA_025059545.1 Archaeoglobaceae archaeon
TGTTGCAGAGAGAATTAAAGACAGATATAAGAAAGATCTCGCTTATGCATCTCTTTTTGAAAAAACATGCAATTTTAAATACTTTGAAAAGATTTTAGACCAAAAAATAGCCTCTGCAAGCATGAAAAGAGTTTCAGAAAAACTTGCATTTCCTAAAAATCTCGAGATTGCAAGAAGAATTCCAGATCCATACTATCGATGCTTGGCTCTTGCTGAAATATCTGAAAAGGAGAAAATGGAGCTTAGAGAGGAAATAATTAGTTCTCTGAATGAAATAGATAATTTTTGGCTTAAAAAATGGCTTGAGAATCGGCTGAAAGCGACTTCTAAGCTTTAGAGGGAAAGATGAAATCAAATTTTTTTCTTTAGATTATATGATGTCTGAATACATTCTCAAATCGACTTTACTGCTTTTTTCATCGAATTCTTGAATAATTTGAGGAACAAAACTTTCTGCAATCTTCAATGCTTCGGGTATGAGTTTAGAATAACAATGCTCAATTGGATCTTCTCCTCCTATCACCGGCATAACAGT
>JANXDJ010000163.1 GCA_025059545.1 Archaeoglobaceae archaeon
TAATTCTCAAGCTTAGCATCATACCCTTCTCTTCTTATAAGCTCTATGAACTTCTCAACCCTTTCTCCTTCAGGGATCTCAAGCTCAAGCTCTTTTAGAGTTATTCCTCTGACTACCGCTCCAGCTTCTTCCAGCCTCTTTCTAACCTTGGCTATGCATCCCTTGCATTTGAGTCCGTATAGCGAAAGCTTTACGAGCATGGTTAAAAGTTTGCACAAAATTTTTAATTTTTGTGCCAGAATTTGGAAAGCAGAGATATAAAAAGGAAAAGAATTTCATTTCTAAAAAATCTACATCAATGCGAGCACTTTCTCAACACTTGCTTCAACGATCTTAGGCTCTCCGCAAACCTTAATCGCAGTCTCAGGATCTTTCAAAAGATTCCCAGTAGCGATGCAAACCACTGTCTCATCGCTTTCAATCATTCCAGCCTTTGAGAGCTTTATAAGCCCTGCAACGCTTGCAGCTGATGCTGGTTCAACCCCAATTCCGTTTTTAGCGAGCAACTTCTGAGCTGAGATTATTTCTTC
>JANXDJ010000164.1 GCA_025059545.1 Archaeoglobaceae archaeon
TCACCCTTAACAAGTTCAAAAAACAATTTCTCGGCTTTCTCTCCTTCAAAAATCATTTCTTTACTTCTCGATCCACATTCAGGACAGATAACGATAAAGTCAATTCTAAACGGTGTTTTTTCGTGCGTTTTAAAGTGGTGTCTCGCAAAAAACGAGTTTGTTTTAATAACGTCAAAACGAGTAAAACAAGTTTTGCATGTCGCAATCATAACTTAATCACCTCTGAAAGCTCAAAATCCGCTATTTTCTGTTCTTCAAGTTCTTCATCTTCTCTACAAATTTCAGGATGTTCTACGCTTAAATCCACATGCTCTTGTGCTGATTCTTTATTTACGAATTTCTTTTTGCATGTCGAACAAATGAAGAAGCCACTTTCTTCAATTACTCTCGGTTTCAAGCGTATTCCAGTCCATGCTTTCGATCGTATACCATCTACTGTTATTCTACTTTCTCCGATTTTATTACCTAAAATCTGTCGCAATCTTCTCGCAAAAATGTTATCTGCGACAACTGCAAACTTATTTT
>JANXDJ010000165.1 GCA_025059545.1 Archaeoglobaceae archaeon
CAAAGTTCGCAAAAGCAATCGTTGAAGCGGTTGAGCATTATGATCAGCCTGAAGTGGTTGCTGAAGTCTCTAAGGAACTTGGAGAGCCGATGAGAGGTCTTGAAGTATCGAGATTGAGCGAAGGAGAGCTATTACAGACTCGTGGAGCATGAGGGTTGCGGTTATTGGAGTTCAGGGAGACGTTGAGGAGCATGTTTTAGCGGTAAGGAAAGCGATGAAAAATCTGAAAATAGAAGGTGAAGTGCTAAAGGTCAGAAGAGCTGGAATAGTGCCAAATTGTGACGCTTTGATCATTCCAGGAGGAGAGAGCACAACGATCAGCAAACTGATCTTTGCGGATTCCATTTCAGATGAGATCTTGGAATTTGCAAAGAGCGGAAAGCCAATAATGGGCACTTGTGCTGGGCTGATAGTTCTTGCAAAGCATGGCGATGAGCAAGTTGCAAAGACAAGAACGAAGCTTTTGGGATTGCTCGATGTAAAAGTAAAGAGGAATGCATTCGGAAGGCAAAGAGAGAGCT
>JANXDJ010000166.1 GCA_025059545.1 Archaeoglobaceae archaeon
ATTGGCTCCTTTGAAAGATTGCATCTGCTTGGACTTGCATATCAGGGATTGAATGCGAACAACCTCGTGTATGAGCTCGTAAAGGCGAATGGAAAGAATGGGTCAGTTGGAACTGTTGTTGCAAGCCTTGTCGAGAGAGCTGTTGAAGACAAAGTCATTAAGCCAAATGGCAAAGGTGCATCTGGATACGTGACATACACAACAAACGACATCGCACTCTGGAATGCTTATGCTGCAGCAGGCTTCCTCGCTGCGACAATGGTGAACTGCGGTGCTCAAAGAGCAATGCAGAGCATCTCTGGAGTTACGATCTACTACAACGATCTGCTTGAGAGGCAAACTGGATTGCCCTCTGTTGACTTTGGTAGAGCCCTTGGTCTCGGCGTAGAGTTCTCGTTCTTCAGCCACTCGATCTATGGTGGTGGAAGCCCTGTAGTGTTCCATGGAAACCACATTGTCACTAGACACAGCAAGGGATTTGTAGCTCCCGCAATTGCAGCAGCAATCGCCTT
>JANXDJ010000167.1 GCA_025059545.1 Archaeoglobaceae archaeon
AGCACCTTCGTAATCTTCTCTTTCACCGTTTTCACTTGTTGGCAAAACTATGTTTGGATTTTTGTTCATCATGAAGAAAGAAGTAATTATGTGATAACTCGAATGAACGTCTGCGATATTTGTTCCGCTCAAATTTGCGACGTCAAGAACGAATTCGCTCAAATTCATTGAATTGTCAACGTATATCAAGGCATCAACATGAACAATGTTCATAAGAAGCAGTCTTTGCTTATTGCTTTGCCACAACATCGGAATTTTGTTCGGGAAGTATAAGTAATTCTTATAACCACACTCTTTTGCGACGCTTGAGAGCTTGGCTGAACGAATCCCAGACCTTTTCACTCTTAGAAAGCATTTATACAAATCTATCACCTGCCGATTAAACAGTCTGCTATGTCTTTTTTCTTTGTGGATTTTGTAATGTTTCATCTTTGAAAGTATAAAGTCTGCATCAAATTCGTAAAAATACCAACCAGCAAAATAGTCTATATCGCAATTTTCAACAAAATA
>JANXDJ010000168.1 GCA_025059545.1 Archaeoglobaceae archaeon
TTTAAAAGGTTTGAATAGAGGCATTATAGTGGGCTCGTAGCTCAGTATGGATAGAGCACAGGCCCTCTAAGCCTGGGGTCGGGGGTTCAAATCCCCTCGGGCCCGCTTCATCATATATAACTTCTTAAAGATGCCAGTTTTATTAGATAGGGTTAGTGTTGGATAATTTGGGTAATAAAAATAGAAAATGGGGTCGGTGGGATTTGAACCCACGTCCGCGCGGGCCCAAGCCGCGCAGCGTAGACCAGACTGGCCCACGACCCCATGTTTAGGTTCAATTTCTCTTTTTTATTAATTTTTTAAAAATAATGTTTTTTAGCACCTAGGAGATAAATTAGTGGAGAGGGTTGAATGTACGGAGATGTAATTGATTTCGAAACGCTTTATTCTGCTCTTGGATCTAATGAGAGGTTAAATATTTTGAATGAATTGAATAAGAATGGGCCGTTATCGTACACTCAATTAAAAAATAATTGCGGTTTTGTTAAGAAAAGAGAGTCAGGTAG
>JANXDJ010000169.1 GCA_025059545.1 Archaeoglobaceae archaeon
TGGGTTGTCCCGATTGTTAATGAGGCTCTACCTCTTTCAATACCCGTTTTCAGGGTTCTGAGATTGCTACTACTTTCTTGAATTCCCAGTTGTTGGCAAAACTTCGAACGGCTTTCAATACCCGTTTTCAGGGTTCTGAGATTGCTACTGACCCAACGAGGTTTGGAAAATTCTCTGTCGTCAACTTTCAATACCCGTTTTCAGGGTTCTGAGATTGCTACATAGATTTTGCGATTGCTTTAGCTGGCACATGTAATGGCTTTCAATACCCGTTTTCAGGGTTCTGAGATTGCTACATAAATTGTCCTGAAGAGATGAATGCGCAAAACCGTAACTTTCAATACCCGTTTTCAGGGTTCTGAGATTGCTACATTGAAGGAGAGGGTTCAGAGGGATATGGTTTTTTACCCTTTCAATACCCGTTTTCAGGGTTCTGAGATTGCTACGAGTTGCGCAATTCAACGCTGGAAATCAAAGCACTTTACTTTCAATACCCGTTT
>JANXDJ010000016.1 GCA_025059545.1 Archaeoglobaceae archaeon
AACAAGTATTAGTTTTTGTAGCAATCGAAGAACCCTGAAAACGGGTATTGAAAGAAAACTGTTAACAACCTGTTAACAGAAATAAATAATAACGTAGCAATCGAAGAACCCTGAAAACGGGTATTGAAAGCATGCACGTAGTAATATACTTGATAAGTGTCTACAAACTGTAGCAATCGAAGAACCCTGAAAACGGGTATTGAAAGACCTCCAAAAAATAAAATTAATCAACATCTCTTCTGGGGTAGCAATCGAAGAACCCTGAAAACGGGTATTGAAAGCTGTTTTCTCGGGTATTCCGATCAGGTCGGATGGTTCGTAGCAATCGAAGAACCCTGAAAACGGGTATTGAAAGTCGCCGATAGACTGCATACAACTCCACATTTTTCCCACGTAGCAATCGAAGAACCCTGAAAACGGGTATTGAAAGACAAAGCGCTTATTTACATTCACGCACCCGAAGAGGCGTAGCAATCGAAGAACCCTGAAAACGGGTATTGAAAGAAAATCATCACTATCCCCCTCTTTGCCGTCAGGAATTACGTAGCAATCGAAGAACCCTGAAAACGGGTATTGAAAGTAGCTAGTTCTTCGCAGAACTCGTAACAAAACACATATATGTAGCAATCGAAGAACCCTGAAAACGGGTATTGAAAGATTTACTTCCAATGGAAGTATAGATAGCTTATTTACCGTAGCAATCGAAGAACCCTGAAAACGGGTATTGAAAGCGCTTTCAAAGACTTTTTCGAATATCGCTTTCATCTCAGTAGCAATCGAAGAACCCTGAAAACGGGTATTGAAAGCTACCGCTATATCGTTCACCGCACTTTTACCCACATATGTAGCAATCGAAAAACCCTGAAAACGGGTATTGAAAGTCTATGCTTTCTACTATTATAACTCGTCTATTAATCATGTAGCAATCGAAGAACCCTGAAAACGGGTATTGAAAGATGGCTACTGGAATTTTTTAGTTGTTCTTCAGGCACACGTAGCAATCGAAGAACCCTGAAAACGGGTATTGAAAGATGTCCCATGCACCTCTACCTCTACCCACCTCGGGTAGCAATCGAAGAACCCTGAAAACGGGTATTGAAAGTTTAAGGCAAAGCAATGATGAAAAGCATAAACAGTTAGTAGCAATCGAAGAACCCTGAAAACGGGTATTGAAAGAACGTATCTCCCCAAACTGCCGTAATTCCTTCTTTACAGTAGCAATCGAAGAACCCTGAAAACGGGTATTGAAAGGGCATCACTACGCATATTCCTTTGCTCGGCTCACCGTAGTAGCAATCGAAGAACCCTGAAAACGGGTATTGAAAGATTTGGTCCAACATACCCTTTGGAATTCTAACAAGAAGTAGCAATCGAAGAACCCTGAAAACGGGTATTGAAAGAAACGAGTAAAACAAGTTTTGCATGTCGCAATCATAACGTAGCAATCGAAGAACCCTGAAAACGGGTATTGAAAGCATTTCATTTAAAAAATAATAATAACGCAATCCAAAACGTAGCAATCGAAGAACCCTGAAAACGGGTATTGAAAGACGGTTGTCTACACATCCCCCTTAAAGAGTCAAAAGTAGCAATCGAAGAACCCTGAAAACGGGTATTGAAAGTTAACATTTCCATTCTCCAAACTTTTCATAAACTCCTCGTAGCAATCGAAGAACCCTGAAAACGGGTATTGAAAGAATTATAAATTCTGGCTCAGCGTTCGCAATAGAAAGAGGTAGCAATCGAAGAACCCTGAAAACGGGTATTGAAAGCTCACTCGGCATTATGAACGTTGCATTTAAGTGTTTAGTAGCAATCGAAGAACCCTGAAAACGGGTATTGAAAGGGCACCCAGCCACTGCGCAGTTGTTGGGGCTTCAGCCCGTAGCAATCGAAGAACCCTGAAAACGGGTATTGAAAGTGAATATTGTCATTCCCTCTGTCGTTAAATCAAATTTTTTGTAGCAATCGGAAAACCCTGAAAACGGGTATTGAAAGCTCTTATTAATCACAGCCAACAGCAAATAGCGCTCAAAACATGAAGGAGAGCTATTCCTTTAGTATTTACTAAAGTTAGATTTTTAAAACTCCAAAGATAGAACGAAATCCTATAACTTAGAAATGATATAAAAAGTTTTAATTCGAAAAAAGAGGGCTTTTAAGACCAAATTTTAAGGCTTCCTACGGAATTTCTCGATTTAGTGGGATGTGAAGCGGAGATCTATCGAGTTAAAGATGGCTTTTTTGTGAGGATTCCAGAAGTTGGCAACTCTAAAATCGGAAAAGAGGATAAAAATATCTAAAATTCAAATCGAAAATCAGGCGGTCTAAAAAAGAGAGAATCCAAAGAGAATTTTCCCAATGCTTCAGATCTTCATAAAATATGGGCTCGCCCGGATTCGAACCGGGGAACTTCGCCGTGTCAAGGCGACGTCATAACCGCTAGACCACGAGCCCTAAAAAGCGTAGTATTTTTGACTTATGAATTTTGCGGTTCGAGCTCTTTTATTTTCTTCACTATTGCTTCTCTAAGCTTCTCCGCAATGACCTTTCCGTCTACCTTGCCTCTGAATTCACCCATAACTATTCCCATCAATGGCTTGAAAGCATTCTCTCCTTTTTCAGCGATCAGTTCCTTCTTTTCATCAACGAGCTTTTGAATGAAACTATCTATGTCGCTTTTCGAACCAATAACCCTCTTAACTTCATCCTTACTTGCAGATGGTCTCTCGATCAGGAATTTCAGAGCATTCTCAGCACCTTCTTTTGCAATTTCTCCATCTCTGACCATCTCTAAAACCATTTTGAAGTGCTTCTCTTTGAGAAGATCGACGTTACAGTTCTCTCTCCTAAGCTCAGTTGGAATGACGTGCAAAACCCTCGCAACAATTGTTGCTGGTAGCGAGTCTATGAATTCCTCAAAAAGTTTGAAGAACTTTGAATCGGCTATTTCAAAGGCTAAATCTGGAGACAAGAATTTCTCATATCTCTTCGCTCTCTCTTCTATCAACTCGGGTATCTCCACATCGAGATCACCATGGGAGAATACGGGTGGCACGTCTGTTTCCGGATACATCCTCGCAGATCCCGGAAGTGGGCGAAGATAAGAAGTAGTTGCATCTTCATTGGCTTTTCTCGTCTCTTCTGGCACACCTAAGAAGCAATACTTTGCTCTTTCAACAATTCTTCGCAAAGCTCTTTCGACCCTCTCCGGATCTCCAGCTCCGAATACAATTGCATCTCTTTCAGAAGCTCCTAATTTTTTTCTAAGCTCATTTACTTCTTCAGCAGTTATCCCATAAGCGGGAAGCTCATCCGTGTGAAATATTCCACCCAAGCCAAAAGCTCTCGCTATATCTGCAAACTCGCTTCCAAGTCTTCTCCCTGGCTGAATTTCTCTACCAACAACTCCAGCAAAATTTTTTAGCAAAATAGCCTTAACATCTTTTCCTTTTAGGATCTTGGATTTTGTGTTCTTGAAAAGATCTGTTACATCGAAAATTTTCTCGATTACTTGAGCACTTCTTTTCTGCAATTCATCCTTAATTTTCAGCAGAGTTAACTGCCTTAAGACTTCGTATTCAACTACTTTATCAATTAGATCGAGCTCCTGAACTCCTTTTATCTCAACTCTCGCTCCATCTTTTATGCTTATGTTCACGTCTTGTCTTATCGTCCCTATTCCCCTTTTTACTTTTCCAGTCGATCTTAGAATCATTCCGAGTTTCTTTGCAGTCTCTTTTGCTATCTCAGGAGATCTTATATCTGCCTTAGTTCCTATTTCGATCAGAGGAATTCCCAATCTATCTAAGGAGTAAACTGTAAATCCTTCTCCTTCCTCTATTTTCCTGCAAGCCTCCTCTTCAAGACAAAGCGTTCCTATACCAATTTTTTCCCCTTTAACCTCTATTTCTCCATCCACGGCAACCAATGCGGTTCTTTGAAAACCAGTTGTGTTGCTACCATCAATCACTATTTTCCTCATAACATGGATCTCATCGAGAATCGTCATTTTTAGCATCTTTGCAACCTGAATAGCTATTTTCAACGCTTCTCTGTTCATTTCAGTCGGTGGTTCTTCATCCGCCTCGACAAGACAGGTCGAATCATAGAACTTATACAAGAACTTCTTTCTTCTTTCGACTTCTTCTCTTGCCGCTCTATCTTCTTCACCCATTTCGCTTTTCTTAAGTCTCAAATATCTCTTTATCTCAAGCTTTGACTCTTCAGAGGACTCTGTAGGACACTTACAGAATAGTTTCTCCTTAGTATCGAGCTGTTGATGGATCTCGATCCCAACTTTCAAACCGTGCCACTTCTCTTCAGACATACCTTCTTTATTCCCTCCTTCAGATCAACAAGAATCGCCTCAGGAGCCAAAACAGGCTTTTGTCCAGCAAGAGTTTTCATAACCTCCAATGCCTGAAGTCCACAAGTGATGGCATAGCTGATCGGATCTTTTCCCATCTTCGGATACTCCAATTCCCAGAATTTCACTCCATCTGGTAAAAAAGTTGTCACGAGATCTGGAACAAAAGGAATGCCTATTTCCTCTGCTATTTTCGATATTTCAAGCATTTTTTTGTGGGCTATTACCAGATCTGCACCTTTAATGATCCTCTTTAGCTCTGTGCGATCCTCTGGGAGCAAATAAGAGACCACACAGCTTTCATCAGATCTTGGGCTCACAATATCGTATTGGTTTGCCTCCAAAGGATCGAGAGTGCAGTCAACGAGTGTGTCAATTTGTGAAACAAAGTCGGAGATGTATCGAATGCATCCAATTCCTGATCGCCAAAGAAGCTCAAGCATCATTCTGCTTCCAACAACTACGATGCTATACTTTTCAAGATAATCTATTTTCTGGTTCTCCATCAAAGATTGCCAGAATATGTGCTTCATAATTGCTCAAATCTTCCCTTAAGACTATCAAGAACCTTTGGTAGAGTTGTATATTCCATTTCCTCTGCCGAGAGTCTGTGAGGTTCAAAAGGTCCATGTCTGCGTATATAATCTGCAATCTCGTTTGCCTTCTGTCTCGCGGGATCAAACGCTGGATCGTCGAACAAGTCTACAGGACCGACTAGCTTACCATTGCACAGCTGAAAACCAGCAGAGATGCATCTTGGCGGTCCATCGAAGCGGGTGCATTTGGAATATCTAAAAGGCACAGGCATTATCGGTCCATTATGGCTTCCACGCATCCATCCGCTAACCAAATGAGGAAATGCAAAAGCTTCAAGAATTTCCCCGACTGCAGGCAAGCCACTTTGAGCTCTAACAATTGCAACTGGATCGTCTTTGCCAACGTATTCTCCAGCAACTTGATAGAGCTTTTCAGTGCTTATAACTGCTACAGGCTCTTCAGCTGGCAATTTTCCGCCTTTTGGATAAACTCTTTTTATTACAAATCTGCTTTTGGCTCCGATTAAAGCAAGAATGCTATAGAGCTCCTCTGGACAACGCATAAAGACTCTTCTGTGCTCCAATATGTCCCAAATTTCGAATACAAAGCCAGAATGCATTGAAGGATCTATTACAAGCCCAGCGGTGTTGAAGGGATCTGCAAAGATCCTAAATATTGGTAAATTAAATGCTCCGGGCTCGGTTTTATCCATCATAAAAACAATTAATGGCTCCGCTTTTCTTTCCGTGAATTCTATTTCTGCAATTCCAGGTCCCAAACCCCTAATGTTCCCAGAAAAAGCATCTTTAAGCAGATCTTGTCCCGCTCCGTATAGCTTCATTTCCTTAGCTTTGTCAGCACACTTTTTGAAAACATCCCACGCCAATCCATGGATTTCTTGGCTGTCTACCCCTCTTTTATGAGTCATGAGCAGTTCGAGATCGTCGCCCGCATTGAAAACACGGAAATCAATTATTTTTCCGGTTTCTATCGCATTTCTCAAGCTTTCTTCAGCCAATTTCTTTATCTCTTCCGGAACAATAGAATGTCCGGCGACACTTCCTACATCCGCTTTTATCAAGGAGACAGTAACCTTCATGTGTTGAATTTTGCGTAAATAATTTAAACTTTAAGGTTTTGAAATGCTTAGTGTGATAATTATGCTGGAAAGGGTGCCTACTGGTATACCCGGTTTTGATGAACTCTGTGAAGGTGGTCTTTTAAGGGACAGAAGCTACCTTATTTCTGGAACATCAGGCTCAGGAAAGACTGTATTTGCGATGCAGTATTTAGTTAACGGAATTAAGCAATTTAAAGAACCCGGAATATTTGTCGCTACAGAAGAGAGACCACAACATCTCAGAGAGCACTTTATGAGTTTTGGATGGGATCTTGAAAAGTTAGAAGACGAAAATATGCTTGCAATTATTGATGCAACATCTACAAAGATCGGCTTACCATCTGAAGAAAGATACATCGATCTACGACCATTTGATACGAGATCACTTCTTGATCAAGTAATAACGATTCAAGACGAGATTGGAGCAAGAAGAGCAGTATTGGATTCCACAACATCAATCGGATTCACGATTTCAGATCCCGCAAAATTCAGAGTAGAACTGCTAAAGATCTCAACCACTATGGAGATTTTAGGCTTGACTTCATTACTAACCTGTGAAGTGATCGAAAATGGACCTGACAGGATAAGTAGATTTGGCATTGAAAACTTCGTAGTTGAAGGCACAATTGTGCTCTACTACGCAAGAGTTGAGAACACGAGAATAAGGAGCCTCGAGATTTTCAAAATGCGTGGTACAAGTCACAGTAAGAAAATTCATCCATTTGAAATAACGAATAAAGGAATAATCGTTTATTCAAAGGAAGAAGTGCTTTAAAATCTTTTTAGAATATATTTTTTAAGATTTAGAGGGTCTGAAAAATGGAAAAGTCTCGAATTTCCGCAAAGTTTAGCCATCATCGTGCAGAATTCAACGAATCTGCTTTCGTTCCCAAACATAACTATTTGAAGCTTTGCACTAACATTTCTAAGCATTTTTGCCTCTCTTAAAGCACAAATCCAAGGAGTTAGTCTAGAATCGTAGCTTGAAGTCGGTTCTCCGTCACTAATAAGAAAAACAATACCAGTTCCACTCTTTTCAGCCAGAATATCGCGAGCTTTTCTCAAAGCGAGTCCTATATCGGTTCTTCCCTTAGGTTCGAGGTTTAATATTTCCTCTCTTTTCACTCTTGAAACCTTATGGTTAAAAGCTAATATAACCAATTCGTCATCACTTCCTTTTCTCTCTATAGCTTTTCTCAATGCAATCCCTGCTTCTATCGCTCCGATTATCTTTTTTCCTCTCATTGAATCGCTAACATCGATTAGCATTACATAAACGCATTTTTCAGCATGTTTTGGCTGTCTTGCAACGATTTCATCTAATTCGAGCTTTCCTTTAATGGCAGACTTTACAAGCGACTCGCTGATGTCTATGTTGTCGAAAGAATGAATACCCGGATCGAATTCAACGATATTCTCACCGCTAAAAATCGAAATTCCTTCCTTCTCTGTCAAATGCTCTCCTCTGCTTTTTTGATCGAGTTCTTCAAGAGCAATCGAGAGAATTTTATCTCCAATTATCTTCTCTGCTATCGCCTTATACTTCACAACTCTTCTATGAAATTTTCCCTCTACATAGTCAATATATCCTGCTTTTTTCAAGTCTTCAACAACCTCATCGAAGAAATTCTCCACAAGCTGGTTTGCACTTAATTCCTCTCTACTCAGCTCTCCTTTTTCAATCATACCTTTAAGTTCTTCCCATGCCATCTTTTTAGCTCTCTGATATTTCTCAAGCTGTTCAGTCCAATAACCGTCAGAAAATCCAAGATCCCTCACAAGTTCTCTGAAAAATGGATTGCTTTCAAATCTCCTAAGTTCCTCCTTTAAATACTTCTTTATCAGATCTGCTGAGTCAAAATTGCCTTTTTCACGATAGTATGGATTAAATAGAGAATAAAGAAGATCTTTAGCTAAACTTTCAAGCGGAAAATCTTTTTTACAAGCTTTACATTCAGGTTTCTCGATCATAAGCCTTGTAAACATAAATTCCGTCTCCATTTCGCTCAATTATACCGGAGCATCTTGCTATAGATTCCATAGTTATTTCTACTGCGGATTTAAGCTCCTCTTTTTTGCTACAGAGTGAAGAAGCAAAACTTCTGAGAGTGCCATCTATCTTGTAAGCATTTACAACTTTTTGCCTTGCAATCTCCTCTACTATGTCTCCAAAAATGTCTCTCGGGATTAAAGAGTAGATAGAACTGCAAACGTTGTCAATAGAGTCATTCAGAACACCTTCAACTATCTCATCCTTTGATACTTCGCTCTCATAATCAACTTCAAATCTGCTCTTCAAAGCAAGCTTTATAACTTCGAATTTTTCACCGTAGTCAGAAAGCATCACCGCCTCATGTCCTCTTCTCGTCGCAGACGCTCTGACGTGATCAAATAGCTTAATAGTAGCTCTACAACTTGGTTCAACCTCAATTCTGTTCGCATATCTACAGGTTTTGCTCCTCATACATCTAACAGCATTTGCAAGGATCCTAAGATGCCATTCTGGTATTATTGAGCCATACTTTAAACTCATATTCTTAAGCCCGATCTCGATCTCTTCTTCAGTGGTTTCTGGAGGTCCTATGTCGATCTGCTCCATTCTGTCGAGCAAAGGCTCTTTGATGTCTGAGACACCTTTGTAGTTAGCGGGATTTGTGGAAGCGATCACGAGGGTGTCGAGTTTTATAGGCACTATGTCTCCCTCTGGCGTTGTAATTTGTCTTTCTTCGAAAAGTTCATGCAGAAGAGTCTGCAAAGCTGAAGGGATTGAACCAAGCTCATCAAAGTAAGCAATGCCTCTGTGAGCCTTTAATACTCTCCCAGGAGTAAATACCTCGGGATGATCGAGATCGTAGCCTTCTTTGATTTTTTGAATGCTTATCCCTCCGACCAATTGTCTTGTTGTCATCATCGGATCTCCCGGAATTCTGATCCACTTTCTCGGAATAAAATTGAGCTCAACCTCTTCTGCTTCGAGCACTTTTTTCTTGCAAGAGAAACAAACTGGTTGAGTCGGATCATCATGAATCTTGCAACCCTTTATCGCCAAGATCTTATCAGGCAAAAGCTTTGAAATGCTCTTTGAAAATGTAGTTTTTCCATAGCCTTTCTTTCCCTTAAAGAGAATATTAGAACCGCTCATAAGTGCGGTTTTGACCATTTCTTTCTCAACCGCCTTACCTACAATTTCGCTGAACGGATCAGCTCCTTTTGATTCGTAACGCATTAAATTCTCCCGGATGTAGTCAGAAATGCTCTTTGAGTGATAATAAGAAAGAGTCTCGCTCCATATGTCAACCTCCTTTCCATTGATAATGAATCTTGGAGCATTACTCTGCTTTACTTTCACCTCTTCGAATATGTATTCAAATTCCATGCTAAAAATTCTTCCTTCATGTTATTTTATTATTTTGGTCTCCAAGGTATTATGCGGTTGTCGAAGTTTGAAAAATAAAAATTTATTTAAAAATTTATTCTTTTTTCTCAATGAGGGAAACGATCACGGAAGTCAAAAAGCTTGCCACAAAACCGGGAAGAGATGCGTAAGCAGGAATACCTGAAATTGGAATCGTTTTTCCATAGATCGCAAAGCAAACTATAGTAACTAAGAGCCCAACGATCATGCTGAGCCTTGCAGCATTTTTTGTCATTCGATCCCAGTAGAGTCCGAGTATGATCGGGAAGAAGAAGCAGTTAGCCATCAGAGCAAGTCCAGACCATATGATCCATGCAAGCATCTGCTGGGGTGTTAGCGCAATCAGCAGTGAAGAGAAGCCGATGATTGCAACAAGTATTGCATTGAAAATTCTCATTTTTCTCTCGCTGATCTCTTTTCCAAGGGCATTTCTCACAATATCATAGCTTATACTGTTCGTGGCGGTTAAGATCAACCTATCCGTAGTGGACATAACACCAGCCAGGATCGTGGGTAGTAGCAATAAGAAAAGCCACTCTGGAAGCATTTTCTGCGCTACCGCTGGATACGCCATGTCCGACCAAGTTACCTTAGTAACTCCGAGATCGAGCTCTGGAAGATTCAAAGTTCCCTGAGCCCATGAAGCTCTCGCTGCCATTCCTGCAAGCGCTGTGAAAAGAATGATCAAAACTCCAAAAGCATACATCACTAGTGGGCTCCACCTTATGTAGCTTCGATCCCTGAAGGTCAGCATGTTATTAACGATGTGCGGAGCGACCATCAAGCCAAGCGGAACTGTGATGAAGAACAGCGTGATGTTGTAAAACCATCCAACAAGGGGAACTTCAGCCGGTCCAAAAGGCTTTGAGAGGTAATTAGCAAACATGTAATTCGTTGCTACGCCACGAGTTTCATTCTGTAGCTGAGGCATGTTCGACAAAGCAATATTCATCTGTTCAAATCCTCCAACTCCAGCAATTATTACCGGAACTGTGATGTAAATTCCAAGCATCATGAGAAGACTCTGCAAAAATGTTGTCCATGCAGTAGAGAACATTCCACCGCTCATAACATATGCAACTACAATCACCGCAGCTATTGTTGCGCCAAGCCAGTAAGGAATGCCCAGAATTATGTGGCTTGCAACTCCAATAGCGGTATACTGCCCTATTAAGTAGATATAACAAGTCAAAGCTGAAACCGCTCCAGCGAGGATTCTCATAACTTTTGGATCTTTATAGCGGAATGCTAAGTAGTCCTGAATTGTAAGAATTCCATTCGCTTTTACCTTGTAAAGTCTGCTCGCTATTATTATCGTGCCAAAGGCAATAGCAAATGGCGGACCAATTATGCGTTCCCACATGTTTGCCCATCCTGTTGTAAAAGCGAGACCAGCAACTCCAATGAGCGTCATCCCACTGAATACACTCCCGATCATCAGCAATGAGTAAGTCCAAAAGCCCAATTGACCGCTCGCTGCGACAAAATCCGCTACGGTTTTTGTCCTTTTAGCTCCATAGTAACCAATTATTGCCACAGCTATTAAATAAGCCCCAAAGATAGCCCATGCGAGCATTAGCTCACCTCCACCTCAGTGCCCAGATCAAGAGAAGAAAGACCTGAGCGAGTATTGTTATAACAAAGCACACAAATGTTTGAAATTCCATTCCGAGCATGGCAATTTGAATCAATTATACAATATTAAATTTTCGTTTTTGGCTACTTAAGCTCCTGTCCACAAAAACTCTTAAGTAATTTTTAGGATTAAATATACACATGATCGAGGTTGAGAAGCTCAGTCCGGATAAGATCGAGGAAGTCCTAAAATCAACTTTGCAAGGGGTTATGAGCTTTTTAGATGGAGATAAGCCATACAGCGTTCCTATGCTTCACATTTTCTTAGATGGAAAGATCTATTTTGCCTTCCCCAAAGAAGGAAGAAAGCAAAAATGCTTAGAGAATAACAAAAATGTTTGCTACGTTGTCGTATTTCAGGATTGTTCGCTGATAATAGAAGGCTCTTTGGAAAAAGTGAGAGAAAAAGAAGAGATCAGGAGAGTTCTGCCGATTTTCTGTAAGATGGAAGGTATTCCTGAAAAGATCTGCGAAGAGTTCATAAGAATCTCGATCACACACCCAAAAATTGGGTTATATTTACTTAAGCCAAAAGTGAGCAGTGGCTGGAAACTCAAAAGACGTAATTGAATAAAATTTAAAAAATAAAAAATAATTTTAGCTTCCGCAGATCTTTCTTAGCTCAGCTGGCGGCTTGTATGCAGATGGATTCATCGCTTTAACTACTTCCTCAGGCCATTCATGCTCCTGCATTACTTCTGGTCTCATTATGTAAACTGGAATTCCATTGCACTGGATCTGTGCATTCAGAGTTGGTCCACCAGTGTAGGAGTGGAAGTTCGGATTCTTGTAACCAAAGTGGTTCCACTTAACGGGTATTGACGTGTGGTTTGTATAATCGAGATCCTCTATCGCCTTAATCACTGCATCCATATCGTCTGGATTGCCTACCTTCTCCATAGCTTCTTTAACTCTGTAAAGTTCAGAGTAGTAGTAATGCACAGAAGTATCAAGCGAAAGTCCCTTTGCGTGCAATGCTTTAACAACCGGAACTGTTGTCGGGCTTATTGCGGGCATCCCTTCGTAGTCATACATCATAACAATAGTTCCAAGGCTTGCACCGCCTGTTAGCTTCCACTGAGCCATCCATTGCGCGGTTCCACCGAAGAATGCAATTGGAATGTTTCTTGCGCTTGAAGAAGCCCACTGCTTCGTTGCTGTTACTGTATCGGTATACCAGCTTGAAAGGATGAAGATGAACTCTGCCTTGTTTGCCGCAATTTGCTCAAACATTGGCAAGAAGTTCTTCTCCATCACCGCAGCATGGGAAACGTAGACCACTTGCAAACCAAATTCATCCTGCACCCACTGGCGCATTGGCTTGCTCTCAATTACTCCATATGGTGTATCAAATTTGCAACCTTCTCGTGCACACTTCGTCCATGCAGCGTCTTCAAGGATCAAAGCTACTCTCTTGGCTCCTATAACATTTTTGGCAATGTCAAAGAACCATTTAGCAACGTTATAGTTCAGATCTGGATCTGGAGGCAGATTCCTGAAGTAGAACTTGTATTTATTGTAATCCTTCATCACTTTTAACGTCGTATCCATTCCAGCTTGTGAAGCGAAGACTACGTGTGGATAAGACGGATAAATCTTTGCCCCCTCATCAATAATTGCATAGACTTCCTCAGAAACACCTTCAACGAATACGATCTTGCATTTCTTCTCAATTACCGCACTTCTATAAGCGGTAATAGCGATATCAACCTTTCTCTGAGTGTCCGCCCAATCGAATGTAAGCTTCCTTCCCATTATGCCTCCCTTAGCATTTATCTCTTCAACTGCAATCTTTATAGCTTCTGCATCAGCCTTAAATGCAGGAATACGTGGATCGAATAAAGCACAAACTCTTATCGGCTCAGCAGATACTGGCGGAGTTGTTTTTGGTGTCGTAATTGGAGTTGTCACCACCGGCGTTGTTACTGGCGGGGTTGTAACAGGTGGTGTAGTTACAACAGGCGTAGTTTCAGGTGGAGGTGTGGGTGTTGGTGTTGGAGGCTGTTCAGCACATCCAAGGAACGCTATAACCAACATTAACCCTATTCCCAATACAACCTTTTTCGAATCCATGATTTTAGTTAATATTTTTTGTATTTAAGATTTTTGGTTTTTCATTTTTATTCAAATTCTTAGCATAGCTCCAAGAGAAAATCGGCTGATTTAAAAGTTTATTTTAGGAAAATTAGAGACAGAGATAGATTTGAATTCCTTAGCTAATGGGCTTATAAAATTTAAAATTCTTCCAATCTTACTTCTTAGGCTACTTTCTGCTGGAATTATAAGAGAGTGCCAATTTATTTTTCAAACCAATGCTTTTAAAAGCTCTCGTAAATAAGTATGCTTGATTTAATATAAAATCGATTATGGAAAAGCAAATCCGATGTATAACTGTTCATTTAAAAATTTAAGCGGGCCCGGCGGGATTTGAACCCGCGACCTGCAGCTTAGGAGGCTGCCGCCATATCCGTGCTAGGCTACGAGCCCTTTTAAGTAACGGGTTCTTTAGTTTTATGAGTCTTTTGGTTCGAGCTAATTTCATATTCCCATATGGTGTAGGCTATGTAGAGTATCAAGAAGGCAAGAATCATTATCCATAGGTTTGCAAGCCATTCTGCTGAAAATTCCGCTTCAAATGGTTTTGGATGGAGTGGAGAGAAAAATCCTGCAACGTAGCTGAAAGGAACAGTTACAAAAGCGATTATTAGGTATATCGATGAAATTCTTGCTTTATCGCTCTCAACAATGTTTCTGAGAGAGAAGTAAACTGCATAAACAAAAAGAAGCAATAAAACAACTACCTCTCTTATCTCGAACCAATTAAAGTAAGTGCCCCAAGTTACCTTAGCCCAGATTGCACCACTGAGAAATGCTGCTATAGCCATTGAAAATCCGTATTTTGCAGAAATATATGCTAATCTGTCCTTGTTCACTTCTCCACGCCTGAGATACATAATTGCAGAAACAAATGAGATGGTAAAGGCAAAGTAGGAGGTTATAGCGGAGGGAACATGGAAAAAGACTATTCTGTAACTTTCTATTTTTGCTGGCATTGTGTATGCTTTGTAGGATCCATAAAGAAGCATGATTAAGCCAACTATCGCAAGTATTTTTGCAAATTTTAGCATAGAAAAAGTTATTGAGAGATTTAAAAAAGTTTTTTAACCTCCAGCAAATTGTGATTCATGGAAGTTGGGAAGATCTTCGTAGCCTTATCCGCTCTCTTCCTCCTATCTTGTTACTTTGGATATCTCTTAGCCGATTTATACCCAGAATTCGCGAGGCGAGAAATTGAAATCCTGAAAGAGTTTCTCAAAAGCATCACAAGCGAGGAAATTTCACCAGTAGCAATTTTTATTATAATTATTCTAAACAACAGCATAAAGTCTTTTGTTGCGATGGTTTTAGGCGTTCTTTTGGGAATAGTCCCCATATTATTTGTGATAACAAACGGATTAATTATAGGCGTTTTTGCCAATGTTTTTGGAGAAGAAATTGGAACATTTTCATTCATTCTCAAAATAATTCCCCATGGCATCCTCGAAATTCCCGCAATAATCTTGGCTTCCAGTTATGGCGTATGGCTTGGAATTGAATTTCTTAGAGATAGAAAGAACATCGACAAACACATGAGATACGCTACTGGGCAATTTGTAAAAATAGTCCTCCCAATGCTAATAGTTGCAGCGGTGATAGAAGCTATGCTCATGACTCTAACTTAGCTTGCTCCAATCCTTTCAAATCGTATATATCCATCCCACTCGCATAGATTTCCTCATCTATTCTATAGCCTTTACTTGTTTCTCCCAATTCTTTTGTTCTGAAGAATTTCCATTTCTTTCTTGGGAGTTTTAAAGCTATGAGTTCTTCTGCTCCAAACGCTTCAGAGAATTTTCTTAGTTTTTCGATTTCTTCTAAAGACAAGTAGAGAGGCAAAGAAGTTCTCATCTTCACTTCTATTGCAAAAAATTTCTTTCCATTTCCCGCAACTATGTCTGGGCAAGGAAAATGAGAAACTCCACTTCCTGCAACTCGAACTGCTGCAAGACCATGCTTCCAAAGCTCTTCAATTAGATCTCTCTCGAACCGAGAACCTTTACTTTTCATCAAAAGTTTTCGGTCTCTTAATAATTATTTACTTTACGATTTTGAGAGAAAGTAAAATATAGTTGCTTAACCTATTGCTTGGCATGAAGATAGGAGATGTTATGACCAAAAACGTTGTTATGGTTGATTACAGCACGAAAGTGAGAGAAGTATGCAAGATTATGGGTGAAAAGAGAATCGGAAGCGTTATAGTTTCCAAAGAAGGAAAACCTTTTGGAATATTTACAGAAAGAGACTTGTTATCTAAAGTTCTACTATCAGGGAGTCTTGAGGATGAGGTTGGTAAATACTCTTCTTCACCGCTAATCGTTGTCTCTCCGGATTACAATATTAAAGAGGCTGCAAAAATAATGGCAGATATGAAGATCAGAAGACTTATTGTAATGGAAAATGGTGAAATAAAGGGGATTTTCACCTCCTCTGACTTGGTTAAAATTCTTGGAAGGTGAAATTATGGAAAATTTGAGATGTGTGGTCTGCGAAATGGAACTTAAACTGAGAGACCAAAATAAAGAGTGGCGTGAATGTTTCTTCTGCAAAAAACCCGTTTGTTTTAACGATCTTCACTATGTTGGAGTATGGAGAAAGGGATTATACAGTGAATTCATCGAAGTCGTGCCAGTTTGCAAGAAGTGCAAACCTAAGAAATGGGGGTAAATTGTGGAATTTGAACAGATAAAATTCCAAGACAAAACGGGAAGAGAGATCAATATAAGGGCTTACGATAGAAGGGATAGAGAGGCTTTAATAGAGATGTATGTAAATTATAATCCCGAAGACCGATCTTTGGGTTTACCACCAGTTGGTAGAAAATCGATAGAAAACTGGATAAGTCATCTTGAGGAAAGAGGTTTTTCGATCGTTGCAGAACATGAAGGGAAGATAGTGGGACATTTGGCGATAGTTGAGGATGAAAGAAGTCCAAAAGTTGTCGATTTGGCTATTTATCTTAAAAGAGAATACCAGAACCATGGGATAGGAACTCAGATGGTGAAGGCTATAATTGATTTTGCAAAAAGGAAAGGTTATAAGAAAATCACGCTCGTGACCGATAGATTGAACTGGAGAGCCATAAGAGTTTATAGAAAATGCGGTTTTCAGACAGTTCTTGCAAGTTACGAGCTCTACATGGAGCTGTCACTTAACTGATCAAACCCCGAGGTATTCTATTAGCTCATCCAAGCAAACGTTCTCTTCTACAAGCTTCTTCATTCTTTGGAGCTTATCTTTACTCATTCTCATTCTTCCAAATTTTTCCTGAATTCTTGAAAGCGTTGTTGCGGTGTCTTCTCTTGCAAGCAGAACCGCAATGCCATGATTTTCTGCAAGACTTAAAACTTGGCTCGAAGGCTCTAAGTTGCCAGTAGCAATAACGCACTTCGCACCACTTTCAATTGCAAGCGTTATTAAATCTCCACGATCTCCGCCGGTGATCAAAGCGTAGTTCTTCGCTGATCTTAGATAGGATAAAGCGCTCTCTGTTTTCATAGCTCCAACAAGGATCTGCTCAACGTTCTCATCCTTTTCTGGCTTAACAAGATATCTTCCTCTTATAACTTCTGCGATCTCGCTTACATTTAGTCCTACTAAGCTAAAATCCTTTGGAATTGCACCGATCAGCTCAAGTTCGTGCTTTCTGAAGATCTCTTTCGCAATAAAATCAATGTAAGATTTTTTGTAACCAAAAACTTGGTTGAGTATGACTTTACGCAATCGTTCACCAAAGAACCTTTTGGCAAAAATCAGTTCATCAACTGCAAAATCGCTAAACTTTGAGACCATTAGAACTCTCGAGTCGAGCAGTTTTGCCAGTTGAACATCACAGATCTCAAGAGAAGCACCAACAAAGTAGTTGTGTGAGCCTTCGATCAGGATCACGTCTCTATCAGACTGTTCCTCTATTTTCTCCAGAATTCTCTTTTTAAGGCTTTCAGGATTTTCAGATACGACAAAGTCTGCATATGGGCGGTCAAGGACAATTGCACAAGTATTTCTCAGCCCAAGAACGCTTTCAGCAAGGTAGGCATCTTCGTCGCAGATTCGATCACCCTTTCTCACAGCGTTTATTCCAAGTGCTTTGAAATAGCCCACATCGTAGCCTTTTTCCTTAAGAATTAGAGCGAGGGACAAGGTGATCCCGCTTTTTCCAGAAAAGCTTTCTGTTGAAGAGATCATAAGCTTTTTCATTTCTTCACCTCCAAAAGCATTCTAAAATCGACCGCAACACATCCCTTTTCAAAAACCTTTAGAGGATTGATCTCCATTTCTGAAATTGGATAGTCCGTGCTAAGTTGTGAGAATCTCATGATCGTCTCGGCGAGAGTATTTATGTCGAGCATCTTTTCTCCCCTTACACCTTTAAGTAGTGCATAAGATTTAACGCTTTTTATCATCTCATAGGCTTCCTTCTTGCTGATTGGTGCAATCCTGAAGGCTACGTCCTTGAAAACCTCCACATATATCCCGCCAAGCCCAAACATGATCACGTTGCCAAATTGCAAGTCCTTCTTCATTCCTATTATTACTTCTCTGCCTCCTTTTACCATTTTTTGGACGAGGATACCATCTATTCTCGCTTCTGGCATGTAGCTCTCCACTCTCGATATTATTTCGTAAAAACTGCTTCTAACTTCTCCTTTATTTACATCAAGCTTAAGCGCTCCAATGTCGCTCTTGTGGATCACGTCTGGCGAAACTATTTTCATTGCAACAGGATAACCAATACTTTCAGCAATTCTTTCTGCCTCATCAGCATTCTTTGCAATTCCCCAAGGCGCTGTAGGAATTCCATAGCATTCGAGCAGTTTCATCCCTTCAACTCCAATATATCTTGCTCCAGAATTTACGAATTCGGAGAAAACTCTATCAGCCTCTTCTCTATTTATCTCAAATCTCTCAGATTCTATTTCGCTAAAGTCAAATCTGGAGTATCTTTCAACTGCCGAAATCGACTTTACAGCTCTTGTCGGATCAAAAAAGTTTGGAATACGGTTTTCTATCAGAATTTCCTCATTTTTTTCATCTATTCCCATAAAACAGCAAAATATAGGTTTTTGAATTGAGTTAACACTCTTTACTGCCTTATAAAAATCGATCTGGGCAGTTGGAGCTAGAATTGCCAACAAAGTCCCGACATTTTGGTCTTTAGCAACTAAATCAAGAGCCTTTGAAAATCTATCCGTATCAGCGTCTCCTAAAATATCTACGGGGTTGTAGAAATTAGCAGATGGTGGTAGAAAATTCCTAAGAGCTTCGATAGTCTCGTTGCTGAGTTCTGCAAGCTTCAAACCGTGAATTTCTATTGCATCAGAAGCCATGACTCCGGGACCACCGGAGTTTGTTATGATCGCAACGCTACCCGCTTTTCTGTTTTTTGACAGCGCAAATGCGTAGTCAAAAAGTTCTTCCACACTTTCAGCAACTATGACTCCACACTGCTCAAAAGCAGTTTTATAGACTTCATAACTACCTGCAAGACTACCAGTATGACTTGAAGCAGCTCTCGCACCACTTTCAGTCTTTCCAGCTTTCATTACAACGATTGGCTTCTTCTTTGCAACTTTCTTTGCGATCTCCATAAATCTACGTCCATCTTGAATGCCTTCAACGTATAACATGATCACATCAGTTGCTGGATCTTCAGCTAAATACTCCAGAAAATCCGCTTCGCTCAAAATTGCCTTGTTTCCCAAGCTAACAACCTTGCTGAAGCCGAACTTATTTTTTTGAGCCCATAAAATTACTGCAAGGATAAAAGCTCCTGATTGACTAAGAAAAGCGACCTTGCCAGATCTCGGTGTTATCTCACTAAAAGTAGCATTTAAGCCGATCTCAGCATTTATCATGCCTAAGCAGTTTGGACCAAGTAAATTTATATTAAATTTCCTTGCAATCTGAATGAGCTCCATCTCGAGCTTCGCACCTTCCACTCCAACTTCTCTAAATCCTCCAGAGATCACGATCACATTCCTGATCCCATTTAGCCCACATTCTTCTAAAGTCTTAGCTACAAATCTCGCAGGAATTGCAATAATTGCAAGATCTACGGTTTCAGGAAGTGAAGAAATTGATGAATAGCACTTAAACCCATCGATCTCCGAATATTTCGGATTTACCGGATAGACTCTTCCTTTAAAATTCTTTAAGTTTTTCAGAATTACATTTCCAACTTTACCAGTCTCTCCAGATGCTCCGATCAGTGCGATGCTATGAGGGTAGAAAAAAGATCGCATCAACTTCAAATAGCTCAAAAATTTTAAAAATTTCGTCTGAAATTGGTTTTTGATCTCGCATTCTTATAAGAAAAAATTCCTATAGTAAAGAAAAATGCGACAGAACTCCCGAGAATAGTGGCGGTAAGAAAATTACCAAAAAAGAATTGGGACTCTAAAACCTTAAGCTATCTATAAAAGCCAATCTCTTCGGAATTGGCGGATGTGTGGATAAGAATTCCTGAATTGGAGATACTTTTTCTTTCTTCAGTCTTTCAATGTCCATCCTCGTAAGAGGTTCAGCAACCGCATTAACGAGTGCATAGATGAACAGAGTTCTGAATCTGCTTTCCGCTATCTCTTCTCTGACTGAGGGATATCTATAGTAGAAGTAGTGAATCTTAGCCAAGCTTCTCTGCATCGCATCTTTTCCAGCTATAAAGACACCTTCAGTGTCTGCAAAGTATTCTCTAAGCCTGCTAAAAGCTAAAACCAAAACTTGGATCACAAAAGAAACAATAACTGCAGCGATGCCAACGATTATTAGTTGTCCGCTTCTTCTATCATCTGTTGAGGATCGAATCAGCATATAGCCTAAATAGAATATGATCGAAGGGAGAAGACCTAAAAGGAGCATGAAGAGGTTGTCCTTGTGTTTGTGGTGCCCTACTTCATGCCCTATGACTGCCATTAACTCGTCTCTGGAGAGCATGTTCACCAAGGCATCCGACACCGCAACGAATTTTCCAGTTAAGAAGTTTCCATATGCAAATGCATTTGGTGGGCTGTGAACAACCATGGCCTTTGGAGCTTTCACTCCAAGCATTGCAGAAGCTTCATTTACCAATCTTTGCAATTCTTCACTTTTCTTTGCTCCATAAGCCATGTTTATCAGGTAAGGTGATAGGAGATAGATGAGGAGGTTTATTACCAACAAGAAGATTAAAAGCGCGAAGAAGTCAATATATACCTCTGTAACCGCCAATATCAGATAAATGATCCCCGCTGACATTCCAAGGATGAGTATGAGCAGTAAAGCCATTGAGGTATAGAGGGAAAACTTTCCAGCTACTCTTCCAGCTACCTTCGGTGCAACCGTGCTCGCTAAGGCGAACATAACAAGATACCCAAGGATCGCTAAAACCCAATATAGCGGATCGAATATCAGGAACATGTTAAAATTTATTTCCTACTGTTCAAAAACATTTCGATGATTTTGGAGACACAGATCAGGAAATTTTTGGATACGACCATTATAATTTATGCCAAGATTTTTTCCAAAACACTCTAAAAGTTTTAAAAACCGTATCAAATTTTTAAAATGTGCTTAAAATAGCAATTTCGACACCTTACTTTCCTCCACATATCGGGGGAGTAGAAGACCACGTTAAAAATCTCAGCGATAACCTGAGAAATATTGGTTATGAGATCAAAGTTATATCGTCAATCGGAGCGGATATAAATGTCCCATGCATAAAAATACCCTATTCGCCTATCCCAATCACATTTCCACAGATCAAGGCGGATTTATATCATTCCCACGTCCCCTCGCCGTTCTTCGCTCGTGGATTGAACAAAGTTGCAGAAAAAGAGGGAAAACCACATGTTATAACCTATCATAACGATGTAGTCGTTCCAAGTAAGGTAAATGGATATTCTATGCCTCGGTTCCTTGGGAGGAGTGTTGAGAAAATTAACGACTTTATGGTTACCAGATTGCTTGAAAAAGTTGATATGATAATAGCAACTACAAAGAGTTACGCAGAGACTTCTCCCATTTTATCAAAATTCATGGATAAAGTTAAAATCGTTCCAAATGCTGTTGATCCAAGCGAATTTCGCCCGGGAGTAGATGCTGGAGAAAGAGAGCCTTTAGTTCTATACGTAGGCAGACTTGTTGCCTATAAAGGTGTTTCTACGCTGATAAAGGCTATGGCAGAGATTCAAAAAGAGATTGATGCTAAGCTCGTTGTTGTAGGAGATGGAGAGGATCGAAAAGCCTTTGAAAGACTTGCTGAAAAGTTAAGTGTAAAAGCGGTTTTTACGGGGAGAGTGCCTAGGAAAGAAGTTGTAGAATGGATGCAAAAAGCACGAGTGCTTGTATTACCTTCATATTCAAGATTAGAAGCTTTTGGAATTGTTTTGCTTGAAGCTATGGCTTGTTCAACACCCGTGATTGGAGCAAATACTCCAGGAGTTTTTGAAGTTGCTTTGCAGGGTGGTTTTACTTTTAATAGTCTTCAGGAGCTCGTTGAAAAGATTAAAGAAGTTCTTCAAGATGATCTACTTGCAACAAAGCTTGGAAAAAATGGAAGAAAAGCGGTAGAGGAGAAATTTAACTGGGATTTTGTTGTTGAGCGGATCGAGAAAATTTATTTTGAAGTTTTAGGATAAAAATCCTTATTTCAATTTACTCAAAAAGAAGAAAAGTTTATAACTATAAAACCATAAAGTCTTTATGAATTTGCTTCGCCTAAT
>JANXDJ010000017.1 GCA_025059545.1 Archaeoglobaceae archaeon
TGTGGAGCCCTAAGAAGAGGGGTTTAAGGTGTTTTCTGAATGTGCTCTTGTTTTTAATTTCTCTGATTTGTTAGGAAATGATTTAAATAGCCTGTTGCATTACTCTAAGCTCTTAAATTCAACAAAAATTGGTTGAAAGTTTGGAAGTTCGATTTCATTTTGAAAACATTTCTGCTGAAAAGCCCCATAAGCTTAGGAAAAAGTTATGTAGAAATTTAACTCCAAAGGATAAAGAATCCAAAGATTTTATCGAAGAGGTTTTCGAAAGATTGCGGAAAATTTCTAAAAAGATCAGAGAGCTGAGAAATATCATATTTTAAAGCTTTAAAAACTCTCCTGCCTTTGAGCTCTAAAATCAACCACTTACAGAGCTCAATTCAAGGCGAGCCCATTGAAAAATCTTAAAAAGAGTTAGATAGACAAGTTTGATAGGATAAAAAGGTTTTTAAACGATTTTTTATCCTTTGGAGGTAACTCTTCTCCATTCTCGAGATAAATGGTGAAAAATCGTTTGCCATTTCCTCCAACGCTATTAAAAAGATCTTAAAACTGACTTTTTCTAATGATAAGAGCTTGAATTTCTTGAAAGACCATTTGGGGTTAGAAAAGTAAAATTTAAAGACGTTGATTTTTAGAGCTTAGCTTTGAAGCTTGCAGAAACCTCAGTGAATTCGAGACTCCAAAATCCAAGATGAAACTATTTTTAGAATTAGGAAGGGTTATTGAGCTTTTAAACGTGCGAGAGAAATGCTATTAAAGCAAAAATTCTATATAAAGTTCGACAAAAGAAGGATTAGAATAAAAAATCAATCGACTTTTGGAGCGAATTCTATTCTGAGATACGGTCTGTTTGATGTGACTTCTTTAGAGTTAAATGTAACTCTTGTATTCTGAGCTTCATTGCTCGACTTTCTAAGAAGATAAAAATAATAAATAGATTAAACTAAAAAATCGATTACTGAATCTCTGGAGGCGGTTGCGGTGGTATGATTGGTGGTTCTATTGTGATCGGTGGTGAAACCCTGCAACCACTAAATGTAGCATAAACATTTTTGTCAGAGTTCATGATGAGATTGCAAGTATTAGAAGTCCCAGTGCAATCTCCACTCCACCCAATGAAATTACCTTGTGGTTGGGCTGTTAGTGTTACATTAGTCGAGGCGGAGTATTCATATCTACAAGTAGTGCCAAAAGTGCTCGCATAACAGTCTGCATTTGGTGGAATAACATTGACACTCCATGAGGTTTGTCTTCCACAAACCGTTAGAGTGAGTGTATAGTAACCTACGGTTACAGTCGTAGAACTCTCGTTGTTCGCTTCATTGCTCTCCATAATCTCAGCATCAGCATCCGCTACAACTCTTATGGTGTAAGTCATTGCACTCTGAGGAGTCCAAGTTGTGCTTAAAATTGTGCTCGCTCCAGCGTTGAGAGAGACTCGCTTTGTGTCGAGCAAAATGTTGTTAACGTAGAATCTAACATTGAAAGCTCCCGCGTTTGCATTTCCAATGTTTTCCACAGTTGCATTTATCATTACTGGCTGATTTACCACGATTTGCGTTCTGTTGAATGTGATGCTTGCAACTCTTAGATCTGGAGCGGTTACGGTAGTGGTGGTTGAGCTTTCATTGTTCGCTTCATTGCTTTCTATAATCGAATTGTTTGGATCTGCAATAACCCTCACAAGGTAGGTTCCTACTGCATTTGGAATCCAAGTTGCATTAACAGTTGCTTGCGATCCTGCGTTCAAACCACTAAGCGTCTCAGTTCTTATCAATGTGGTATTCACGTAAAAGGCTACGCTAAAGGCTCCTGCATTGACATCGCCAATGTTTTTAATCTTTGCATCGATCCTAACAGGCTGACCAAGCACGGGAGTTCTATTGAGAGATATGCTTTCTACAGTTAGATCTGGAGCGTTAACTCCAACTGTTATCGAGCTCTCATTGTTTCCTTCATTCTTCTCCCTTATTGCATTGTTCGGATCCGCTATCACTCTTATCGTGTAAGCTATGGCTGACGTTGGAGTCCAAGTTGTGGTTAAAACTGTATCAGTTCCATGGCTGAGTCCTGAAACCGATTGGTTAGCAATCTCCACTCCGTTAACGAGGAAAACAACGTTGAAGGTTCCCGCATTTGCATCGCCAATGTTTGCAATCCTTGCCTTTATAGAAGCTTGCTGACCAAGGATTATTGGCAATGGTTCAACTGTTAACTCTGTGATGTTGAGGTCTGGGAAAAGCAGAGTTGTGATCACGTTGATTGGCAACACCTTTACAGTATCTCCAACGATTCCAATTAAATAAGACATGCCAAGAGTTGTGTTTCTCGCTTGAATTCTCACAACCGCATTTCCATTTGAATCTGAATAAGTTGTATTAGAGCTTATTATGCGCACGATGTTGTTATTCGTTGCAAAATTCACGAGAGCTCCTTGAACATTCGAATTTTGATATTTAACGTTCAATAAAAAGTCTCTTTCACAAGTGTAGTGATCACATTGCCAAGTCTCAGAACTTGTCTCACTACTTTCATTATACCAAGCAAGCGTAAAGGTCCCTCCACCTCCTCCACTCTGCTGTGTTATTTCCAACGTAAAATTCAAAGAAGACGTTTTAGTGCTGAAGGTAACGGTATGCAAACCTGTGCAGTTGGCATAAAAAGTATACCAGACTTCTCCGAGATCGTTGCTGAATAGAACGATACTTTTTCCGCTACAGGAATCTGTTATGCTAACTGGTGTATTTTTAACGCTACCATAGGTGCTATTCACTCTTACTCCAATCGGGATCATCGAATTTCTATTTACATTTAAACTCAAGGGCGAGATTGGGATCAGGTTTAAACCCTCCAAACTTGGGTTAGTTAGAATTTCTCCAGAAGTTAACGCATATACTTCAAAAACAGAGATTGAGAGTGTGATGCTGCTAAGATTTTTGATTTCAATAAAATTACCTGATCTACTGACTTTAACATTCGTGTCCTTGTAGATCTTGTTAAGCGTCCCATTCCACCACTCCGCTGTTTTCTCATCATAGCATTCTAAAGTTATATTACCGCTGAAAATGCTTCTACCACCAATCGACACAGGAGTTAAGACTAAATTTGCAGTTTCAGTAGTGGCAAAGGAATTGAAATTTGTTCTTAAAATGTAAATAGAGATTGAATCGTCCATAAAGGTGCTTTGGTTGCTCTCTTCTAAAACAAATCCATTTTCAAGTCTTAAAGTAGCGGAATGTTCATAAATAAACTTTAAACGAGAAGAGTAGAAATAGCTGGGCTCAACAATTATTGCAGAGGTTGTATCATTTAGCGTAAAAGTTCCATTGATCTTCACAGCTAAATACCTTGCTGAAATCGTAGAAGACGCTTTTGGCGGAGAGATAAGGATATAATAATTTGGATAATCAACTCCTGCCTTTAAAACAACCTTTGCTGGATTGCCAGTCGATGCAGACATCGATAAAATCTCACCCATACTTGAAATCTCATATTTCAGCGAGCTTAAATGCTCGGATTCGACAGCTCTATTCCACTGTGGTAATGCAGTAGACTGGAGAATACCTATGAGTCCCATGACTATCGCCATCAAGAGTATGAATCCGATCAGTGGTGACACCGCTTTGGTGTTCATCAATCTCATAACAATAATTATATCTAACATCTATTTAACCCTATTGGCGATTCGAATGTTCTATGAATTCTCGATATAGTGCCCTAATATTGAGTAAACGATGGTAAAATCAATCTATTTTAAGTTTTAAATTGCTATTTGAGTTAATTTTGTGAATGCTATTTTTTAATTCTCCCGAAGAGGACTATTACAAACAACTCTAAGAGTTGAACAAAAAATCAATATGAAAAAATTTATCTTAGTAATTAAGCAAATAATTCATGGATCGAAAGGTTGTTTTGAAGGGTATACTGGAAAAGGTATATAGAATTGAGGCGGGATTTGAAAGTGAGGCGAATTTCAAAGCCTTCTTAGAGGTAATGGATGAGGAGCAAAAGAGGGTTCTTTTTCAACTAATGTCTGACTCGGAGAAGCATAAGGTAATGATCGAAGAACTGGCAAAGAAACTTGGAATAGAACTCACTAAGAAGGTTGAAGAGTTTAGTTTTTCTGATAAGAGGTTCTTTAACGAAATATACAAGCTCGAAACGAGTGCAAAGGTTATCTATGAGCAAATAATCCAGAAATTCGGGGATTTACTTGGTGAAGAAGTTGAAAAATTAAAAGAACTTGTTAGAGATGAAGAAAGACATGCAAGACTTGTTGAAAAATTCATTGATAAAACTTTGAGGATACTCTGATAGTTTAGCCCATATTTTTCCGTCTATATAAAGATAGTAGAAAGATTTATTAACACCTTCGAGGTAAAAATATAAAACGGCGGCGGGGTGGAATGGAATGATATCGGAAAAAGTGGAGTTGGAAAAAGTGCTACCCTTGATTAGGAAGGAGATTGAAACATCTGAAGTGGCGAAGAGAATCTTGGAACTCGATTCGAAGCTCGTAGAGATGAGAAAGGCGATTGAGGGCATAGTAATAGAGCTGACGTATATTAAAAGCGAATTGAAGGAGCTGAGGGATGGTAGGGAGAAAAAATCAGTTCAGACTCAGCTGAGAGAAGAAAAAACCTTGGATAAACTTGAAAGACAGGTAAAGGCTGAGGAAGCGAAGGTTGATGTAATAAAGAGAGAGAAGAGCGAATTAGAGAAGAAGATGGATAAATCTGAAGAAGCTCAAAAGGAGACCCAAAAAGAAGACGATAAGGATCTAATAATCTGCGACTGAAATGCAGGTTACAAAGATAAGCTTAAGGAACTTCAAGTCCTTCAGTAAAAAAGTAGAGATTCCTCTACATCCAGGCTTCACAGTGATTACGGGGCCCAATGGTAGCGGAAAATCAAATATTATTGATTCTATTCTTTTTTGTCTTGGTTTATCCACCTCTACTAAACAGTTAAGAGCTGAAAGGCTTTCAGATCTCGTATCAGAAGGTAAAAAAGAAGCTGAAGTCTCAATAACCCTTGGAGAAGATGGTAAAAAATATGAGATCACGAGAAGGGTAAAGATAACTGATAAAGGGCACTACAGCTATTACTACTTAGATGAGAAAATGGTTAGTTGGACTGATGTGCAGAATTTACTTTCCCAGCTTGGAATCTACAGCGATGCCTACAACATAGTGATGCAAGGCGATGTTACGAGAATTGTTGAGATGTCTCCAGTTCAAAGAAGGAGGATAATTGAGGATATTGCGGGAATTTCGGAATTCGATGAGAGAAAAGAGAGAGCATTAGAGGAGCTTGATAGAGTTAGAGAAAATATAGAGAAGATCGAGGCGGTTATCGCTGAAGTTGAGGTAATGCTCTCAACGCTCGAAAAAGATAGGAATGAAGCCCTTCGCTATAAGGAGTTAATGCTCAAGAAAGCAGAAATTGAAAGACAGATTAAAGCTCATGAATTCAATTCCTTGAGATCAACAAAAGAAAAAGTGGAGAAAGAAATTGAAAAAGTTGAAAAAGAAAAGGATCGGCTCTCTTCACTAATACCTGAAATCTCAAAGAAAATTGTTGAGACTAATGAAAAGCTAAAAGAAATTGCAGACAAGATCTCAAAGTTGGGAGATGAAAAGCTCAGCGAGATTCAAACTGAGATTCTTAAGCTCACTTCTGAAATAGATACAATAAAGAAATCGGAGAAGATCTATCAAGAGGAGATTTCGAGAATTGAAGAGAGTGAGATAAAGAAAAAGGGCGAAATTTTAAGACTAAAAGATGAACTTGAGAGGGTAAGAAAAGAACTTGAGGAGGAGATTTTAAAGAAGGTCAGTATTGAGGAAATCGTTAACGATCTCGAAAGTAAGGTTAACTCGTTGAAGCAGAAGCTTGAAAGTGCTGATAAAAGTTATCAAGAACTTAAAAATAGGCTGATTGAGAGGAGAGGAGAATTAGAAAAGCAAAAAGAGGAGAGAAACAAGTTAATAGTTGAAAGAGATAAACTCCTCGAGATCGTAAGAAGAATTGAAATTGAGATTGAAGATGCTAAAGCTGAAAAAGAGCTCAGATCAGCGAAGCTTGGTGAAGATAAGAAAAAATTAGAATCGATCTCCGTGGAATTACTTAAAAGAGAACAAGAACAGAGAAATACCAATTCTGAGTTTTTGGAGCTTGATAAGAAGCTATTCTCATTACGTTCAAAACTTTCAGACGTTGAAGAAGAATCAAAGCGTTGTGAGGTGGAACTTGCTAAGATAAAAGCGAAAATCTCAACATTACAAAGCTATTCAAAGCCAGTAGAAGTAATTCTAAATGCTAAAGAAAAGCGAGAACTTGCAGGAATATTTGGCACTGTAGCCCAACTTGGAGAAGTTGATGAGAAATTCTCAAATGCAATTGAGTCTGCAATTGGGGGCGCTCTTCAATTCATTGTAGTAGAGACTGAAGATGATGCTGTTGAGGCTATAAAATACCTTAAGATGCTCCAAGCTGGAAGAGCAAGTTTTATACCTCTAAGAAAGATAAGGGATCTCAAATTAGATCTGGATCGGAGTATAGTGGGTGAGAGGGGGGTTGTAGATTTTGCTGTAAACTTAGTCAAGTGCGATAAGAAATTCCAGCCAGTTTTCAAGTTCTTGCTTAGAGATACTGTTGTGGTTGATACGATCGAAAATGCAAGAAGATTAATGGACAAAAATCTTAGAATAGTAACGCTCGATGGAGATCTTGTCGAGAAAAGTGGGCTAATGTCTGGTGGAAGTAGGGAAAGAAAGGGGCTCTTGATTTCAAAAGAATTATTGGAGAGGGAAAGAGAGTTAACGAATGAAATATATGAACTACAGAGGGAGAAAGAAAAGATCTTAGCGGATTTGAGTAAAATTGAAGAAAACAGAAAGAACCTCAAAACGAGACTGGATGAGATAAATGCGAAGGTTCAGGAAATAAGAGGAGAAATAAAGGTCTTGGAGGATAGAATTCGTGGATATGATCTACAAATTGGTGAAGCAGATAAGAAGATCGACTTGAAGGGTAAAGAGAAGCAAAAAAGCATTGAAGACTTAAAGAAAGTCAATAGTAACATTTTCGAGATTGAGAAGAAAATAAAAGAACTTGAAACATCTATAGGAGAGATTGAAGGTAAGTTAAAGGAGAGTAAAATACCTGAAATCCTCTCAGAACTTGACAGAGTTAAAGAGGAACTTTCCAGAAATAGGGAGATCTTGATCTCTATTGAGAAGAAGATCGAGAACTATGACTTCCAGAGATCCCAATTGGATAAAAATCTTGAAACAATTAATTTGGAAGTTGAGCAGTTAGTTAAGAGGAGAAGTGAACTTAGGGTCAGGATCGAGGAAGGTAAAAGGAGAACTGAAGAGATCTCGCAGAGGCTTAAGAATTTGCGGGAAGAAGAAAAAGGCTTAGGAGAAAGGGTTAAAGAACTTCGTGAAGATAGAGATAACCTTCTTTTGGGGCTAAGAAAGCTCGAAGAGGAGAGAAATAAGGCGGATTTTGATTTAAAGAGATGTGAGGATAGACTTTCCACACTTAACGAAAAGCTAACGTTGATATTAGATGAAATTAGAAAATTTGAAGGCTTTGAAGCTCCAGAAGTTCTTAAAGAGTTACCAGAGCTGAACAAGGAACTCTTTGAAGTTCAAGAGGAACTTGCAAAATTTGGGGAGGTGAATTTGAAGGCTATACAAGACTATGAGAATGTTAAAGCAAGAAGGGACGAACTCGTTGAAAAGAAGGGAATTTTGGAGAAAGAGAGAGCGGAAATAATTGATAGAATAGAAAAATACGAGAGGAGAAAGAGAGAGGTCTTCTTTGAAGTATTCAATGCAATCAATAAGAATTTTGGAGAGGTTTTATCAGAACTTGCAGATGGAGAGGGTGAACTTTTCCTCGATAGCGACGATGTATTCAATAGCGGAATGCACATGCGAGTAAGGTTGAAGAATAAGCCAACGCAGAAACTTGAAGCGTTAAGCGGTGGAGAGAAAAGCCTCGTAGCCCTCTCATTGATCCTAGCAATTCAGATGTTCAAACCAGCACCATTTTACGCATTCGATGAAGTAGATATGTTCCTCGACGGTGTTAATGTAGAGAGAGTTGCAAAGATGATCAAAAAACGCTCTCAATCAGCACAATTCATAGTCGTCTCTCTCAGAAAGCCAATGGTTGAGTCTGCAGATGTTGTTGTGGGTATAACCTTAGGGGGTGACAATTCATCGATCATAACGGGCATCAAGTTGAATTCGGAGATCCAATCGAGATCTTGATCGACATGGCAAGAAAAGGAGAAATCGATCCATGGAATATCGACGTGATCGACGTAACTGATAAGTTCCTTAAAAGACTTGAAGAAGCGAAAAAGCTCGATTTAAGGATTTCTGGAAGGGTTTTGCTCTATGCGGCGATTCTTGTTAGAATGAAAGCGGATGCAATCACTCCTCAACCACCACCGTCAGAAGATGAAAGTGATGTTGAAATAATCGAATGGGAAGAACTCGATAGTGAAGAGATAGACGAAGTTAAACTTGAGGACGTTCTGAGAGCACAGAGAAGGAGAATAAGAAAGATAAACACTTTAAGGGATTTAATTGAAGAATTAAGAAAAGCTGAGGCAATTGAGAGAAGGAGGAAAAAGAAGAGTAGAGATGCTGTAGATCTGGATGTTATAACATCAATTCCACATGATGAAAGCATGGAAGATCGAATTCGACAGGTGGAGGAAAATTTGATGAGATTACTTCAGAAAAAGGACTTTATAACTCTTTTTTCGATTGTTGGTACCAGAGATGAGTTGATAGACTACTACACTTCTCTACTCCACCTTGTTTTAAGAAAAAAGTTTCAGATCTCACAGAAGGAAATTTATGAGGATATAGAAATCCGCTTATTCAGAGAAAATTAGTTATTGAGCCTATAATTGTTCTCTTTTAACAAGATCCTGTGTCAAATCGCTATAAATCAAGCAAAAGTGTTTGAATTTCATTTATAACGTAATTTAGTCGCTCTAAAACCACAATAGCTAATAGAACTACTGAATAATGTGATTTCATGTCTCTCCATGAGAAATAAAGGGGGGTAGACTTTAAGATAAAAGTTTATGTTCAATAGAGAAAATTTTTTAAACAAGAAAATTTCGGAGTAAACTATGGGAGAAGTTGTCCATGTTGTGGCAATAACATCCGAGAGCACCCCAATTCTTGAAAGCATCAAATCAATTGGGTATCCAATTCACAAGGCTTATATCGTTTATAGAAGAAAAGATTCTACAAGTGCTGTTGAAAGTGTTAATCGAGCTCTAAGCTCTCTTGTAGACTCAAAAATTATAAATTTTGTAGGTAAAAATGTTTATGAGATGGTATGGGAACTTCTTGATATTGTGAAGCAAGAAATTGAAAAAGGAAATTCTGTTCTTTTCAACATTTCTGATGCTGATCGAGCTCTTTGTATGGCTTTCCTCATTTCAGCCCAAATTTCGAACAGCAAAATCTATCTTGGCGCTGAAAATGGTGCCAAGTTTATACAAACACCACCGTTAAAGAAATTCAATGGAGATAGAATAAAGATCCTGAAAGTTCTTTTGAATGAAGGAGGTTCTGTGGACTCAATAAACAAACTAATAGAGCTTGTAGATGGAAAAATTGAAGAACAGAAGAAATATATGGCTCAAAGGGCGAGGATGAGCTATCATTTAAATGAGTTAGAAGATGATGGACTTGTAGTAACTGAAAGAAAAGGAAAGCATCTCAAAATTGCGATCACAGATCTTGGCAAAGCTTATGTAGTGATGTTTGGTTAAAGAAATATGCTTTCAGTTCTTATAGTTGCGGATTCAAGCGAGTGGCATCAATACAAGGAGCTTGAAGAGTGCTTGATTAACGAATACTACGTTGAATACGCGGATAAACTAAGTTCTGAGCCATCTGAGTTGAGTAAGCTCGAATTCTCGTATGATATCTTTTTTTACCTCAAGATGCCCGAAACAAGTGAGATCTCTCCAATTTCAAGACTTTTAAAAAGTAAAATCTTCATATTCTTAGTTAAAAAAGACGGATTCTCCCCTTTACAGCTTAAGAATGAGCTTTTACCAGTTGCGGACAAAATCTTGCTAAAAGCAGCTGCGATGAGAGGAAAAATTGAATATTTTAGAGGAGTTGATGAAATCTTGGCATTTAAAGCTCATCATATTGAACCAAAAGATGCATGCGAGGTAATTTTAAATGGGAATAGAGAGTCAAGAGCTATGCTTGGAGACATAGTCTTTAGGGCAGGTAAGAATGTTGTTTTTGGTGTTAGAAAGAACAATGTTGTTGCTTTTTCTGCGGACATTTTCTCAAATGAATGCCTGAAGTCAGCTCAGAATTGCAGATTCATAAAAAATCTACTTTCCGAAATGCTAACTGGTGTTGAGTTTTACTAAGTCGATCAGTTCACGGATTCGGAAAAATAGGTTTTAACAATTTTAAGAAGCTTAAAAAATAAAATTTACTTCAACCAAGGAATCAACCTTCTCATCTCTTTTCCAACAGTCTCGATCGGATGCTTCGCTTCCATCTCGAGCAGTTTGTTGTATACAGGTCTTCCAGCCAAGTTCTCCAAGATCCATTCCCTAGCAAATTCACCGTTCTGGATCTCCTTCAAGATCTCTCTCATTTCCTCTTTCACAGCATTTGTGAAGATTCTCTTCCCTCTTGTCATTCCACCGTATTTCGCAGTCTCGCTCACCGCTCTCCACATGTTGAAAATTCCCCCTTCGTAGATCAGATCTACGATCAGCTTTAATTCATGCAAGACTTCGAAATAAGCAACTTCTGGCTGATAACCCGCTTCAACGAGAACCTCGAATGAGTTCTTGATCATCTCTGCAACACCACCACATAGATCAACTTGTTCTCCGAATAAGTCGGTCTCAGTCTCTTCTTTGAAAGTTGTCTCAATGACACCAACTTTTGTCGCTCCAATACCCTTTGCATAGGCTAAAGCGGTTTGCATAGCCTTACCGCTTGCGTTTTGGTGAACCGCAACAAGCGCAGGAACCCCTTTTCCTTCAGCAAACATTCTCCTAACCAATGGTCCAGGACCCTTAGGAGCGACCATTATGACATCCACGTTCGATGGTGGAACAATTTGGTTATAGTGAATGTTGAAGCCGTGGGCGAATAAGATCGCAGAGCCATCTTTAAGCTTTCCATGGACAAACTTCCTGTAAACCTCCGGCTGAACCATGTCTGGAATGAGCATCGCAATCAGATCTCCTGAAATCTCTTCAAGCTTCACCACCTTAATTCCGTCTTTTTCCGCTCTTTTCCAGCTCTCCTTATCCCATTCAGGCAATGCTGTAGTAACATCAAGCCCACTGTCACGCAGATTTAGTGCGTGAGCATGTCCTTGGCTTCCGTAGCCGACAATGCAGATCTTCTTGCCCTTCAAAGGCTCAAGAGTTGCATCCTTATCGCCGTAAATTCGAGCCATATTCTCACCGGAACAAAATGGTAGACGAGCCTCATATTTTTTTTGCTAAGATCCTGATCTCGTTCAAGCTTTTTCGCCATTCAACATCGAATCTCATTTTTGTAAGCCGATCCACGATCTCTTCACAACTTTCAAACGCATTCCAAGTTTTCTCTAAATGATTGGCATATTTTAAACCCATAATATTCCCAAGAATCAACTTTGAGGTTCTCTTAATCACTTCTGGAGCATATTTATTCAGATCCACAATATATATCCACCCATTCTCTAATAAAACCCTTTTAGCCTCCTCCAAAGCACTTTGGATTTCAAGCTCGTGTAAAGAATAGCAAAATGTTACGAGATCGAAGATTTTGTCTTTGAAAGGTAAAAATGACGCCTCTCCCCTAATACCACGGGATAGCTTACACATTTCATTGGAAGAGTCAAGACAAAAGATCTTAGAATCTGGAAATAAATTTTTTAGTTCTTCTGCAAAAATACCTGAGCCAGAACCGACGTCAAGGATAAATTTCGGTTCTCCTATGGCTCTTTTTATCTCCAATCCAATTTTGTAATAATACCACCTATTGTTCAGGCTCCATGAATGATAGCGCTTTGCGATCTCATCCCACATGCTAATTGTTTGATCACTTAAAGATAATCATTTCCATTCTTAGCTCATAAACAGCTATGAAAAATTTTACATTAGGGGCATATGACTCAAAAACGATTATTAAAACTTTGAATTTGCGGAGCCACTTAAAAGCTAAAACTTCGGAACTAATCAAAAGAATATAGAAAACTATAGATGAACAATAAAGTTGGCTAAACTTCTTCACGTCTTTGGAGTCAATTACGTAGAAAACCAGATATCGAATTCAAGAAAAGCATAATTTCAAAAGTCTTTCCGATAGAGTTAAATTCACACGAATCTTAGCAAGAAGAGATGAAAAAAGGAAATGTGGAGAGATTAGTAATAAAGAGATCGGGTTATCCTTCAGTGGGAGAGATCGTAGTTGGGACTGTAACGAGATTTTTAGATTTTGGTGCTTTCGTATCTCTGGATGAGTATGAAAATAAGGAAGGAATGGTGCATATAAGCGAAATAGCCTCAGGTTGGATCAAAGACATAAGAGAGCACGTTAAAAAAGGTCAGAAAGTCGTATGCAAAGTTTTGAATGTGAATCCAAAAAGGGGACACATTGATCTGTCTATAAAGGACGTCAATGAAAGGCAAAAGAGAGAAAAGCTTCAGCAGTGGAAAAATGAGATGGCTGCTTTTAAATGGCTTGAAATAGCAAATGAGAAAGTTAATATGACTAATGAGGAACTTATAAAGCTCGGTAGAAAACTCTTGAAGGAATACGACTCCATATACTCTGCATTCGAGGAGGCAGCATTTGAGGGTTATGAAGTATTGGTAAAGCTCGTCGGAGAGGAATTTGCAAAATCAATGGCTGAAATTGCAAGAGAGAACATTAAGCCAAAGAAAGTAAAAGTCCGAGGCGTTTTTGAAGTCAAATTTTTCCAGTCGGATGGTGTAGAGAGAATTAGAAAAGTATTCTCTCAGATAAAACCTGTAGACAGTGCAAAGGTTGAGATCTCTTACATTGGAGCTCCGAGGTATAGAGTAGTCGTGGAGGCGGAGGACTATAAATCAGCAGAAAATGTGCTTAAAGAAATAGTCGAAATGGTTTTAAAATCTACAAAGAAGCTTGGTGGAGAGGCAAATTTTGTTAGGGAAGCAATATGAAATCTTTAATGAGAAAGTGCTCAAATTGCGGCAATTACACTTTGAAGGAAAAATGTCCGAAGTGTGGGAAAGGGACGAAAATGCCAATACCTCCAAGATTCTCCCCAGAGGATCCATATGGGAAGTATAGGAGGATATTGAGGAAAGAAAAAGGATTCTTTTTTAGAGGGTGAGAAGATGATAAAGAGAGTAGATGTAAGGTTCCTGAGAGATCCTGAGAGTTTCGGTTTAAAGGATCCAGTGTTTATAGAGGGGCTTCCAGGAATAGGGCATGTTGGAAAGCTCGTCGCAGATCATCTTGTGAACGAACTTGGAGCGGAGAAAGTTGTGGAGATCTATTCTCACCACTTCCCGCCACAGGTGATGGTTCTTGACGACGGAACAATAAGAATTCCGAGAAATGAGGTTTATGCTTGGAAATCCAACAGCAAATCTCCAGATCTACTAATTCTTGTCGGAGATTTTCAGAGCATAAGCAACGAGGGACATTTCGAACTAGTCAATGCTTATATAGAGATCGCAAAGAGGTTTGGAGTTAAGAGAATATACACTCTCGGTGGCTATGGTGTCGGAAGGCTCATTGAAGAGCCCTATGTTGTTGGAGCTTCAAATTCAAAAGAAATCGTGGAGGAGATGGGTAAATTCGGAGTCAAATTTGAGCCAGGAGAGCCAGGAGGCGGAATAATAGGTGCTGCAGGTTTATTGCTTGGGGTAGCCGAGCTTGAAAAAATTGAAGCGGTCTGTCTAATGGGTGTAACTTCTGGCTACATGGTCGATCCAAAGAGTGCAAAGGCAGTTTTGGAGATCCTTTCGAAGATCTTAGGGCTAAAAGTCTCCGTAGAGGCTTTGGAGAAGAGGGCAAAGGAGATGGAGAAAATAATTGCACAGATAAAGGAAATGCAGGAACTTTCGGTTCAGCAGTGGAAGAGCGATGAAGATCTGAGATACTTCAGATGAGGTTCTGGGAAATCGACTTTGCGAGGGGAGTAGCAGTAATTTTAATGTTAATTTTCCACCTATTTTTCGATGCTTATTACTTCGGCAAGATCCAGCTTGAGGGTGCATTTTGGTTCTATTTTCCCCGCTTCATCGGTGGAATGTTCATCTTTATCTCTGGATTTACATTTAGCATAGCTTATAAAAATTTAAAGCCAGTATTGAAGAGAACGCTAAGGCTTTTAACAATTGCTTTTGGTATCACTATTGCTACAATGATCTTTGCAAGCGAGAAGGCAGTATTTTTCGGAATAATCCACTTCTTTACCTTAGCTTCCGTTTTTGGAATTTTATTCATAGGTAAGCCCATTCTCAGCTTAGCAGTCGGAATTCTATTTCTTTTAGCAAATATTCAAGTTTCAGAAATGCTTGTCGATCACCCATATCTGCTTTGGCTTGGAATTATGCCTTATGGATTTAAAACTCTCGACTATTATCCGATGATTCCTTGGTTTGGAGTATTTCTTCTTGGCATGTTCTTTGGTTCCTATTATAAACGTGAAAGCTCGAATTATTTTAAAAATCCAATAAGCTTCCTTGGTAGGCATTCTTTAACAATTTATCTGCTTCAGCATCCTATTATAGCGCTTTTGCTTCAGTTATACTACGGAGACGTTTTCGAAGAGCTTCTCCAGTCCGTCTTATAATTTAGAGCAAAGGTTTTATTAAATTCTCTTTTTACCCCTCAAAATCGTTAATGCATATGGAATCGCTATGGCAGAAAGCACGATCAATGAAGCCACTATTACCTCCAATGCCATGTTTTTAGTCCTCGATCTTCTTTAAAAATCTTACCATGTTAACCCAATGTCCGCCCATCCAGTATAGCTTTCTGCAATTCTCGCAGAACCAGAGTTCGTATCTTTCAAGCATGTCTTCAGGCAATCCCTGCTCTTTCAGAACCGTCAGCGCCTCCTCTTTCGTTGGTTTTCTTAAAAAATTGTTGCAAACACTACATCGATCCATCACTATTTGGAATTTGACTCCAATTTCCTTTAGTTCTTTCATCTGTTCTGCGACATCATTAGATCTTATCAAGAGCACCTTTCTACCATATTTTTTTGCCTTTGAAAACAGTCTTCTGTCTTTAGTCAAGAGCACTCGATCTTTGAAATTCTCTATTAGGAAATCATCCTCGTTTTCAGCGGTGAATTCTCCTATGTAAAGCGTATCGTAGCCAGAGATCCGAAGCCATACTGCGAGCTTTCCGAGCATTCTATCGCAGATGAACTTCATCTCCACCATCTTGGATCCATTCTCTCCATTAGTGATTTGTAGATCTCCTTAGCGATCTCAGTTTTGAATTCGATTTTTTTTGCAAACTCGAGTGCGAATTTATTTTTTACAGAATACTCAACAGCTTGAAATGCAAGCTCAAGTTTGTCCGCATCTTCAACATATTTTTCAATTCCATTAGAATCTATTTCGAATTTCATCGTTTCATTTTCAAGCCTCTCCTCGTCGACTTTGACGTATTTCTTTGCGATCTTATGAAGATCAGTTGTTCGGGTCTCATGAAGATCATGAATAAGTCCAAGAAATGCAGCTCTTAGTGATTTTTCTAAGCTCTCGCCACTTTTCTGTGCAAGTAGAAATGCTATGATCGCAGTCCTAAAGCTGTGCTCTGCAACGCTCTCTGGCAATTCAATCCCGATCTTCAGCCAACCCGATCTTGGAGTTAACTTTAAACTTCCAACTTCGTGGATGAACTTGACGAATTCTTCCATACTCTTAATATACTCTCATGGCAATAAACTTTATGAAAAGCTGGAGAGTCGTCGGCATAGACGACAGCTTCTCTAAGGACTTTTGCTGTCTTGTTGGCTGTGTTATGAGCGGTAAAAGCATTGAGGGGTTCATGTTCGAAGAGATCTCAATAGATGGATTTGACTCCACTGAGAAAATCATAAGAATGATTAAAAGATCCAAGTTTTTCAATCAACTGAAGTGCATTTTCTTAGGCGGAATAACTTTTGGAGGTTTCAATGTTGCGGACATTGTAGAGATCAATAAAAAAACTGGGATCCCGGTTGTAGTGGTCATGAGCAGAGAGCCGAATATGGAGGAATTTCGAGATGCTTTGAAGAATTTGGACGAATACGAGCAGAGAATTGCAATCGTTGAGCGGGCAGGAGAAATCCAAAGACATGGAAGCCTTTTTTTGCAATTCTATGGTTTAAGCTTTGAAGAGGTTAAGAGATTAATCGAAGTAAACAAATTGAGGGGAAAAATACCTGAAGCTTTGAGGATCGCACATCTTGTCGCTTCTGCAATTGTGCACGGCGAATCGAAAAACCGTTAATCGGAAATTTTATAAATATGAACACGACCATATAATATGGACAGCTGGATGGAGTTGATGTATAATCCGATGTTCGTCGTAGCGGTGTTGATCTCTGGTGGTTTGATAGTGGGTTTTGCGGGATATAAGCTCTTTAGACTGTATAGTGCGATAATAGGGTTTGCGGTGGGAGTTATTCTGGGTTATTATATATCGATATTTGTTGGATACTCGTTTTTAACCTATATAGTGACCGGAATAGTTATGGCTATCATTTTTGGTCTATTCTATGACGCGGGTCTATTTTTAACTGGGGCGATTATCGGTTACATGTTCTTGAACTCCCTGCTACCAGAAAAAGTTCTATATTCTTATGTATTTGCGGTTCTATGCGGTATACTGGTTTTATTCTTGGAGCGAGCTTTGATTATAATGATTACAGCATTTCTTGGTGCTACTGCAATCGTCGTAGCAGTTGAAATGCTCGTAACTAGCACAACTGTTGAAATGTTTCTCCTCGATCCGAGAAATGCGCTGTATTTAGCATTCTCTTCCCCGCTGCTATTTCTGCTTTGGTTCGTTATGGGCGTTATAGGGATCATTACGCAGCTCGTGCTTACAAAGGAGACCAGCGAGTAATAAAATAAAGTATTTGAATGGAAAAATTTATATTGCCACTTTGAAACTCAATAGCATGATTGGAAAAAGGATCAGAATAGAGCGCATAATAAACAGAAACACTCGAAACACGGTAATGGTTCCAATGGATCATGGAGTTTCGATGGGACCAATAGAGGGGCTAGTAAATCTGCCCAAGACTATAAATGCGGTAGCAGAGGGTGGAGCAAATGCAGTTATTCTACATAAAGGAATAGTTGCATTTGGACACCGAGGCTATGGCAGAGATGTTGGGCTAATTGTTCATCTCAGCGGTTCAACGAGCCTATCTCCAGATCCGAATGAAAAAGTTCTCGTTTGCACAGTTGAGGAGGCAATAAAGTTTGGAGCGGATGCGGTGAGTATTCACGTGAACATAGGAAGCAAAACCGAAGCAGATCAGTTGAAAAGCCTTGGTGAGATCTCCAAGATCTGCTCCGAATGGGGAATGCCCCTGCTTGCTATGATGTATCCAAGAGGTGATAAGATAAACCAGTTCGATTTCAAAGCAGTAAGCTTAGCAGCGAGAGTTGGAGCGGAGCTTGGTGCAGATATAGTCAAAACAAACTTCACCGGTGATGTTGAAAGCTTCAAAAAAGTCGTTGAAGGCTGTCCTGTGCCTGTAGTAATAGCGGGCGGACCAAAGATGAGTAGCGATGAAGAATTACTCCAGATGGTCAGAATGGCTATGGACGCTGGAGCAAGGGGAGTTGCAATCGGAAGAAACATTTTCCAAGCTCAGAATCCGACAAAGATGACAAAGGCTATTTCGATGATCGTGCACGAAAATTCAGAAGTAAAGGAAGCTTTAGAAATTCTAAGGAGCTAATCTAATTCTTCCACTTTCTCTCTCCAGAGCGAATTGATTCTACTTGCAAGCTTTGGATTTCTAAATCTTTTAATCAATTTCGGATCCTTTGGATATCCGATGAATGGATCGACCACCCCAGCGGGATCTGCGACCCAAACCTTGGCATTCGCTCTTTTAAAATTTTCAGAATGCAATCTGAAGAATTCAACGAATTCTGTAGGCTTCTCTTCAGTCTGCACAATTGCGACATATTCGCCTTCAAAGTTCGAAGCGAGCTTTAGATGGATCTCTGCATCCTCTCTGAGATCGGAGATCGTTGTAAAGAATACTGCAAATTTGCTTTTTGAAGAGTAAATTCTGAGAAAATGTCCTTCCTTAGCGTAACCTTCGAAGAATTTATCTGTTGCTATCATTAGCTTCTCCAGATTGTCGAGAAAAGCTTTTGATTTGATATATTCAGAGAAAGCAATTTCAAAATCGAAGGGCTGAGGCTTTACTGTGTGAAGGTGGTAAAAAGTAATACCTTTCAAAGAGATCTTTTCGGAGAAATAAGCGGATCTAACTGAGAGAGGGCAATCTATAAAGCTGAGAACAACCTCTTTTAAGTCCCCTTCACCGAATTTTTTCATTCCAATTCCAAGAGACTTAATTCCTGCCCTTAGTGCTTTTCTTCTTAATTCCTCTTCGCTTACAACAACTCTACCTGAAAGCATTTCCGAGAGGGTTTCGATCACTTCGAGCATCTTAGAACTTCTGCGTTAAGCTTTTAATCTTTTTCTTCAACTTTTTTCATGCGAATAAGAACGCCTTCAAGAGTTCATATCACACTCATCGACATGAACGGTTCTCTTAGCAGAATAGATGGTGGTGTTGGTTTTGCCCTTAATGAGCCCTTTATCGAGATTGAGGCATTTGAAAGCGAGGAAGTAGTAGTAAACGGCAAAGCTCAGAATCTTGACAGATTTGTAGAATTTTCGAAAAAGCTATCTAATCATTTTGGCAAAGGGATCGAGATCTTTGTTAAGTCCGACTATCGAAGCCATGCTGGACTTGGAAGTGGAACACAGATCGGCTTGGCAATAGGTAAAGCTTTTTCTGAACTTTACGGTTTGAAGTTAAAGGTTAGAGAAATTGCGGAGCTCGTAGGAAGAGGAGGGACTTCTGGAATAGGTGTTGCGGTCTTCGAGTTTGGAGGTTTTGTAGTTGATGGAGGGCACTCTAAGAAAGAGAAGAAAGACTTCTTACCCTCTTCAGCAAGTAAAGCGAAGCCAGCAAAGGTCATTTCAAGGCTTGACTTCCCTGATTGGGATGTTGTCGTCTTAATTCCGAGTTTAAACGGAGCATATGGGAAAGGAGAAGTTGATCTCTTTCAAAAAAGTTGCCCAGTCCCTCTGGAAGAAGTTAGGGAACTTTGCCATCTAATTCTCATGAAAATGCTTCCCGCTGTTGCAGAAGAGGATCTTGATTCGTTTGTCTTCGCTCTACGTAGAATTCAGCATTTGGGCTTCAAAAAGGCGGAAGTCGAGAGATATGGCAACTTAATGCGTGATTTTCTTGATCAATTTCCTGCTGGGATGAGCTCTACGGGACCAAGCATTTTTGCAGTGGCGGATAGTAATGTAAAGGCTTTGGTAAAGGACATGAAAAGTTATTTCACAGAAATAGGTGTCAAATGCGACGAGATCATAACAAAGGGTAGAAACAGGGGTGCGGAAGTTGAGTTATAACCTTTGGTTTGGAAAGTTTGAAGAAAAAGTGGAATTAGCGGAGAAACTTAAGGAATCCTTTAAATCAGCAAGAAACACTTCTCCCCTACCCTTTAATATCTCAGATCTCGGTATAAAAATTTTTGGAAAAGATTACTATAAAACTCTTAGAAAAATTGCAATTCAAGTTGCGGAGGAGAAAGTCGAGAAGGAACTTGGGAGTGACGACAAATACGTTATAGCTCTCGTAAAGGCTCTTGAGGAACTTGAAGAGGTGATAAATACTTTGAAAGAGAAAAAGGAAGACTTAGAGATAGTTAAAGAGACTGAGATTCAAGATGAATTTACAGAAGTTCTTTCAAACCTTGAAAGGCTGAAGGGAGGAGTAGAGAATGAAATAGAGGCAGTGATGGAGAGAATAGCTCCAAATCTTGCTGAAGTAGCGGGAGCGAAGATTGGGGCGAAGCTTATAGAGAGATTTGGAAGTTTAGAAAATCTTGCAAAAGCTCCTGCAAGTAAAATCCAGATTATAGGTGCTGAAAAAAGCCTTTACAAGGCTCTTGCGAGATTGAAGAAAGGGAAAGAGCCAAAGATGCCGAAACACGGAATCATTTTCATGCATGGCTTCGTCAGAAATCTGCCAAAGAGTAAAAGAGGAAAGATGGCGAGATTTTTAGCTGGAAAGATCTCCATAGCTTCTAAAATAGACTTCTTTAGAGGAGAACTTGAAGAAGGGCTTTATGAGTCTGTAAAGAATAGATTTGAAGAGTTGAGGAGAGCATGAGAAATGTTAAGTTTTTTGGGAACATTCCAGCGACTAAAAGCAAATATGGAAGCCACTACGGGGAGAAGATCTTTGAGTTGGGTAGTGAGAGATATAGAGAGTGGATTCCCTGGAGAAGCAAGCTTTCCGCAATGATCGTGAAGGGCTATGAAGTTGATTTCTCTGGAAATGAGAAAGTTCTATACCTTGGCGCTGCGAGTGGCACGACTTTAAGCCATATTGCGGACATTGTTGATGAGGGAGTCATTTACGCTGTGGAATATTCAGCCAAACCATTCAAAAAACTTCTCGAGCTTGCAATGAGCAGAGAAAATATAATTCCGATCCTCGCAGATGCTTCAAAGCCACAAGAGTATAGTGGAATCATTGAGAAAGTTGATTTGATCTACCAAGATCTCTCGCAGAGAAATCAGGTTGAGATCTTGAAAATGAACTCGGATTTCTTTCTGAAAAGCAATGGGAAAATTCTATTGATGGTAAAAGCAAAGAGCATAGATTCCACTATGGAGTCTTCTGAAGTCTTTTCCAAGGTATTGGGAGAAATATCCGAAAAATTTTTTATACTTTCAAAAGGCACACTGGAACCCTATCATAGGGATCACATATTCGTTTACGGGGTGAGAAATTGAGGTATAGGATCGTTAGAATCGAGCTTAGAGATGAAGAAGTGCTTGTTTTTATGAAAAGGGATAGCTCACAGATGATCACAGCCCAACCAACTAATCCCGCTCAGCTAATAGAGTTCAGCTTGCAAATGGGGATGAATTTGGTAAAGAGGTTCGAGGAACTTATGGGCTTCGATGCTTTTATAACCATGAAGTATGAGGAATACTTGGCGAAGGAGCTGAAGGTCGGGGACTACGTGGAAGTAGAGATAAAAGAGGTGGAATGATGTTTTGGAGTCCAACAATAGAGAGGTTACCTGTTGAGGAATTGAAGCGGATTCAGGAGAAGAAGTTGAAGAATATTGTAAGGAATGCATACGAATATTCGCCCTTCTATAAGAGAAAGTTTAGAGAACTCGGAATTCATCCAACAGATGTCCAAAGTCTTAGAGATCTCATAAAGCTTCCCTTTACTAAGAAGCAGGATCTCAGAGATAACTACCCATTTGGGATGTTTGCAGTTCCAATTTC
>JANXDJ010000018.1 GCA_025059545.1 Archaeoglobaceae archaeon
AAAGCATATGCAAGGAGAGATGTAAATCTGTATGGAGATCTTCTAAGCTCCTGCGCTTCATCTATTACCAGAATTTTTCCTTCCAGCGCTCTCAGAATGTTCAAAACTGTTGCTTCTTTTCTTGAAAGCTTTATTCCAAATTCTCCGAGTTTAACCCCTTCCACTCTTTCGAGCAATTTTCTTGCCCAACTCTTTCTGTTTAATTCGTCTTCAAGGATCTCGAGAAATGAAGAGAGTGAAAACATTCCCATTGGTAAAAGTCTGCAGTCGAGATAAACGTAGTCAAGATTTTCTTCATTCAAGAATGTAAGAATGAGTGAAGTCTTTCCTGTCCTTCTCAAGCCAGTAACAACTGTCAATTTTCCTCTTAGACTCTTCTTCATTTTATCAAGCTCTTCTTCCATGTTGAAGAACTCCTCTTTCCTTCTCTTCGGCTCAGGGGAGAAATAAGTCATACCTCTAACTTGGTTAGTCCCCTATTAAAATTTTCCCTCACCTTTTAGGAACATCTGCAACTTTTCTGACGCATTATTCTTAATTAATTTTTATATTCAGCCTTTCTCCTTCCCTAAGCTCAACCTTCTCCAAGGGCTTAAAGACTCCGTTCTCGTAGATAGCTTCAATGATCTTTGGCATGCTTTATTTTAGATTTTAAAATAGAAATAGGTTTCGATGAGAGCATTTTATTCTCTTTATAGACTTTCTTCCTCTTTATTATAACCCACCTAAGGATTAAGGCTATCCCAAGCACGATCGTGTAAAATACAGCAAGAGTAATTGGGACTAATAAGGCAATTCCTGCCGCTATTTTATATTTCCAATCTTAAAACTTCCTAAAAATAAATTTGGCGTTCGCTACTTCGTGGCAATCCTTTGGATTGCTCACTCCGTAGCACGCTTATACTTAGAAAAGATTTTGTCAAGAGAATTCTTTGACTTCTTGCTGAGGAAGCTCTCGAGAATGATCCGACAAGCTTTTGTTTATCAGCTCAATCTTTGGATAGCTGAAGAACGTGTGCTTGCCGTAGAGAGAAAGGATCCAGCTAAAATTGCCTTTAAAGTCATCAATACAAACAGGGTCAAGCTTAACGTCTGACTTTAACTTCTCCGCATTACATTTTGCAAAGAATGGATCTGTTTGAACCAAACAACTCGAGATCACATTCTCGACTCCAAGCTTCTTTAAATGAACATAAACAGCGGGAGAGCAGTTTTCAAAATGGGTAAAGCTTAGCTCAACAACCGTGTGCTCATGGCAATAATGAAATAGCAAAAAAGAAAAAAGAAGAAAAATTAAACACTTCAAGTTCCAGAGGGTGCAATCAATCTGGCTGTAAATGCAATTTGTTCACTACCATCTGCCATCGTAGTTACAAGCACGAAATCAAAAGCTTCACCTGGTTTTCCATGTTGTATCGTAAGAACTTCTCCGACGGATAGGCCATCTTCGCAGACTGCAGCATTGGTAATTGTAACCGGATCATCATCCACTATCGCTTTACAGCTTCTAACGTAGGCCCCATCTCCTCCTCCATATAAAAGCTTTACATTAGTTTGATCGATGGCGGTGGTCTGGAAGCTAAGTGTATACGTTCTCTTCACAGTTCCACCCAGTCCAAAGACGAAGCTCGCTATAACCGCTGCGAGGATCACTGTAATTGCTACCATCAGTATTGTTCCAATAACTGGCGATACACCTTTCTCATCTCTCCTCATTTTCTCACCTCCTTACGTCATTATTATTGTAGTTATGAGCGGTATATAAATTTTTCGATCTTAATCTTTGAAGTGAAAAAATTTTACCAAATATCATATATCATTTTTGCTTATAAATGTTTTGCTAACACGCGTGTAATCTTGTTTAATATGAGAAAAATGAGTTGTCTAAAACCCTAATGCCTTCGGGTTCTCTGCCTCTATTACTCTTCAAAGTCTCAGAAGTTTCATCTTGAAAATCGATCAGAAGTATGACAGCCTTTTGCTGTTTTTAGAGTCAAAATCCATGAAATTAACTAAAAATATAAAAAATAATAGGCGAGCTACTTCTTTGCTTTCTTCTCCGCACCTTTTTCAGCTTTAGTGGTCTTCTCTTCCTTTTTCTCTTCCGCCTTCTTCTTTCCCGTTCCGCACTTCGCCATATTTAAAGATTGCATTAAATATTTAAATCTTTTTGGTCGACATTCAAACAAAAGATCCTGAGTTTTCAGCTGGGAATTCAAAGTAATTTTTCAGATCACAATGGCAAAAATTTAAAAATCCTCGAAGCTATGGATTACAAGCTCCGGTGGTGTAGCCCGGTCAAACATCCAGGCCTTTCGAGCCTGAGCCCCGGGTTCAAATCCCGGCCGGAGCATCTCAAATTTCTCTCCAAAAGCACTTCTATTAAGCTATCGAAGCCCATGAGACAACCTCCTGTCCTTTGGGACGTAATTCCTAACCAACTTTCCGTCTCCTTTCCCACAGCCCAAGAAGTATTGACCCCATTTGAGAATACAAAAACCTTCAAAATTAGCTTCTATATTCTCACCAGCTAACCATTTCATTGCTTTATCCTCATCTACTTCCAGAATTCCCCTTTTCGCAACTCTACCGACGACAAAGCTTCCTTCGATCGAGAGCCTTAAGCCATCTTTTTCAACCTTTCCAAAGTATATTCCTGTGCTTTTCCCCTTCAATGGGCAATCAAAATCTTTATAAGCGTAAACTCTTCCCTTTCCACCAATTATGAATTTTAGATTTAACTCTACATCAAACTGCTCCTTCAAAAGCTTCTTTATTTCCTCAACTTCGCCACGAAAAATCCTTCTGTGTCGTTCATCTGCGGATGAATTCGAAGACACTTTCTCACCTCTTCTAAATAAATTCTGCCATCGAATTCCTTAAAGCCTCCAGTCGATCTTATGGGAAGCTTTATCTCCTCAATTTTTGCCTCGCTATTTCTTAAAAGATGATCAACGACCTCCTCGTTCTCCAATGGCTCAAGTGTGCATGTAGAATAAATAAGAACTCCTCCTGGCTTCAAACATCGATATCCTGCCATTATCAGCTCCTTCTGCAATCTCGAGAGATCTAAGCTTGTCTTCAGCTTCCATCCTCTTGCGTGCGTGAAGCTCTTTCTGATCATTCCAAGATTGCTGCATGGTGCATCCACGAGCACCGAATCGAATTTGTTTTCGAATTTTGCAAACTTTCTTCCATCTCTCATCGTGACCCTCGCTATCAGAACACCGCATTTCTGCAGATTGGAGATCAGCATGTTGATCCTATCTAGCTTAACATCGTTTGCAATCAGACAACCTTCGTTTGCCATATACTGGGCTATTTGCGTCGTCTTAGCTCCGGGAGAAGCGCAAAGATCAAGAACAACCATTCCGGGCTCAAGCTCCATTAGCAATGGTGGAATCATTGAAACCGCAGACTGTGAGAAAACGACACCAAGCTGATGCTCTGGGATCGTTGCCAGATCTTCGGTTTTAACGTAAACCCCCTCTTCGCACCATGGAATTCTTTCCTCTACGATCCCAGAAAGCCTATTTAAAACAAAGTCGAGATCTGCCTTGAGCGTGTTGATCCTTACACTCTTCCTTAAAGGCTTCTCAAGAAAAACAAACAATTCTCGAGATCTATCGATCTTCAAAAGCCTCTCGAAGAGCTCTGGATTGATCTCCTTTAACATAGATCCGAATAAGCATCGCACTCCTCGAATGTATACTTAACAGTCTGGAAGTCTTTCCTGAACTCCGAGATCTCCTTTTTTATCTCTTCTAAACTCTTTTTTCCCTTCAACGTCCAGTCAATGAAGTCTGCAATTGCTCTCATTTCGCTCTCCTTCATTCCAAGCCTTGTTACTTCTTGAACGCCTATTCTAATCCCAGAAGGATTTGCAGTCTGTTCAACGGTGTCCCATGGGAGCAAATTCTTGTTCAGAATTATTCCAACCGCTTCAAGCCTTCTCGCTACCGCATCGCCTCCACCCAAAGCTCTTACGTCAATAGCTATCTGATGTGTCTCCGTAAATCCATACTTCTCTCCAAGAACTTTATATCCAAGCTCGTAAAGAGATTCTGCGAGCATTTTAGCATTTTTAACGATCTGTTTTGCATAAGCCTCGCCAAATTCAAGCATCTCCATCACTGCAATAACGTAGCCAGCTAAGGAATGGAGATGATGATTGCTCACAACTCCCGGAAAAACCGCTCTGTCGACTTTCTTCGCAATTTCCCTTTTGCTCAAAATTACCGCTCTTTGAGGTCCGAAGAATGTCTTATGAGTTGAAGCGGTTAACAAATCCGCCCCCTCTTTCATCGGATTTGGATAAACCTTTCCAGCGATCAATCCGAGAACATGACTCGCATCGAACATAACATTAGCTTTAAGCTTTTCAGCGATCTCCACGATCTCTTTGACTGGCTGTCTGAAAAGAATGAGACTTGAACCAAGAATGAATAACTTTGGCTTAATTTCCTTTGCAAGTTTCTCCGTAGCTTTAACGTCGATGTTCATACTTTCAGTGTCAAAGGGATAGTAAACAACCTTTAACCCTCTCAGTCCTACTGCTGACATCCTGTCGTGGCTTATATGACCGCCACATGGAACAGAAATGCTGAAAACAGTGTCTCCGGGGTTAGTGAGTGCAAACAAGCCTGCAAGATTTGCAACTACTCCGGAAATTGGCTGAACGTTCACATGTTCAACTTCAAAAAGCTTCTTTGTTAGCTCAATCGCAAGCGACTCGACTTCGTCTATGAACTTACAACCCGCATAATATCTCTCCCCAACCTTCCCCTCTGCATATCTATGCCCAAAGTCGGAAATATAGCATTTTCTAACGATCTGCGAAGTTAGATTCTCGCTCGCAATCAAAGGGATCGAGTTTCTCATCATTTCATTGTGCTTTCGGATTATATTGAAGACTTCTGAATACATAACAAAAGCCCAAGGGCGAAAATATTTAAGTTTTCCTTGCTCAATCGATCATTCTTAGCAATACCTTTAACCGAAACATCTTTTAATTCTAAAATTAATAATTCTTCGTGGAAAGAGAAGAAGAATATCTCGAAGCGATCTACGACATACAAAAAAGTGGAAAAGTAGCCAAAACTGGAGATATTGCAAAAATTTTGAAAGTAAAACCTTCAAGTGTTACAGAAATGCTACTAAAGCTTAAAGATCGAGGATACATCGACTATAACCCATACAAAGGAGCGATTCTTACGAAAAGTGGCGAAAAAATTGCGGAGAGAATAAAGAAGCATCACCAAATAGTTTCGAGCTTTTTTAAATACATAGGTGTTGAGGATGGAGTTGCAGAAAAGCTTGGTTGTGAGCTTGAACACCATATAAGTGATGAAGTTGCGATCAGACTAAATTCTATAGTTTTTCATAAATGCGGAGGCTGTGATCGGGAAGTAAAAAGGCTTTCGTGCGTTTCAAACGGTGTTTATGAAGTTGTTTCATGTCCCGAAGGTGATTTAAAACCTGGAGAGATTATAAAGGTTGAAAATGGTAAAGCAAAGAAAAATAATGGTTCAGAAGTTAAAAAAGAAATCATAGATCTCGTTCTCGTTCGAAGATCTTTATAGCGAATAATTTTTCGAAAAATAGCTTTCTCTCAGCTAAAATTGTGAAATCAAATTCTCTCGACTCCAACTCATCAAAAATTCTCGGAATGTTTTGAGATGAAACGATGACGATCGCTCTTCCATTTTTCTCCATAAAATCTCGCAGAGAATCGAGAAATCTGCATATAACCTCAATTCCTCCTTTTCCACCATTAACCGCACAGTCCTCCCACAAGCTACGCTTCAGCTCTTCCTCCAGCTCAATGTAAGGCGGATTGAAGAGAACGAGAGAGAATTTCTTTTTAATTCCCTTCGCTATGTCGGTTCGAACTACATCGAATCCTTTTTCTTTCAATAGCTTAACCGCAAAAGGCGATATGTCTGTAACCACTAAAGACTTGCACTTTCCAACAATTTTTTCAGCAACAAAACCGCTTCCCGCTCCAACTTCGATTACATGATCCTCTTGTTTGACTTCTCTCAATGCAGTTTCGAGCAAAAGCTCGCTGTCCTCAGCTGGCTCGTAGATCATCCACGATCTCCGCAAATTTTTGTGCCCCAATCTCTTCTGGACGTTTCTGAGCTATAAACTCGTCTAAGATGACTCTAAAGCCAAATCTCTTTTCGAATTCTTTTGCGATCTTATTGAGCCTTTTCCTTCTCATAGAAAAAGCAAAAGTGACGAATTGCTCAAAAAGCTCCTTTTTTTCAACTCTGATCTTTGGTGTAGGCACTATTTTAACTACCGCTGATTCAACCTTTGGCTTAGGTTTAAAGCTATCTCTCCCCACGATCTCGAGTATTTCAGCACTACAGTAAGCCTTTGTTATTACACCCAGCCTACTATCTTCTCCGCAAAACCTCTCTGCAAACTCTTTCTGAAGCATTAAAACAGCAAAATCGAATTTAGACCTGAGAAGCTTGAATATAAGCGGAGATGAGATCTCATAAGGGATGTTAGAGACCAATTTCGTAAAAGGAGGGAAATCGATCTCTAAAGCATCTCCATGAATCAAAAAGAATCTTCCTGAATCTATATAATCTTCAAATTTCTCCTGAAGCACCTTAACTAATTTTCCATCCTTCTCGATCCCAATAACCTTGCATCTCTCGAGCAGAGCACTTGTTAGATTCCCAGTCCCACAGCCTATTTCAAGAACACAGTCGTCTTTTCTGAGCTCTGCATAATCAACGATTCTCTTTATCAGAGCCCTGTCTACAACCATGTGCTGTCCCAGTCTCATAAAGCATGCCAAGCTCCAATCCGATCTCCAACCAAGCCCAAGCCCAAATAACACATTCAAAAGCTCTTATAAAGTCATATGAGCTAATAAAATATTCAGAATCGCTTATATATGCTTTTATGTTCTCTAAAAATCTTTTTTCTCCGTCTATATCCTTAATCCTTTCCTTTATCCTCCACAACCACTTCTCCGTTTCCTTCCTGAGCTCTATCAACCTTCTTCACCTTCAGCTTTAACCCATCACGCTCTAAAACGATTATCTCGTCTCCCGGCTTGAGATTATCGGTTGATTCCACGCTCCAGATCTCACCTCTAACCTTTGCAAATCCCTTGCCCTTATTGAACTCAAAGATCTCGCCTCTCAATCCGACCACTTCTCCCATCGTGCTCTTCCTTTTCCTAACCTTTAGAATTTTAATTAGAGCAAAGGTCATGATACTCGCTATTCCCAGTGCAAGACCGATTGCAAATTTCGGGAAGAAATCGTAAAACTCTTTTGGCATCATCGGCTCTTCGAATACCATTAGAGCTCCGAGAGTTATGGATATAACAGAAGCAGCGCCAAGGATACCATAAGTAGGAGTTAGAAGCTCAGCGATTAGGAATAGAATCCCAAGGATTATTAAAAAGACTCCAGCATAGTTTACATTTATCACTCCAAGCCCAGCAAATGCCAGAATTAGTAGTATCGCACCAACAACCTCAGCCATCATTCCGGGGGAGGTAAGACCGAATATTAGGAGATATATGCCGAGCAGTAGAAGAATGAGGGCAATCTGGGGATTTGATATCAACTCGTATAGCTTTGCCTGAAAAGGCTTCTCAACTTCCACTATTCTGTAGCTTGTGGTGTCGAGCACAACTTCTTTACCACTAACTGAAACTTTCATACCGTTAATTTTCTTAAATAACTCACTCCTACTTTCAGCAAGCAAATCGATTACTTTAAGCTCATAAGCTTCTTTTGCTGTTAAGCTCAAAGCTTCAGTGACAAAGCGTTCCGCAACCTCTGCATTTCTTCCTCTAGCACTTGCAATGTCTTTTACATAGCTTGCAATGTAGTTGATCGTCTTGTTTTCTACAGCAGAGGTTGTGCTCACTGGAGTAGCGGCACCAATTGCAGTGCCATTCGCAGCTACTGCGATGTGGGCAGATAATAGGATCACAGTCCCCGCTGAAGCGCACATCGAGCCCTTATCGACAAAAACGATGATCGGTATTTCGCTGTCCATAAATAATGAGACGATCTTTTGAGTTGAGGACAAAAGACCGCCCGGAGTGTCGATTTCAACGAGAATAAGATCTATGTTATTCGATCTCGCATATTCGTAGGCATGCTCAAGAGCGATGTATGTCCCTTCGGTTATTTCACCCTGAATGCTAACAATTGCGATTTCAGTAGCGCTGGCACTTGCTACCAGCAAAAGCAATATAACAAACACAGATCGCACGTATTAAATAAGAGAATAGGGGTTATAATTTTTACCATCAAACAAAATTCTCGCTAAAGCTTATAGCCTATTTTCCTTAAAAATTCTTTTCTGGCTTTTATATCCTCTTCCTTCTCGATCCCTTTGCTCTTGAAGCCATCTACAACGCCAATTATCCCTCTACCTTGTTCGGTCTCGACAACGATCACTTCCAATGGGTTCGCAGTTGCAGCGTGAATGCTACAAACCTCCGGAACTTCTTTTATTTTGCCAAGAACGTTTATCGGATAAGCATTCTTTATGAATATTATAAAACTGTGCCCACAAGAAAGCTCAAGAGCTTTCTTTGCAGCGAGCTCTCTTAGCTCTGGATCGTTGCCTTCGTGTCGCACAAGACAATGCCCTGAAGCTTCGCAGAAGGCTAAACCAAATTTTATGTTTGGCACAGAATTTACAAGAGCTTCATATAAGTCTTCTACAGTCTTTATGAAGTGGGCAGAACCAAGTATTACATTGCAATCCTTTGGAATTTCAACTTTTACTACTTCAAATTTCATTCGGAACACCTCTAAATAACAAGAACACTCCTATCGATCTTTTCCAGAAGATCCTCTATCTTATCAATTCCAACCTTCTTGTTCAACAATAAAATACTCGGATTTAGCTCGCTAACAAGCCTTTCAACCTCCTCTGCAAAATTACCGACTAAAATAGACTTTTTAACACTCAAATCCTCGGAGATCTGATCAATTTCCCTCTGAATTTTCTCTTGGGACTCCTTCATCTTTCTTGCATGGGTTTCTGGAGGTAGCATTGGCTCAATAAGACCATAGATCATGATCTCCTTTCCCATCCTTATCCATTTTCTTGCCTTTTCTATATTTCCGCCAACAGAGTGAATGTAGAGGAGTTTTTCAAAATCAACTTTTTCCCTATGGAACAGAATTGCAGCTTCTTGATCCAAAATCTTTTGGTTTAGAGGCATATACCTTCCAGCTATAAGAACATCTGGCTTGTAAGCCTCTAAAACGCTCTCTATTTCCTCCTCGTAATCTTTAAATATTACGCTCATTCCCAACACTTCATAGCTCTTTTCGAGCTTCTCTATTATCTCTTCCGCTTTCTTTATAAGTGGCATTTTACTCTGGGCTAATTCTACCGTTTCACTCATCTCTGAAACCGTTATGCTCCCCTTAACGCCTTTTGCAAAGATCAAATAAACTTCCTTTAATCCAAATCCCCCAAGATCCAATTCTTTGTTTGTAAAAATTACCGCCCTCATGTTTCTCCCCTCGTAACCTTCTTCATTTCATCGACCCATTCACTAAGCCATTTGCTCAAAACTTCGTAGGATTCAACTTCGACATTGTAAACATTTACTACACCTATCAGCTGACCCTTTCTTATTTCTCCGTCGAACAAGGGCATGAAAAGAACCTTACGAATCGTCTTCGAGCTTTCGACCTTCGCAGGTTTGCTTTCGATGAGATCAACTACTGTTCCAAAGGCATGTCTCATGATGTAAAGCGGATAAACAATGGTGTTTTCCTCAAGTCTCACAGGATCTATACCAATTTCCACAACCTCTCCCTTCTTTAAGACAACGTTCTCATCTGCAATGAGTGGTTCCCATCTTGCAATTGGTTTTCTTCTGTAAGCGAACGGCTTTAAAAGCATCCCATCCCTTATCACTCTACCAGACGCCTCATATACAAGTCTTGCAAATTTTTCCTCCTTTAGACCCATCTTAGGCTCAAAATCACCAATTGCAGTATAGTATATATTCAGAACGCCTAAAAGATCTCCCTTTTGTATTTTTCCGTCTTTTCTCGGCATAAATATCGCTTCTGTAATTTTCTTCTCGTCTTCAACCCTTGAAGGCTTCCCTTCTTGCACAACTTCGATCACGGTGCCATAAACATTCCTCATTATGTGAAGTGGTGTCACTACAGTGTTTGGCTGTAAGATTATATCCTTTATTTTAACTCGAGCCAAAATTCCCTTCTTTACGTCAATGTTATCCGCAGAAACAACTGGTTCCCATTCTGCAATGTAACTCTTGAAATATCCAAAAAATCGAGTCTTTATTTTCTCTCTCCTCAATTCTCCATTTTGCCTATAAACGAGATTTGCATCAACCATTTCTTCTCTTATTTTGATATCTGAAGCTGAAAAACCAAGCCTTCGATCTATCATCCCCGTCTTGACAAAGAAGATCTTTAAAACACCTACGATATCGCCTTTCTCGACCACTCCATCCTCGACTGGCATGAAAACCGCATGAGTTATAGTCTTTTCGTCTTCAACTCTCGTTATTCCTTTTTCTATGACATCTATGGTGGTTCCAAGAGCGTGTCTCATGATCGAAAGAGGGGCAAGGATCGTATTTTCGGGAATTTTAACATCTTTTATTTTTAATATTGCCGGTTCGCTTTTCTTCACATTCACAGTTTCCTCTGCAATCAAAACCTTCCACTGAACAAAGGGGGCGATTCTGTATCTTACACTCTCTTTCTTCGCTCTTAACTTCGCAAGATCTTTTCCGATCTCTTTCCAATAGACGATCTCCATGATGGCGTTAATATTTGATTTTAGTTTAAAAATTTAACGCTTAATAACCGAAAGTTTTAAAATTCTATTCATCCAAGTTTTAAAAAAAGGAGGGTCGAATGTCGGAGATATGCTCTAAATGTGGGTTGCCGAAAGATCTCTGCATCTGCGAAGAAGTAGCAAAAGAACAGCAGTATATACTCATAAAAGTCGGAAAAAGGAGATACGGAAAAGAAGTGACAACGATTGAAGGGTTGGATGGAAACGAGATAAACCTTGAAGAGCTTGCGAAGTTTTTGAAGTCAAAGCTTGCATGTGGTGGAACGATAAAGAATGGTATTATCGAGCTTCAGGGAAACCATGTAAGTAAGGTTAAGGAATTACTGGTAAAGAAGGGATTCAATCCGAATAGAATTAAAAGCTGATGCAGGATATTGCATTTGAGCTATCACTGCTGATTTTAGCTATTTCTCTGGATCTGATCTTTGCAGAACCACCTCTTTTTCTTCACCCGGTGGTATGGTTTGGTAAGATCCTCGAAGTTTTCAAGAAATTCTTTTCCAAAGTTGAAAAGAAAGCCAACTGGATTCAATTTCTCTACGGCTTCTTAGCGAGTATAACAGTGCTCTTTTTTGCCTTCATTCTCGTGATCGCACCAATTCCACAGCCATTTAAGTTTATATGGCATCTCTACCTTCTATTCTCCGCAATATCCATAAAAAGCATGATCCAGCATGCAGAAAATTGCTTGCATAGCAATTTTTCCCCAGAAGAAGTCCAAAAGATCGTAAGCAGGGACACAACAAAGTTGAACGATCCCCAACTCAGATCAGCTGTGATCGAATCAACAGCAGAAAATTATGTCGATGGCGTCTTTTCCCCACTTTTTTACTTCTCGATCTTTGGAATCGCTGGCGCTGTGGTTTACAGAGCAATAAATCTCTGCGACTCTATGATTGGCTACCGTGGACGATATGAATTCTTTGGAAAATTCTCCGCCAGACTTGATGATCTTGCAAACTTCATTCCCGCAAGATTAGCCCTAATTTTCTTTGAATTTTTCAGACGCGGAGCATTTTCCTACGGAATCAAAAACAAGGTTAAACTGAATGGTTGCACCATTTCCGCAATGTCTTACGTCCTTGGCGTTAAGCTTGAGAAACCCGGCTATTACTCACTCCCCGGAAGAAATGCTACAGATGAGGACGTGCTTGTCGCTATAAAGATTTTCAAAAAGCTTAGTTTGATGGCAATTCTGTTTGCCTGCCTTATTTCTACAATCAGAATATTTTTATTAACACAAATCCCACTTGGCTTATGAATTGTCAGAAGTGCGGAGGAAAGGGTTTCATCGAAATAGAGAAGACATGTGAAACCTGTAGCGGGACAGGAAAGGCTAAAAGCTTCGATCCCAAGATCGTCAGTTTATCCGAAGAACAGATTAAGCTTTTCATGAAAGGGATCTGCGGTGCTTGTAATGGAAATGGAAAACTTAAGATCGTGGAAGTTTGTAAAGGCTGTAATGGAACTGGTAGAGTAAAGAGATGTTATATATGTGGCAAGGAAACAGATCAGGAACTTTGCTTTGAATGCAGAAAGAAATCTCACGTTTTCAAGATTGGAAATAGCTGTGGTATTGAGGATCTTAGAATTGGTAGACTTTATTTAGGCTTAATCTCATCTATTACAGATATTGGAGCCTTTGTCAGTCTGAACAGAAGATTAAAAGGACTTATTCCGAAAAAGCTAAGTCAAAATCTCCGGGAAGGAGACGAGATCGTTGTTAAAGTCACAAATATAAGCGTCAGCGGAGAGATCGACTTAGCCCCAGTTGAAATTCAGAACTATGCGATTGTCGAAGTTTCAAAAGACCTTGAGATTATTCCGATCTCAACAGTTTCAAAGTTTTTAGGAAGAATGGTTAAGATTCGTGGGATCGTAACACATGCGAAAGAGACTGCGATTGCAAAGGTTTTCACGATCGTTGATGGCACTGGAAGTGTGAACTGCACAGTCTTCGACGACTTCGATGCGGAAGTTGATGAAGCCATTGAAGTTATTGGCACAGTAAGGAGAAATGGCGTAGATGCTTTGGAAGTTGACAAGATTCTCGGCGAAGATGCTTATGAGATCAGGAAGAGGATCGAAGCAGAGATCGAGAAAGCCTGTGAGCCAGATTTCAAAGGTTTTCTAATAAAAAGCGATGTTCTTGAAAAATTGAAAGAAGAAATGATTTCGGTTGCAAAGGAACTTAAAAAAGCCGTTTACAAGTCAAGACCAATCATAATAAGGCATCACTGGGATGCAGATGGCACTTGTGGCGGAGTTGCTTTAGAGCTTGCACTCCAAGAGTTAGTGGAAAAAATTTACCGAGATAAGGAAAGTAAGTATTACCTTATAAAGAGAAAAGTCTCAAGAGCTCCTTTTTATGAGCTTGAAGACCTTGTTAGAGATCTTGACGAGAGTTTGGAAGATGCTGAGAGATACGGCGATAGGATTCCCCTTGTTGTGCTTGTTGACAATGGATCGGGACATGAAGATCTGCCAGCCATCCAGCAATTCATACTATTTGGCGCGGATGTGATCACAATAGATCACCACTTTCCGGATGAGGGTGTTGATAAATATCTTCTTTATCACATAAATCCTTATAAAGTCGGTGGGGATAGCAATATAACTTCTGGTGTTCTCTGCGTTGAGATCGCAAGGATGATTTCCGATTTAGAGTTTACAAAACTCGCCGCAATTTCTGTAGTTGGTGATCGATCAGAGGGAAGCGTTGAAGAATACATAAAGATTTCAAATTTGAGTAAAGAAGAACTGAAAGATCTCGCTTTGGCTGTAGAATTCGAAGGTTTTTACCTTCGCTTTAAGTCTGCAAGCACAATTGTGCATGAAATTCTCGGCTTCGGTAGAAAAGATAGGCAGAAAAAGCTCGTTGAAATTCTATCGGGCTATGCAAAATCAGCAATTGAAGAACAACTAAAAACTGGACTCGAGAACGTGAAAGTGCAGATACTGCCAAATGGTATAGCTCTTGCTGCCTTTGATGTCGAAAATTATTCGAAAAAGTTCACTTTTCCACCCCCGGGTAAATTAACTGGAGAAATTCACGACAGATTAAAAGAAAAATACCCAAAGATCGTCACAATCGGCTATGGTCCAGATTTTGCAGTTATTCGTAGTGAAGGCGTCGACTTGGACATTCCAAAACTTGTTGAGGAGCTTAAGAGAGAGATCAACGCTTGTGTCGATGGCGGAGGGCATCTTGTTGTTGGTTCAATAAAGTTTGTTGAAGGTAAAAGGAAAGAAGTCCTTGCAAAGCTTGCTAACAAGATCGGTGAGATAAGTTGAAGAAAGAACTCGAAATCGCTCTTGAAAGCCTTGAAGGTTTTAGAAACCCGAAGATCCAACTTGAGCAATATGTAACTCCAGCAAACCTTGCAGGCTTTATATTGACAAACGCTAAGCTATTCGGGGATCTAAAAACTGTTGTGGATCTTGGATGTGGAACTGGAATTTTAGTGATAGGCTCAGCAATGCTTGGAGCGTATTCAATTGGCATCGAAATTGATCCAGAAGCTTTGAAAATTGCAAAAGCTAATGCTAAGAAATTGGGGGTTTCTGTGGATTTAATTGCATGCGACGTCCGCGATCTCAAGCTTAAAAAGAATGTTACAGTTATCATGAACCCTCCTTTCGGTATTCAGCGAAAAAATGCGGATCGAGTTTTTCTTGAGAAGGCATTCGAGATCGCTGAAGTCATTTACTCGATCCACTCTGCAGAAAGTGAGATCTTTGTGAGAAAAAGAGCCGAAGAAAGTGGTTTCAGGATTACACATTTATGGAAGTTCATGATTCCACTAAGGAGAACTTACTCTTTTCATGAAAAGGCATTTAAGTTCATACCAGTAGAGGTGTTTAGGATTGAGAAAAATGATCGTCCTTCCGGGAGATAAAATTGGAAGTGTTGAAGAATTCAAAGCTGGAGAAGGTGTTTACGAGGAAGAAGGGGAGCTTTTTGCTTCTGTAGCCGGAATTCTCGAGTTAGAGGACAAAAAAGCAAGAATAAAAAGTTTCAGCAGGATTCCAGAACTTAAAAAAGGCGATGTGGTCCTCGGTAGAGTTGTTGAGATCAAGAACAGCTTTGCAATGGTTGAAATAGCAAGAAAAAAGGGAGAAGATAGAGAACTCGCACATACAGGTCTTGCTTTGCTTCACATTTCTAACTTGGGGGAAAGAGTTGACAACATAGGCGATGCAATAGGTTATTTCGACATCTTAAAAGCAAGAGTGCTCGACACATCACCAAAGATCTCCATAAGAGAGCCAGAAATGGGCGTAATTAAGGCATTCTGCAGTTCCTGCAAATCTGAGCTATTGCTTGAGGGGGGAAAGCTTAAATGTCCAAACTGCGGAAAAGAAGAGAAGAGAAAAATCTCAAGAGCTTATGGGAAAGGTGAGTGGTGATGCTGAAGATCGTTGAGATCGGAAAGAACTATGTAAAGCTTATCGTGAAAGGGGAAGATCACACTTACCTGAATCTCCTACAACATTACCTTTCTCAGGATAAAAGAACTGTTCTCGTGAGATACAATATCCCACACCCATTGGTTGGTGAACCTGAGATATACCTCAGGACAAACGGAACGAATCCGATCGAAGTGCTTAAAAAGGCGAATGAGAATATCGTTGGCGTGTGTGAAGATCTTTTAGAGCAGATTCAGCCATAGGCAATTGCAGAGCCTTCGGCTATTATTTCTTCCCCCTTGAATACCCTAAGTCTGTAAAAACCCAATCTTTTACCTTTAACCTTTTCAGCTTCTGCTGTAAGCAGATCCCCTTTTTCTGCTGGAGAATAGAAGTTCATCGAAATTTTTACTGCAACCCTCTTCGTATCTGTATTTGCCGAGATCGCAAAGGCAAAGTCTGCAAGAGCCATTATAAAACCACCGTGAGCAACGCTGTATATGTTCAGAAAATCATCTCTTACAACACCTTTAACTCTTGCATAACCTTCTCTTACTTCCTCAACTTCACAGCCAAGGAATTTTCTAAAAGGATCAGAAAGTAAGAACTCCATGTTTCATCTCCGCATTATTTTTAAAATTATTCCTCACTCAGAAACCTTTATTAAGAGATCACAACCTGAAATTCAGGGGGCCGTGGGGTAGCCTGGTAGATCCTTTTGGCTTTGGGAGCCAGAGACCCGAGTTCAAATCTCGGCGGCCCCATTTTAAAACGAAAAATTTATTACCATTCATCGTGAAAATTAACAAGATGAAAAATTTCAATTCTGAGATTCTACAAAAACTTGAACTATTGCGAAGGTTAGCTATAGAACTTCCCGACGAATATTGGCGTTCTGAGGCTTTAGGATACATCTCAAAAACTCTATTAGAGTTTGGAAAAATAGATGAAGCCTTAAATATTGCAAAGGAAATTCCAGATAAATATGCCCGTTCATCCATTTTAAAAGATCTATCAATCGCCTTAGCAGCTCTTGGAAAAATCAGCGAATCGCTAAACGTTGCTCGAGAGATCTCAAGCGAAGAGAAACGATCAGAGACTCTAAAACGTATATCAGAAGATTTAGTTAGGCTTGGGAAAGTAGAAGAAGCTCTCAATATTACCAGAGAGATCTCTAATAATTTAGATCGATCTGAGGCTTTGAGAATAATCTCGGAAGAATTAATAAAACTGGGAAAGATTTCTGAGGCTTTGAGTGCTGCTAAAGAGATACCAGACAAGTTAGACCGCTCTTGGGCATTGGGATATATATCAAAAGCTTTGGTGGAGCTTGGAAGAATTGATGAAGCATTAAATGTTGCTAAGGAGATCTCTGTTGAGAAAGAAAGGTATTTAGCTCTTATATACATTTCAAAGCTCCTATTAGTTCTTGGAAGGATTGATGAGGCTCTTAGTATTGCCAAAGAGGTTTTGGATAAGTTAGACCGCTCTTGGGCATTGGGATATATATCAAAAGCTTTGGTGGAGCTTGGAAGAATTGATGAAGCTAACGAAGTCCTAAATGAGGCATTAAATGTTGCTAAGGGGATCTCTGGAGAGAAAGAAAGATATTTGGCTCTAATATACATTTCAAAGCTCTTAGTAGAACTTGGTAGAATTGAAGAGGCACTAAGTATCGCTATAAAGGAACAAGATGAAAAATTGCGATCTGACATTTTAGTGTATATCTCAAAAACCTTAGTAGAACTTGGAAAGATCGATAAAGCGCTGAATATTGTTAAAGACATACCAGATAAGTCTGATCGCTCAGAAGTTCTGGTTTATATTTCCAAATCATTGGCAAATCTTGGAAAGATTGATGAAGCGCTGAGTGTTGCAAAAGCAATAACAAGCGATGATAAACGCTCTGAAGCTCTAAGACGGATTTCAGAAGATTTAATTAGACTTGGAAGGGTTGATGAAGCTACTAAAGTCCTCGAAGAAACTCTTAAAATTGCTAAGGAAATGACAGACAAGAAATTCCGTTCCGAAACTTTGAGTTATATCTCCACAACTATGGCAAAGATGTTAGAGAACATACTAAAGGCACAAAAAAGCGAGGAAAAGAAAGAATAGACAAAAATTGTTGTATGCCCGGAGCCGGATTTGAACCGGCGACTGTTCGGTCTTCAGCCGAACGCTCTCCCAGGCTGAGCTACCCGGGCTTAAATTAAGTCTGAGTTGGGTATTTTTATTTTTCGCTAAAACCTTTTCCCGATCACACTTGTGAGATAAGAAGGCAGACAGTTTTATAAGTATATGGGTGTGATGAGAGTTGCATGATCAGAAAAGAGTTTGAGAAATTCGAGAAGAAATTTATCGCAGAGGAGAAAGTTGACTTTATAAAAAATATCGAAATATTTGAGAATTTATTGAGATTTGCGAGGGAAATGAAGAAGCTTCCCCCTGAGAATCCACTTGAAGGAATTGAAATCGATGAAAAATATGCGAAGGGCGATAAATGGAATTAAGAGAACTTATAAAGAGATTGGCTCAGAAATTGGATGAGAAAAGAATAGATTACATGCTAATTGGAGGACAGGCACTGCTTCTTTACGGCGAACCAAGATTAACGAAGGATATAGACTTAACCTTAGGCGTTGGAATTGAAGAACTCTAAAAAGTGCTAAAGATAGTAAGGGAACTCGATTTAAAACCAATTCCAGAAAAAGTAGAAGAATTTGTTAAAAAAATTATACCAGCAATAGACCCAAAATCAGGTTTAAGGGTTGATTTCATTTTTTCTTGGACACTATATGAAAGAAATGCGCTGAAGAGAGTCAAAAAAGTCAATATAGGAGATGTTTTAGTGAAATATGCTTCCATTGAGGATTTAATAATCCAGAAAAAATAACCAGATCATTCAGGCAAAGTATTTTAACTTCTTCACTCAGCCTTATTCTATGCTTCCGATAAATGCAAAGCAGATGAAGAAGATGATGAAACAGATGGGCATCGAAATGGAGGAAATTGATGCAAAGGAAGTTATAATAAAAACGAGCACGGAAGAGCTGATTTTCAGAAATCCGAATGTAACCAAGATCTCAGCAAAGGGAATGGAAACTTTTCAAGTTGTTGGAGAATACGAAGTTGTTAAGATTGCTCCACAGATCAGTGAAGAAGACGTGAAGCTTGTGATGGAACAAGCGAATGTTGACGAAGAGAGAGCAAGGAAGGCTTTGATTGAAGCAAATGGAGATATAGCGGAAGCTTTGTTAAGATTACAAGGATGAAGCCTCCAGTGGTTCTTTCAAGGGGGAAGCATAGTTTTCTCGTTGAAAAATTTGAAGGGAAGCTCCATACTCATCATGGGGTAATAGAGCTCAGTGAACTCAACAACAAGTCATTTGGAGACACTATAAAGACGCACATCGGCGTTGAATACAAAATAGTGCCTTTTAATTTATCCGGATTCTTTAAGCATTTCAAAAGAGGTGCTACGCCTGTGATGCCAAAGGACATAGGAGCGATCATCGCATACACTGGCTTATCTCCAGACTCTCTAATCTTTGACGCAGGGACTGGTAGTGGAATGCTTGCAGCTTATCTCGCCTATTTTAATAAATTCGGAGAAGTTGTCACAGTTGAAATAAGAGAGGATTTTGCAAAGATTGCAAGAAGGAATTTCAAGCTTGCCGGGCTAAAAAATGTTCATCAGATCATCGGTGACGCAGTTGAAGTAGCTGATGGTTTCAAAAAGGAATTTGACCTTGTTGTTTTGGATATGAAAGACGATTTAGCTTTCATTCCTAAGGCCAAGAAAATTTTAAAAGTTGGCGGAGCTCTCGCGGTATACAATCCATACATCGAACCCGCAAGAGGAGTTTACGAAGCTATGAACAAGAACGAGTTTCGAGAGCTTGAGGCTTTCGAACTTCTACGCATCGACTTGGATATAAAGAGGATTGGCACAAGAACTTCTACTGGCGTCTGGCATACTGGCTACATTGTGATCGGGAGAAAATATTAGCTCGAAACGATCATTTGTGATTGGATTACATAAACGGGATTTCCATAAGCATCAAAAAATCCATCAAGTCTGAGAACCTTAGTAACGATCGTCTTCGTCTTTATTCTGCTTCCATCTTCAAGCTCGTATTCATTCCATTCATCGCCAATAATTGCCCTTATCTTAACAACACTCGGTTTCCTCTTCTTTGCAACCTCGTGAATTGGAGGAATGAAATCCGAAGGTGTCCCTCTTAGCTCCTCTGGAGCTCTTGCAACAACTACGTTTTGACTGTCAATTCTATAAATCGGCTCCCCAACCGGATCTCTCTGCCCAGTGTCAAAGACTCTTGTTAAAACAGACTTGAATCTTATAATAGTCCCATCTTCAAGATGGATATGCATCCACTCCTCTCTGATCGTTCTAAAATCAAGTTCTTTCAACTGCATAGCCAAAGTTATTCTGAAGATTTAAATATCTCCCTCGTTTCTATTAAAACATGGAGACATTAATTCTTTCTGCGGATGAAGTAAAAAGATTGATAACTATGAAAGAAGCGATAAGTGCGGTTGAGGAGGCTTTCAAGGATCATGCGTTATCAAAAGCAATTATGCCTCCAAAAATATACCTTAACTTTGACCAAGGTGATTTAAGAGCTATGCCTGCCTTCATTATGGGATACGCTGGTGTTAAATGGGTTAATTCTCATCCAAAAAACCCTGAGAAAGGATTACCATCTGTTATGGCAATCCTAACTTTAAACGACCCTTCCACAGGCTTTCCTCTTGCTGTAATGGATGCGACCTTTTTGACATCCTTGCGAACCGGAGCAGCAGGAGGGGTTGCTATTAAATATCTTGCGAGAAAAGACAGCAGAATTTTTGGATTCGTTGGCTGTGGAAGGCAGGCTCGATTTCAATTGCTTGCAATTAAAGAGCTTTGCAAAATTGAGCTTTTAAAGGCTTTTGACGTAAGCAAGAAAGCGGAAGAAGATTTTAAGAAGTTCTGCGAATCTCAGGGAGTGAAATGTGAACTTAGAGCACTAAAAGAGGTTTGTAATTGCGATGTTCTCGTAACAACAACACCCGCAACTAAGCCAGTTGTTAAGGATGAGTGGATCAAAGAGGGGACACATATAAACGCGATCGGTGCTGACGCTCCCGGAAAGCAGGAGTTGGAGATAGAAACTATGCTCAGGGCTAAGATTGTAGTTGACGATCTTCACCAAGCTTTGCATGGTGGAGAAGTAAACGTAGCAGTCTCAAAGGGTTTGATTTCGGAAAAAGAGATCTATGCTTCACTCGGCGAAATTGTGGCTGGAAAAAAGAAGGGCAGAGAAGGAAATGAGATAACGATCTTCGACTCCACAGGCTTGGCAATTCAAGATCTTGCGGTTGCAAAGATCGTATACGATAAGGCTATCAAGAGCAATGTTGGAAATAAGCTTAGACTTTTGGACTTGGAATGAGAACAGCTTTGCTAACTTCAGGTGGTAAGGATTCGATCTTGGCTCTACATAGGCTTTTAGAAAGTCATGGAATTGACGAAGGGGATTTAACCCTCGTAGGAGTTTATCCAAAGAATCCGGAATCATACATGTTCCACACCGTAAATCTTCACATGCTTGAAGCAATTGCAAAATGCCTTGATTTACCCTTAGAGAGAATAGAAGTATCTGGAGAAGAAGAAAAGGAAGTTTTAGAACTTGAAAAAGGACTTTCAAAGCTGAAAATTGATGCTATTTGCATAGGAGCGATAGCTTCAAGATATCAGCTTTCAAGAGTTAAAAAAATCTGTGATAGGTTAGAGATTAAACTTTTCGCCCCTCTTTGGGGTGAAGAGCAGGAAAGAATTTTGAAAGAAGTTGCGAATAAATTCGAGGCAATAATTGTGAGCGTTTCAGCAATGGGTTT
>JANXDJ010000019.1 GCA_025059545.1 Archaeoglobaceae archaeon
ATTCCTCGAAGTCTCTTGCAACTTTTGCACCAGTCTTCTCTGCAATTTTCATTGTTTTGCTCTGATCCAGATCGTAAACGACTGAAATTGTAAATCCTGCTCTTGGTAAAAGCTCTGATAAAAAGCTTCCAATCGCTCCACAGCCGATTATTCCGAGGAGCATAAAAATCCACTCTTTATAGATTTTCTCGCTCTTTCAGCAATTTCTTCAGAAACCTTTACGGTTAATCCACCATTAACTAAGGCATTGTATACTTTTTCCAGAGTTATAGCTTTCATTTCCTTACAAACAACATCTCTCACTGGTAATATCTTTTTTTCAGGATTTTCAATCTGCATTCTGTGAATCAAACCTACTTCTGTCCCAACTGCGATCGTATCAGCATTAGACTTCTTTACAAATTTCAACATCTGACTTGTGGATCCTATGAAATCTGCTTTTTCTTGGACTTCTGGTCTGCATTCTGGGTGAGCAAGAACTACTACATCTTTGTATTTTTCTCTTATCCTAATAATATCCTCAACTGTGATTTGAGCGTGAACGTAACATTCACTATTTTCTGGAATTGGTATCACTCTTTTTTTAGTCATTCGTGAAACATAATGCGCCAGATTTTTGTCTGGTCCAAGAAAAACAAAATCAGAATCAATACTCTTAACAACCTTCAGAGCGTTCGCAGAAGTGCAACAGAAATCCGCTTCCGCCTTTACTTCTGCTAAACTGTTGACATAAGCGACGAAAGGAATTTTTTTATTAACCATTTTCACATCCTCGGCAGTTAGAGAATCGGCCAGAGGGCAGGTAGTAAAACATGGAAGCACGACCACTTTTTCAGGATTGAGAATTGAGGCTGTTTCAGCCATAAAACTAACTCCACAGAAAATTATTTTATCAGAATCACATTTCTCTGCCTTTAGAGACAATTCGAGACTATCCCCAACGAAATCTGCAACTTTCTGGACTTCAGGAAGTTGGTAGTAATGCGCTAAGATTACTGCTCCAGTTTTCTCTTTTATCTTTGTTATCTCTCCGATCAACCCATTCATCAGGTGCCGAACGATCGTTCGAATTTTAAAACTTTCGGGCTGATCGAGTTATGTTTAGAAAATATCTAACTTCTCTTAATAAATCGACAGTTCGATGCCAAATTTCTCAGCAAAATCGTAGCCATTCTCCCATCTTTGCTCTGAGTCTACTCTGAGAACTGCAAAATTTGCAAGTCCATAAGGATTTGCACATGAGCCAAGAGTGATAACCATTCCTCTTTGCTCAACCTTTAGAACTTTATAGGGCTCATGTGCTCTAACCACAAGCCTTACTCCTAGCTTTTCGAAAAGATTTCTCGTAGCCTTTTTTCCAAAGAAGAACATAACACCTCTTTTGAAGTTCTCTCCACACTCCTCTCTTTCCCAAGGATCATTCCAGAGCATTTCAAGAGCCAGATCCTCATTGGGATTCCTTATTCTGCTAAGATCACTTCTGCAAGGCACACCACCATGAACCAACCAGATCTCACCGTTTAAGACCGCTGAGCATGGCATTTTTTCCCATAGCTCCACGAGAGAACGATAAATCTCTTCTCCCTCATCATACTGACTCAACTGCCATGGCAGTTCATGAGGGAAAACGTCCTCTGTCTCATGATTTCCCCTTAGAAGCACCGCCTTGTCTTCTAAGAACATCCTCAAAATTCTCTCATAAACTTCCAGAGGTTCATCGCCACGATCAGCGTAATCACCAAGAAAGATAGCTTTTCCTCTGATGTTTTCTTCAATTAAATCTAAAGCTTCAAGATCTGCATGAACATCGCCAATGATCGTGCACTTCTTATCGTTCAACTCGATCATCTTCCCATTCATCAACTTCTTCGCTTCGTCGATCAATTCGAGTAGATCCATGTCGCAACTTAAGCATCAATCCTTAAATACCTTTTACTACAAATGAGAGGTGATGAAACATTTGATCTCGATCGAGGATCTTAAAAAAGGAGACATACTAAAAATTTTAGATAAAGCTGAAGAATTTGAAGACGTCGCACTTGGAATAAGAAAATGTAGGATTCTTGAAGGCAAGATCCTCGCAAATCTATTTTTCGAACCTTCGACAAGAACAAGGATCAGCTTTGAAAGTGCCATGAAAAGGCTTGGTGGAGATGTTGTGAACGTTTCTGCACAGGAAGCGAGCAGTATGGCTAAAGGCGAGACACTTGCAGACACAATAAGGGTTGTTTCGAATTATTGCGATGCAATAGTCATTCGACATTATCTCGAGGGAGCAGCAAGATTCGCTGCGGAAAATTCTACTGTTCCTGTGATCAACGCTGGCGATGGAGCGGGACAGCATCCGACTCAGACTCTACTGGACCTATACACGATAAAAAAGGAATGTAGAAGGCTTGAAGGACTTTCAGTAGCTCTTGTTGGTGATCTAAAATATTCGAGGACCATACATTCCCTAATAAAAGCTTTGACACTTTTTAATTCGGAAATCTACCTCGTAAGTCCGGAGATCCTAAGTTTGCCTGATGAATTCCTTGAAGAGTTGGATGGAAATTTTCAGAAGGCAAGACTCGAAGAGATAATAGACGAGGTTGACGTCTTATACGTAACTAGGATCCAAAAGGAGAGATTTCTTGATGAAGAGGAATATAAAAAAGTTGCTGGGAGTTATAGGATCACGATGGGTATAGTTGAAAAAATGAAGGGTGATGCAATAATTCTTCATCCGCTTCCCAGAGTTGATGAGATCGACGTTGGAGTTGATAAAACGAGACAAGCGAGGTATTTCAAGCAAGCCTTCTATGGAGTGCCAGTGAGGATGGCTATACTCTCAGAGGTGATGCAATGAAGGAGAGAGAACTGGTTGTGAGCAAGATCAGAGAGGGGACTGTGATCGATCATATTACAGCAGGAAAGGCTATTCTCGTGCTGAAAATACTAGGGATTGATGAGAAAAGAAAAGAGACTGTCTCAATGGCTTTGAATGTTCCGAGCAAAAAAATGGGGACTAAGGATATTGTAAAAGTTGAGGGACTTTTTATAAAAGAGGAAGAACTGAATAAAATTGCCTTAATAGCGCCAAATGCGACGATAAACCTTATAAGAGATTACGAGATAGAAAAGAAGTTTAAAGTAAAGCTTCCTGAAGTTGTAAAAGGCATTCTGAGATGTCCTAATCGGATGTGCATCTCGAATAGCAAAGAACCGATTTCATCGATCTTCTACGTTAAAGCTGAAGGTAACGAGGTTTTCGCAAAATGCCACTATTGTGGAAGAAGAATTAAAGAACTGGCGGATTATCTGATTTAGCCATGAAACTCGTCGTCTGTTCAACAAAAGATTCCGCTTCGCTGAACATAATGTCCCATCTGTTGACTATGGATTGTTTCGAAAAAAAGAATCTTGGAGACTTTGTTTTCCATATTGGAGATCGCTTTGCAATAGTTGAAGTAGAAGAAAAGCTTATATATGCCGATAAGATCGACGATCGACTTTCGAGAGTTTTCGAATTTGATGAAATTCTCTTCGCGTCAAGGCACAGCAGTAAAGATGGTAGGAAGATCCTTACAACTCATGTTTCAGGAAATGTTGGTGAGAATACATATGGTGGATTGCCCAAAAGCTTTGCAAAGCCTTCTCCCATTACGATGAAGAATTACGTCTTAGCTTTAAAAGAAAGGCTAAAAAGAGCTCCAGAATTTGAATTCACCTTAGAAGCAACTCATCATGGACCTTCAGAGATCTCAAAACCCTCCGCATTCTACGAAATCGGTTCAACAGAGGTGGAGTGGGAAGACGGTTTGGCGGGAGAAATAGTTGCGGAAGCCATTTTTGAGGCTATCAAAGATACAAGAAAGGACTGGAAGGTAGCTATTGGCATTGGTGGAACTCATTATGTTCCAAGACAGACAGAAATTATTCTCGACACCATTTTCACTTTTGGACATAACTTTGCAAAATACACATTTGAAAAGCTAAATGTCGAGATCATTCAGAAATCCATAGAAGTTAGTGATGCGAAATATCTGATCTATGACGACAAATCTACAATATCTCAGATCAAAAACCTTTTCAATGAGCTAAAAGGTGTGGAAATTCTGAAAGCTAAGGAAGCAAAAAAGTTCAGATTGTAAACTTAACGTCTCTGCGGTAGAAGCGAAGATAGCCAGCCTATGTATTCCGCTATAGATCTTGTCTGAATCCAGACTCTACCTTTTCCATTGAACTCTGCAATAATTCCTTCTCCACTTAGGATCGTTGCCTTTAAACTTCCAGCTTTTCTAATTTTGAAATCCAAAGTCTCTTCGAATGCAACAATGTGTCCAGTGTCTACGGAGAGCGAACCATCGACTTTTATTTCTTCAATACCTCCAAAGGATGAAAGGAATAGATCCCCATTTCCTTCGAGCTTGAGCAAGAACAGCCCCTCACCTGCAAAGAAAGTCCTAGCTCCTCCCCATTTTATATCAATGTTTATCTCTGGTGAAGATGCTAAGAAAGCTCCGCTTTGGGCATATATTCTTCCAGAAAGAGGTATATGTGTAATATCTCCATTGTAACTTGGTGACAAGCCCAAAAGACCTTTGCCTCTTGAAATGAATCTGTTCACGAGAAAAGATTCTCCACCGAGAAAACTCCTTTTTAGTCCACCGAAAACTCCACCTTTCATTTCAGGAGATATTTCAACGTTTCGCATGTAAACCATTGCTCCAGATTCAGCGAGAACTTCCTCGTTGTTCTCAAGTTCAAGCTCAAGAAGGCTGTAGCTCGGTCTTGACAAAATTCTGTGCTTCATAACTAAAAGTGGAGTAAATTTTAATAAATTTTTCTTAGCTTTACTTCTGAAAAATTTAAAAAGTTATTCTGATGCTTTAACTGTGGTTGAAAAATTTGAGGGTTGTATTCTTGGACTTGCAATAGGAGATGCACTTGGAATGCCCGCTGAAGAAATGAGTAGGGATAAGATAAAAGAGATTTTTGGTGAAATTCGAGAATTTATTCCCTCCCCTTATGGAGACCTTAAAGCGGGACAATGGACAGATGATACTGAACAGATGATCCTCCTTGCAGAATCAATACTCGAGACAGTTTATTTTAATCCATCAAATTTCGCTGAAAAGCTTAAAAACTGGTATTTAGGTGGTGGGAGAAGAGTAGGTCCAACTACAAGGATTGCGGTTATAAATCTACTCCGAGGAGCTACATGGCAAGATTCAGGGATAATATCTGACACATGTGGCTCTGCAATGCGGGTTGCACCAATTGGGCTTGTTTACCACTTCAACCTGAACCTCGTAGAGAATTATGCGGAAATATCTTCAAGCATAACTCATAAGGGTTCTACAGCAATTGGTGGCGCTATAGCGGTTGCGATAGCTATTGCATGCAAGGTTCTTGATTTCAGCGATGAAGAAATGCTCGAAGAAGTCGTTAAGAGGGTAGAAAAGCAAGACCAGCTACTTGCAGACAAAATAAGGTTTGCTTATGAGATCAGAGATAGAGAACTTGACTACGCAGTTGAAAAACTTGGAAATTCAATCTCAGCCCTCGATGCGGTTCCAATGAGTTTCTACTGCGTCTTCTCATCCAAGGATTTTGAGAGAGCGGTAATTAAGTCTGCAAACTGTGGAGGAGACACTGATTCGATTTCTGCAATAACTGGTGCAATAAAAGGTGCTGAAGGGGTTGATAATATTCCTAATAGATTTATAGAAGGTTTGGAGGATTCAGACTTTCTTATAGAGCTTGCTAACAGACTTTATGAACTCCATGAGAGAATAGTAAAGATAATTTAGCGATAGGTTTAAACTAAATCATGAGAGGAGTTTTCGAGGACTATAAGGACTTAACCATTGGAATCTTTGGCTCGCATTCTGCAAAAGAGATCGGAATGTCTGCAAAGGCTTGGGGGTTTAAAACTGTGATCGTTGTGCAAAAAGGTCGTGATAGGCTATACACGAAGTTCAATAAACATCTTTATGATCACATAATTTTCCTTAACTCTTTTAAAGATCTGTTAAATGAGGAAGTCCAGGAGAAGCTTATAGAACTTAACACCATCATGATCCCGAACAGAAGCTTTGCAGTTTACGTAGGCTACGAGGGTATTGAGAAGGAGTTTAGAGTTCCTATATATGGCAACAGATTTCTGCTAAGAGCGGAGGAGAGAAATGAAGTAAAGAATCAGTATTACTTGCTCGAAAAAGCCAAAATAAGGCTTCCAAAAGATTTTAAGTCACCAGAAGAGATCGACAGGCTTGTCATCGTAAAGGTTCAACAGGCAAAGAACCCTCTTGAAAGATCCTTTTTCTACGCAGTTTCTCCGGGAGACTATTACAGACAGGCTGAAGAACTTTTAAAGGCAGGAATTATCAATGAGGAGGGTTTAAAAAAGGCAAGAATCGAGGAGTTTGTTTTAGGAGCGAGATTCAACGCAAACTTCCACAGCTATGCCCTCAAGGATGTTTTTGGTAATTTCGACTTCGTTGGATTCAGCGATCGCAGACAAGTCAATTTGGAAGGTATTTTGAATTTGCCCGCAAGAGAACAGCTTAAGATCGATGTGCCCGTAAGAAATGAGGAGATAGGACATTTTGGAGTCACAATGCGGGAGAGTAAGCAAGAAGTTGTTTATGATTATGCGGAGAAACTAATAGCCACTTGCATTGAAGAGTTTCCGCCGGGAATAATAGGGTTGTTTGGGCTTCAAGGAGCAATGGCTTACTCACCAAAGGATGAGCTTGAGTTTGTAGTCTTTGATGTCTCATTTAGAGTTCCCGGAGACCCAGCAATGGGTCCAACTTCACCAGAAATGAGGAATTTGACTCTAAAGCATGGAGTTAAGATCGAAGATCCGCTTGATTTAACAATGATGGAAATAAAAAAGGCGATGGAACTCGAAAGGCTGGATGAAATCGTAACTTAGTCTAAAAAATATGTAAAATTTCTTAAAGTAAAAAAGAAAGATTAATAAATTTAAGTTCCTATGCCGAAGTGGTGATAAAAATGGATGCCAAAGCCAAAATAAAAAAGGTAGCTGTTCTTGGAGCGGGATTGATGGGGCATGGAATTGCAGAAGTCTGTGCGATGGCTGGATATGAAGTAAGGATGAGGGACATAAAACAAGAGTTCTTGGATAAAGGAATGAACATGATAAAGGACAGTCTCCAAAAAATGGAGTCTAAAGGGAAGCTGAAAGAGCCAGCAAGCACAATTCTCGGGAGGATAAAGCCAGTTTTAACCCTTGAAGAGGCTGTAAAAGATGCAGATTTGATAATCGAGGCAATTCCAGAAATCTTCGATTTGAAAGTTCAGACATTCAAAGAATGCGATAAGCTTGCAAAGCCAGACTGTATATTTACCAGCAATACTTCAACTATGAGCATAACAGAGATCTCAAAGGCAACTAAGAGACCGGATAAGTTCGCTGGACTGCACTTCTTTAATCCAGTAGTTCTTATGAGACTTGTGGAGGTTATAAGGGGAGAGAAGACAAGTGAAAATGTGATGAAACTCCTCGTTGATTTCGTAAGCAGCGTCGGAAAAGTGCCAGTTAGAGTAGAAAAAGACGTTCCTGGATTCATTGCAAATAGAGTTGTTGCACCGAGCAGTGTTTTGCTCATGGGAATACTCGAGAAGCGTGTTGCTACTCCAGAAGAAGTTGATGCTAAGATGAGAAGCATGGGACAGCCAATGGGTCCATTTGAACTGATGGACTATGTAGGTATCGATACCCAGTATCATGTGCTGAAATACTATGAAAAGACTGTTAGCCCTGATTACAAGCCTCCCGAAATCCTAGAAAAAATGGTGAAGGAAAACAAATTAGGAGCGAAGACCGGCAAGGGTTGGTATGACTGGAGTGCTGGAAGACCACAAATTGACGAGAGCAAGGCATCTGAGAAGATAAACCCAATGGACTTCATGTATGTTGAGATAAATGAAGCGGTTAAACTTGCAGAAATGGGCGTTGCAACTCCTAAGGACATCGATACCGCTGTAAAACTCGGATATAACCGACCCTTCGGACCACTCGAATTTGCAAAGAATTTCAGCGATGTTGAAATAGCTCAGAGACTTGATGAACTTGCCAAATTCTATGGAAAGAAGATCTTCGAACCTGCAAAGACCTTGAAAGAAGGGAAGCTTGCAAAGTTGCTTGAGGGATACGAATAAACAATCTCATATTTTTTAAACTACTGAGACATTAAAATAGTCTAAAATTTTGAATTAAAAATTCGCTGAATTTAGCTTACTTCAAGTAATTCAATACCTTCTTCAGTGAGTTTGAACTTTCCATCTTCTTCCTTTACAAACCCCTCTTTTATGAGCCAATCAAGGTTGAATTTGATCTGGAATTCGGATAAACCGAGTGCTTTCTTAATCTCTTCCAGCGTTTTTCCGTGAATACCAATTGCACGAACAATGTCACGCCTTGCGGGACTTAGGGATGCTTTGAAAAGTCTCTCATGATGCTCCTTATCTCTAACCTTTTCCGCCATAATTAATCTTTTAACATTATGGAATATTAAATCTTTTGGTGTTTTGCGAAATACTGAAAGATCGGATTTGGGCTTTTTAGGACTATTATTTAGAATAAAAACCACAATATCTACTTTTTAAAGATATTAGAAATGAGAGAAGAATTTGGGATTCAACAGAAACTTCAGTCAGAATATAGAGCTCAAAGCGGTTTTAGAATCATAGACTTATCCGTGACGGAGAAAATTGAAAAGATTTAAATCCTAAATTAGCAATTAGCGTTGGTGATTGTATGAAAGTGAATGGTGTAGAAGTAGAGGAAACTTTTGCTGAGGCTTTCGACATAAAAATTGCGAGGGTTTTGATAACCGCCTACGACTACTATTGGGCTTGGGTTTCTGCGAATGAGGCAACGGGATTCGGAACTTCTGTGATCATGTGCCCAGCTGAAGCGGGAATTGAAAAGAAAGCCTTGTTGAGCGAGACTCCTGACGGTAGACCGGGATACTACATCCAGATCTGCCATATGAGTAAAAAAGGCTTGGAGGAGCAGTTACTTGCGAGAATTGGGCAATGCGTGCTTACCGCTCCAACAACTGCAGCTTTTAATGGGCTTCCAGAAGCGCAAGATAAGTTTGACACTGGTTTCAAGCTTAAATTCTTCGGAGATGGCTATGAAAGAGAAGTAGAGGTTGGTGGAAGAAAATGCTACGCGATTCCAATGATGCAGGGAGAATTCATAGTCGAGAGCCATTTTGGCTATGTCAGCGGAATCGCGGGTGGAAACTTCTTCATCATGGGCGAAACCCAGCCCTCTGCATTGGCTGCAGCTAAGGCTGCAGTGGATGCAATTGCTGAAGTCGAAGGAGTGATCACTCCTTTCCCAGGCGGAATCGTTGCTTCTGGCTCAAAAGTTGGGGCTAATAAATACAAGTTCCTTAAAGCTTCAACGAATGAGAAGTTTGCACCAACTTTGCGCGAGAAGGTTGAAGGTTCTCAAATTCCGCCTGGAGTGAAAGCGGTTTACGAGATCGTGATCAATGGTTTGAACATTGATGCTGTTAAAAAGGCTACGAGAGTTGGAATCCTTGCAGCGACAAAGATCCCCGGAGTTGTGAAGATCACCGCAGGTAACTACGGCGGAAAGCTCGGAAAGCACATAATAAACCTCAAAGATTTGTTCTAAAATTTTTTATTAATTTATGAAAATTATTTTAACGATCTCCGCTCTTGATCCAAGTGGTGGCGCTGGTGTTAGTGCGGACATAAAGACTGCGAAAGCAATAGGATTACATCCTTGCTCAATAATCACCGCATTAACCGTGCAAAACAGTTATAGAGTTTCTTCAGTGCATGCAGTTCATCCAGAAGTCATAAAAGAGCAATTCATAGCTCTTTCAGATGACTTCAATTTTTCTGCAGTTAAAATTGGAGTAATACCAAATTTAGAGATAGCTAAGGCTGTTTTCGATTGTATAAAGGATCTTGAATGTCCAAAGGTTCTCGATCCAGTTCTTGAAGCAAGTGTTGGAGGAAAGCTTGGAGAAAAATCAGCTTATGAACTTTTAATGCCAAAAGTAAGCGTAATAACACCAAATTATACAGAGGCAAAGATTTTTGGAACTGAAACTGATCCTGAAGAACTTGCAATGGAACTTTATAAAAAATATGGTTGTTCTGTCGTGATAACTGGCGGAGAACTCAAGGGAAAAGACGTGGTTTGCGATAGTGGAAGAATTTACACCGTTGAAGCTGAGCTTATAAAAAACAGTTTTCACGGCACCGGCTGTGTTTACAGCTCCGCTTTGGCTTGTTATTTAGCTATGGGCGATCTTGAGTTCGCAGTAAGGAAAGCAAGAATTTTTGTGCTTGAAAGTGTTAAAAAAGGACAGCGATTTGGAAAGGGCAGACTATTTGTAAATCCTTGAAAAAAGATAAATATAAGTGCGAATTTTTTCACATTATGCGAAAGCACGAGTTGGATGACATTGATAAGAGGATAATTCAGTTCCTACTTCAGGGAAGGACGCAGAGTGAGATTGCAGAAAAAGTAGGTGTAACTCTCAGAACTGTTCAGAATAGAATAAAATCATTGGAGGAGCAGGAGTATCTCATAAAGCTGAAAGAGGGGTATTGGATTGCAAACTACCAGAAACTTGGGCTTAGTATGCTTGCAGTAGTGTTGATCGATTTCGACATAGCCTCAAAGAGTAAGTTAGACGAAATAATCGAGCACTTCAAAAAATTGGACTTTGTTGAAAATGTTTTCGAAACCGTAGGCTCTCAATACGATCTCTGTCTCATAGTTCGTTACAAAGACGTCGAGGAATTCAGGGCAGAAAGGAGAAAATTCATGGAGTGGTTTAAGAAGCATGAAATTCGAATAAATCATCTACATACCTATATTGCTTCTAAAACTCATAAGGATCATAGAAGGACGATGATCGTATAGATATTTTAGAAATTTCGCATTTTGCGAAAGTTTTTTAACATCTTTGCTGTTTTTAGTGTAATGAAGGTAGGTGTTGTTGGTGTAGGTTGCTCAAAGTTTGGGCAGAGAGATCTCACGATCCAAGAGCTCGCCTTTGAAGCGGTCAGTGAAGCTTTGAATGATGCCAATTTAAGCCAAGAAGAGATCGATCTAAGCGTAGTCGGCTGTGTAGGAACAAGAGGATATGAATTGATGCCTGCTGTAGTTGTAAATGAGTATTGTGGCTTTACTGGAAAAGGACCGATAAGAGTTGAAGCTGCATGTGCAACGGGAAGTGCTGCAGTTTATTCCGCTTATTCCTCGATTAAAGCAGGAATTGCGGACATTGCAATAGCTATAGGCGTGGAAAAAATGACAGAAGTTGATACCGCAACTTCTGCAGCGATTGGCGGAAGAGCTGGCAACTATCTTTGGGAATTTCACTTCTTCGGCACCACTTTCCCAGCTTACTATGCGATGCATGCAACCGCTCACATGGCTAAATATGGCACAACTGAGAAGCAAATGGCATTAACAGCAGTTAAAGCACACAGAAATGCTGCTAAGAATCCCAAAGCTCATTTTCAGAAGGAGATAACAGTCGAAGACGTGCTGAAGTCAAGAATGGTCACCTATCCTTTAAAGCTATACGATTGCTCTCCAATCGGTGATGGGGCTTCTGCAGCGATCTTGGCGAGTGAAAAGGCAATAAAAGAGCATGGTTTTGATCCAGTTTGGTTTGAAAGCGTTGGCTACTCTTCTGATACTTCGAATATTACGATGAGAGAGGGCTACGTTGGACTGAAAGCGACGAGAATGGCTTCGGAGATGGCTTATAAGGGTGCAAAGATCACGAATCCGCTGAACAGCTTTGATTTAGCAACCGTGCATGACTGTTTCACAATTGCTGAAATAATGGCTTACGAAGACCTTGGCTTTTGCAAGAAAGGGGAAGGTGGGAAGTTCATTGAGAACGGCGAATCTGACTTTGGAGGGAAGATTCCAGTAAACACCTTCGGCGGGCTTAAGGCGAAAGGGCATCCATTAGCAGCAACAGGAGTTGCGATGGTTTACGAAGTAGTAAAACAGCTTCGCGAAGAAGCAGGAAATCTTCAGGTTGATCTGAAGCATTACAGAGCTTTAACCCACAATGTTGGTGGAACGGGGCATTTTGCATGGGTCTTCATTCTCGGGAGGTGAGTTCATGATCGTTGAGAGCAGGGAATTGAGAATGAAGCATAAAATTCCAGTAGTGAAAACTGAGCGCTTCTGGAAAGGACTTGAAGAGGGAAAAGTATTCAAGACTGTCTGCAAGTGTGGAAAAAGCTACTATCCTCCCAGAGTGGATTGTGTTTGTGGTGCGGTAACTGAATGGGCGGAAGTGAATGGAGAAGGAATTGTTGAGTGCTTTACAGTTGTGCATTCAATTCCTGCAGGATACGAATGGAGCAAGCCTTATAGAATCGTGATTGCAAGCTTTGGAGATGTTCGCATTATGGGTTGGAGCGAAGAAGAGCTAAAGGTTGGTGATAGAGTTTCGCTCTACACTGCTAAGGATGGAAGCGGGATGTGGAAGGTTTGGTTTAAGAAGGCTTGAGGTGGTTTTGTGGTGGACTTTAAGCTTACGGAGGAGCAGGAAGATCTAAGAAGAGCTGCAAGGGAATTTGCAGAGAAGGAGTTTAAGAAGGAATTGATCGAAGAATGTGACAGAGAAGAAAAATATCCGATGGAGATCATGAAAAAGGCAAGAAAGCTTGGATTTTCAACTTTGAAGATCCCAGAAGAATACGGTGGAATGGGGCTCACACTCTTCGAGGAATGTTTGGTAACAGAAGAGTTCTATAGAGTAAGTCCTGGGCTTGGAAACGCTTGTATGAGCTCTACTTTTGGCACCGAGCTTTTAGAGCTTTTTGGTAGCGAAGAGCAAAAGGAGAAATATCTTCGCTGGGTGACTGAGAGAGATGCAATTTCTGCAATGGCATCAACAGAGCCGGGAGCGGGAAGCGATGTTGCAAGTGTGAAGACGAAGATCGTTAAGGAAGGAGACGAGTGGGTAATAAATGGGGTTAAAACCTTCATAACCAACGGAAGCGTTTGCGACTTCGTTTTGGTTCTTGGAAGGACATTTGAAGGTAAAAAGAGGCATGAGGGGCTTACTTTTGCAATTGTAGAGAGCAAATCAAAGGGATTTAAGGCTACAAAGATCAAGAACAAACTTGGCTTAAGAGCAAGTGATACTGCTGAGATCGCTCTGAAAGACGTTAGAGTTCCAGAGGAAAACATTCTCGGCGAGCCAGGGCAAGGTTTCTACCAGCTAATGGAGTTCTTCAACCACACACGCCCAAGAGTTGCGGCACAAGGCGTTGGGATCGCTCAAGGAGCTTTAGAGCTTGCGATAAGTTATGTGAAGCAGAGAAAGCAATTCGATCAGCCGATCGGAGCATTCCAGCACACCCAGTTCAAGCTCGCTGAAATAGCAACGAGAATTCAGGCTGCAAGGCTTTTGACTTGGCAGGCTGCTTGGTTCTGTAGCATTGGCAAATCACGACCAGAGCTCTCTTCGATGGCAAAGTGGTTCGCTGGAGAGACTGCAGTAATGGCTGCAGACTGGTGTGTGCAATTCCATGGAGGTTATGGTTACATTGGTGAGTATCCTGCAGAGCGCTACTACAGAGATGCAAAGATCGTGGAGATCTACGAAGGTGTTAAGGAGATTCAAAAGCAGATCATTGCAAGACAACTTTTGGGGAAAATATGAACGTCCTTTATAGTGTTGAAGGAAAAATAGGGATTGCAACGCTGAACAGACCAGAGAAGCTCAACGCTCTGGACACGAAGACAAGAGGGGAGCTCAAAGAGATCATTGAAAGAGCGGAGAAAGAAGTTAGGGTTTTAATAATAACTGGAACTGGAAAAGCCTTTGCTGCGGGAGCGGATATAAATGAGTTGGTGAAAAGAGATCCTTTAATGGCAATAGAAGCTTCTAAACTCGGCACTGAGCTTTTTGCTAAAATTGAGGAGCTTGAAATCCCCGTGATCGCAGCAATAAACGGATTTGCATTGGGTGGTGGCTTAGAGCTTGCAATGGCTTGTGATATAAGAATTGCAAGCAAAAATGCTAAGTTTGGTCAGCCTGAGATCAACATCGGCATATTTCCAGGCGGTGGTGGAACGCAGAGGCTTCCAAGGCTTGTCGGAATGGGTATGGCGAAGAAAATGGTTTTAACGGGAGAAATGGTCTCAGCTGAGGAAGCTCACAGAATTGGATTGGTTGAAGAAATCGTTGAGCCTGAGAAACTCATGGATCGGGCTAAAGAGATCGCAAACAAGATCGCTGAGAAATCTGCAATAGCGGTAAAGCTTGCGAAAAGAGCTTTAAACGCTTCGATGAATACTCCGCTGAGAGAAGGACTGAGATATGAGGCAAGTTTGTTCTCAATCCTCTTTGCAAGTGAGGAAGCGAAGAGGTTGATGAAAGAATTTCTTGAAAAGAGGTGATTGGATGTTTAAGTGTATTGGCGTAGTTGGTTTTGGATTGATGGGGACTCAGATCTCGCAGTTCTTTGCTCAACAAGGTATTGAGGTTGTTGCCATAGATTCGAGAAAAGAAGCTTTGGATAAGGGAATGGAGGCTATCAAGAGTGGTAGATTTGGTGTTAGAAAGCTTGTTGAGAAAGGAAAGATGAGTGAAAAAGAAGCTGAAACCATACTTGGAAGAATAAAAACCTCAATGAGCTATGCAGACTTGAAGGAGTGCGATTTAATAATCGAGGCGGTCTATGAGGACGTGGAATTGAAGCTAAAAATATTAAAAGAAATCAGTTCTATCTGTGATGCGGTAATCGGCTCAAATACGTCTTCGATAAGCATTACAAAGCTATCATCTGCAGTTAAAGATCCAAAAAGGTTTTTAGGGCTACACTTCTTCAATCCCGCTCAAGTTCAGAAGCTTGTTGAACTAATAGAAGGTCTTCTAACCGATAAAAAGCTTGTTTCGGACATAAAGAACTGGCTAACAAGTCTTGGAAAGGTTTGTGTGGTTGTTAAAGATTCCCCAGGATTTGCAACCACAAGGCTTGGGCTTATTTTGGGTAAAGAGGCTTTGTTAATGCTTCAAGAAGGGATAGCAACACCACAAGACATTGACATCGCTATGATGCTTGGCTACGGTTATTCCATGGGACCAATAGAAACAGGAGATCTCGTTGGACTGGATACAAGGCTAAGAATATACGAATCCATGTATCAGATGACAAAGGATCCGAAGTGGGCTCCACCAAAGCTTTTAGTCCAGCTTGTAGATGCGGGCTATCTCGGGGATCCAAACTTAAAGCCAGGCAGTAAAGGAGGAGTTTACGAATTCTACGGTCAGGAAAGGGCAACACAATTGCTCAAAAGACTTGGAATAAGGTAATTCTTTGGATAAATTTTTTAATCTTTCAACAAATTTTTTGTGTGTATGGTGCCTATGCGCTAAGTGCTCTCTCTATAGATTTCGGGGACTTGAAAATTCAAGTTAAAAAGGAGAATGGTTGTTATCTTTACTCTCGCAGTCTTAGAAATTCAAAGGTTGAAAAGATTCTTTTTGAGGATGCAGAAGTCTATGTAAATCCAGTCGAGCCCGTGAATTTACCGAAAAAGATCACGAACTACTTGTATATAGCATTTAAAAAACCCGTTTTGATCTCACCAGCTTCAAAAGCTGAGATCTATCTAACCTTTCCGATCGAAATAGCAGTGATTTTAAAAAAAGAAGGAATTATTGAGGATATAGACATCTTCAGCTTTTTAAGCCAAAAATTTGCTCTTTATGGTGAACCAAGAGGCGGTATAATAGGGAGATACTGGGAAAGCGATGTTTTCAGCAAAATTCCAGATGTGGATCCTTTTATAGAGGGGATCTTGAAATTAAAAATAACGAATCTTTCAAATAGCTGGTGTGAAGTTTCGAAGGCAGTATTCGACGTTTATGGAATGGAATTATACTACAACAAGAATACTGTTTCGAGCATTGCAGAAATGAGAATTCATTCGAAGCGTGTTGCGGACACATACTTCATCCATGGACCACTTTTCAGAGACATGAAAGGATCTCTTGAATTGTATTCTGGAAGATTTATACCTGTATTGGGCGCAAAATTCACGATGGAGTGGGGGCTATGATAGACGAAATATTTGCTTTGACGATCAAAGCCATGGATTACGAAATTTATGAGAATGTAACCGTAAGAGACCTAATTTTTGCTTCTATCGTAATAATAATCGCATTTTTAATTGCCAAATTCATCGCAATGAGCCTTCGTAGATCCTTAGCAGACAAGCTGAAAAAAGACCAGCTCGAACTTTTAATAAAATTAATATATACGGTAATAATAGTCATAGCTTTTGCCTCTATCACTCCCGTGCTTGGTTTCAATCTAACAGGTTTGCTCGTTGCAGGTGGAATTGCGGGCATCGTCATAGGCTTTGCAAGTCAGAAAGTTGTATCAAATCTGATCTCTGGACTCTTCTTAATAGCGGAGAGACCTATAAAGATCGGAGATCAAATCGTTGTTGGCAACATCGCTGGCTTCGTTGAAGACATGAACATAATGTCGACAATAGTTCGAACGTATGATGGACAATACGTTAGAATTCCCAACGAGACCCTTTTCACTTCAAACATAACAAATCCCGTAGCAAACGTTGCTCGAAGATTTGAGTACACAATAAGCATCCGATACAGCGATGATGCAGATAAGGCAATTCAAATAATAAGGAAAGTTATTGAAGAGCATCCATTTGCTTTGAAAATTCCTCCACCAAGGGTTTTCGTTGACAATCTTGGCGATAGCGGTGTGAACATTGTTGCAAGAATTTGGGCCCCCTCTAACCTATGGCTTGAGGTAAAGACCGATCTTCTTTGGAAAATCAAAGTGGAACTTGAAAATAATGGAATCCAGATTCCGTTCCCACAGAGAGTCTTATGGTTTGGAAAAGAGCTTGAGAGTAAAACAAAGCAAGAGCAATAGCCTTTTTGCCGTAATTTTCGCTTTCTACGCTCAATATTCGAACTCAATTTCGCGAATAGTGAAAAACCAAAAGATTTAATTTTCTCTGAGCGATTGAGCCACATGAAACTGCAAGAGTATCAGGCAAAGCAGATCTTCGCAAAGCATGGAATAAGAATTCCTCGGGGCTCTATAGCTCAGAATTTGGAAGATGTTAAAAAAATTGCTAAGGAGTTGGATGGAAAGGTTGTATTGAAGGCCCAGGTTCTCGTTGGTGGTAGAGGAAAAGCTGGAGGAATAAAAAAGGCTTTCGATGTTGATTCTGCAATTGAGATTGCTAAGAAAATGTTTGGTTCATCGCTTAAAGGAGAATTTGTGAGGAAAATTTATTTAGAAGAACTTGTTGAAATACAAGAAGAGTGGTATCTCAGCATAGCTCTCGACAGAGTAGAGAAATGCTTCTCGCTCATTTTCAGCACCGCTGGTGGAATGGATATTGAGGAAATTGCAGAAAAATATCCTGAAAAGATAATAAAAGTAAGAATTGATCCGCGTTGGGGATTATGGGATTATCAGATTCGTGAAGTGCTGAGCAAGGCTAAGGTGAATGCGGATCTATGGAAAGAAATGAATAAAATTATTAAAGTACTTTACAGGATTCTGGTGGAATATGAAGCAGAGATCGTTGAAATAAATCCACTTGTTCTTACAAAAAATGGTTTAATTGCTGCAGATGCTAAGATAACCATCGATGACAACGCCGTCTTCAGGCATAAGGAGCTTGAAGCTTTTCGCGAATATGGTGGAGCGGATGAGGTTGAAAGAAAGGCAATTGAAGAAGGTTTGAACTATGTTAAGCTCGATGGAAACGTAGGGGTTATTGCAAATGGCGCAGGCATGGCGATGGCGACGATGGATCTTATTTACTTAGAAGGTGGAAAGCCTGCAAATTTCCTCGACATCGGTGGAGGAGCGGGAGCGGAGACGACTAAGAAGGCATTCGAAATTTTGAGCATGGATAAAAACGTAAAGGTGATCTTCATGAACATCTTCGGCGGTATCACGAGAGGTGACGAAGTGGCTTTGGGAATAGTCAAGGCTTTCAATGAGTTAAACCTCAAGATTCCTATTATCCTAAGACTTTCAGGAACTAATGAAGAAGAGGGAAGGAAAATAATTGAGCAGAATCTGTCTGGCAGAATAGAGGTTGTCAGGACTATGGAAGAAGGCGCTAAGAGGGCTGTGGAGGTGGCAAAATGCCGATAATAGTTGATGAGAACACTAAAGCAATAGTTCAAGGGATCACTGGTAGCCAGGGAAGATTTCACACTGAGAGAATGCTGAAATACGGAACTAAGATCGTCGCTGGTGTCACTCCGGGAAAAGGAGGAGAGAAGATATTTGGTGTTCCGATTTTTGACACCGTAAGCGAGGCTGTTAAAGAAGAAAAAGCGAATGCGAGTGTAATCTTTGTCCCTGCAAGTTTCGCTACTGATGCGATCATGGAAGCGCTGAATGCGGGAATAAAGGTTTTGGTATGCATAACCGAGGGAATTCCAGTGCATGACGAGCTGAGAGCTTACCTTAAAGTGAAGGAGGTAGAAGCGATTCTTGTAGGTCCAAATTGCCCAGGAGTTATCTCGCCAGGAAAATGTCATCTCGGAATAATGCCGACGCATGTTTTTATGGAAGGTAATGTCGGAGTTGTTTCGAGGAGCGGGACTTTGACTTATCAGATCTCATATAACCTTACTTCTCTTGGCATAGGGCAATCCACTGTGGTAGGAATTGGAGGGGACAGAATAGTTGGGCTGAGCTTTGCAGAAGTTCTCGAGATGTTCGAAAAGGATAAGCAGACGGAAGCAATTGTGTTAATCGGTGAAATAGGTGGAAGAGACGAGGAAAGGACTGCGGAGTTCATAAAGGAGAATGTAAGCAAACCAGTCGTTGGTTACATCGCTGGAATCACAGCTCCACCGGGAAAGAGAATGGGACATGCGGGAGCGATTATAGAAGGCGGTGTTGGAACGGCGGAGTCAAAGATTAGAGCTTTAAAAGCGGTCGGAGTTGAAGTTGGAAAAACTCCCATGGAGGTTGCAGAACTCGTTGCGAAGAAGTTAAAAAGGTGATGAGACTCGACCTCTGGCTTGTTAGAGGGGGATACTTCAAAACGAGAAGTAGGGCAAAGATTGCGATAAAAAAAGGAATGATTAAGGTTAACGGTGTGGTGATCACAAAACCCTCTGCGGAGATAAATGAAGGGGACAAAATAGAAGTCCTTGCAGATAAACCAAGAGGCTATTGGAAACTTAAGCAGTTGGATGAGAAATTCGGAATTTTCAAAGGCGGAGAGATCGTCTTGGATCTTGGAAGTTCTGCAGGAGGATTTTTGCTCTATGCAAGTGAGAAGGCGAAGTTCGTTTATGGCATAGAATTTAGTAGAGAGTTCGAAGAAACACTTAAAGAACTTGAAAGTCTTGAAAATGTAAAGATTTTCATAGAAGATGCGTTTAAATTCGATTTGAGCAAGATTGAGTCTGTTGATATCATTTTGAACGATCTAACTCTTCCCTTTGCCTCTTCGATGACTGCTTTAAAGAGATTTTTGCCCAAGCTCAAGCCTGAAGGAAGAATTCTTTTTGTTCATAAGCTTAGTAAAAAAGATGAACCAAACTTCTCAGATTTCGAAATCTTAGCTCAAGAAAAGTCAAAAGAAAAGAGAGAGATATACTATTTGCTTAAATTACGCTCAGATTGATTTAAGGCTAATTATTTCCTATAAAAAGCTCTATCATTCCTATTTTGAACAAGTAAAGCCTATGCTCCCAGATTGCGATAGTTTTATCTCTTCCCGGATTATCTCCAACCTCCAATGGTTTTCCGTCGAGAGTTCTCATAGCAGAAAGCTTACCTCCGAATGGATAGTATAAAAGGATCTCCTTATCCGCGTAATAAACTCCCTCAAGTTCGTAAGGCAAATCTCTTTCCCAAACCTTTGCACCATTTTCCGCATTTAAAGCAACAATTCGCCAAACAAGATTGCCAGCGGGATTTCTGTATCTCTCTGCAAAGAATAATTTTCCATCTGCAAAAGCAAATGGCATAGGTTCGCTTGTGGTTTCATAAAACCAAAGATCTTTGCCAGTGAGCAGATCAAGAGCGTATATCCCTGGTTTTCTCTTTTCTGGTGGCACACATTCTGCAAAATACTTAGGCCAGATGAAAAGCTTGTTTTCACCAACTCTGTAAATTCCGTAAGTGTAGTCAAGACATTTATGCCATATTATTTCTCCCTTTTCATTCAAAGCCAGAGTTAAGCG